>JAAUQE010000354.1 GCA_012032425.1 Leptolyngbya sp. RL_3_1 | reverse complement strand
GGCTTAAATTATCCGCCGCCAATGGCTGAAGCTTGTCAACATCAAGCACCCTGCTCTCCCCTTCTAATTTCGGGAGGAGCTAGGGGTGGTTTTCCTTCACAGACTTAGACCGGAACATCCTGTTCAACCCAGCCCCCAGCAGATAACCCGCCGTGCAGATCAATAGACCATAGATATTCAAGCCCAGATCCAAGGCATACCTGCCGCCGCCCATATTCAACCAGGCCGGGAAAATCTCCGTGCTGAGGGCACTTTCCAGCACCCGCAAGATCCCAAAGGTCAGCCCCGGCCAAAAAGACAGATGGAAGCTGAGACTGCCGCCCCGGCACAAAGGCCAACAAAAAGATCGGAGCCAGCCCCATCACCATGGTGCCGCTGATGGTGGTGGCCTGAATGATCGCCGGACCCACCTGATCCCCCAGGTAAATGCTCAGCAGCGGTAGGTTGCCCAGCAGGGCGATCGCCACAATCCACCACCGCCCCAAGAACGCCTGGGTTTCGGTGGGTTGACCCTTGCGGTTAAACCAGTCCCGCGCCCCCAATTTGGCCACGCTCGAAAAGGTGGAGTCCAGGGTGGACCCGGCACTGGTGAGCATGATCGCGTTAAACACCAGCAGCATTGGTAGGCCAAATAGGGCGGGCACATTCAGGGTGGGGAGCCTTCGACCCCAAAGGCCCGAGCATAGAGCCCCACGGTGCTAAACAAAAAAATAAAGCCGCCGCTGATCACCCCCGCCCAGATAAACCCCTTCACCATTACCTTGGGGGAGGTAATGAAGGCGCGATCGGTCATCACCGGATCATGGAAGGGATAGCTGAAAATCTGCACGAAGGCCAAGCCGCAGAAGGTGAGGCCCGCCAGCCGCGTATCGCCATCCACTGCGGGAATGCCCTGGGCGATCAGCCCCGGTCCCAACACCGACAAAATCACCACCAGCAACACCGCCGCCAGCAGCATTTGCGCCCCGTCAGTGAGCAAGCTGCTGCGCAATCCCCCCAGCAAACTGTAGTAAACCGTGAACGCGGTCACCACCAGCGCCGCCAGCCAGTAACCGCCGCTGCCTTCGGGGCCAAAGTAAAGGGAAAACACCTTGGTGTTGGACCACACCTCGTTGATCAGCCGGATGCGATCGCCAGCAAAACAACCGAGCACAGACGGTGCCGTACTTACTCACCAGAAATTCTGGGATGGAGCGATGCCCCCCTCGGGTGCGAATGAAATAGAGGGCGATCGCGGCGGTGACAAAACTCAAGTAATAAATCGAATAGCCCAGCCCGCCCCAGATGCCAAAGGCATTGCCGAGGCTGGCGGCATTATCGATGGACTTGGCAAAAATCCAGGAGATCGCCGCGCTGGAGACCAGCAGCCACATCCCCGGCGCTTGGCCCCCTTGGGACTGGCCGCCAAAAAACGCCAGGGCCGAAACCTTGTTGGGCGTGGTCTTTTGCACCACGCGATAGATAAAAAATCCGTAGCTGGCCAGTAAGGCCCAGGTAATAGTCGTTGTGAGCATCGCGGTGAGTGTTTAGATAAAAAGGGGAAACAACTGGTCCATCGCTTGTCCAGGGGCCTTAAAGCTCAGCCCATTCTTGCTTCTAGGCATCTAACTTTTAGGCATCTAGTCCTCGGCGGCTTAAATAGCCTTAGCCTTGAACAAGGGGCTTAAGCCCCTTGCCTTGCCTTGGGTTTGTAATGATTGGGTTAATTCCGCCATTGAGTACTAAACAAACAACATCGGTTGTAAAGCTGAGTTTTTTGTGAGAATTCCAAGAGTGAGCCTGCTGGCTCCACCAGGTCTGCCAAGCGGCTAAGTCATAGCCAAACGGTTCCCCGGTCAAAGCCGTCAACGCACCGACAAAATCCCCCTTCAGCCAAAGCGGGTCATCTGTAAAGCTCAGCCGGTCAATTAACGCGCTGAGGGTGGCAGCATCGGCTTGCCCCAGTTGGGCCATGGTCCAAGCGGCGGCTGGGGCGGGTTGCCAATACTTTTCCATGGTGTTGCTGGGTATGGTCCAAGGGGTTTTCAGCAGTTCCACCGGAACTTGGCCATGGCCGTTGAGGCCGATCGCCCAAAGCAAATACCACTGCATTACATCCGTTGCCGGTTGTGACACTTTGCCTTCAAAGAGCTTGGCCCTGTCCTGGGGGCGCGCACGGTTTAACTGTTGCGAGAGCGCTTCCCCCACTTCCGCCATGCCCGTTAAGGCAAGGGGTTTGAGGATCTCTGAGAGGGCATCTTGGCTGTTGCCGTTGCTGTAACTGGCGCGATCGCCCATCGCCTCATTCAGGGCCGCTAATCGCTGCTGCAACTGGGGCGCAGCAAGCGTTGTTGTCTGTGATCACTGGCGCATGGGCAACGGTTCACCCGTGGCAGCAGGCACCGTCGGTCCCAACAAGACCCCCTGCCCGTCATCCCCCTCGGCCCCGACATAGACCTGCCCACCATAAACGGCCACATCCAAGGGACGCGCTGTGTTGAATTCATGGACTACCGTCCAGACCATGCCATCTGAGCTATGCCAGAGAAAGCCGCCACCCTGGTGACTGCTTACGGCCCACAAGGCATCCTCACCCGCAGCAAAGGCCCGGATGCGATAGCCGTCTAACCCTGATACCGGCTCTGCTTGCTCCCCCTGGGCACGCCAGACTGCCGTGCTGTCATCGGGGTTGGTGTTGATGCCATAGAGCCAGCCCCCATAGGCGGTGAGACCATCAACTCGCTTGCCCTGGGGCCAACCGGCGATCGGTTTCAGGGTATCTTGCTGCCACCGCAGCACCTTCGGCTGGGTTTCGTGGAGGGCGGTCACCCCCGCGTAGAGCTGCCCATCCATGACAGTCAGATTGGTAATGCGGCTGACTTGGCGATTTGGCGTCGGGTACTCGTAAACCACCGCCCAGGTTTGGCCGCTGTCTGGGGATGTTTGCAGCCGCCCCGCCCAGGCCCCGGTCCCGGCAAATAACGTCTCTCCCACTGCCGCCATGGCATGGACATGGAAAGCCTGACCCTCAGGGAGAATGTGCCACCGCCAGTCCTCCCCATTGGTGACCATGTATTCCCCCCGATCCGCCGAGAATCTGGGATCCTCAAAAGGCCAATACAGCAACCCATCCGCCACCATCGGCTGCCCACCCCTGGCTAAACAGGTGGCGCTCATAGCGGCTCTCGCCCGTGGCGGGATCGTAGCTGTAAATGTCAGCGGAGTTGTGATTCTCGAAGG
>JAAUQE010000353.1 GCA_012032425.1 Leptolyngbya sp. RL_3_1 | reverse complement strand
TGGGCGTTCCCTGAGTAACCATGTGGTAGTGCGTAATTCCCATGTGTCGCGGCGGCATTTTGAGCTGCGCCCGGTTAAATCTTCCGCCCATGGCAGCCAGGGTCCAGTGCAGTGGAAGCTAGTAAGCCACGGCAAGAATGGAACATTTTTGAATGGTCAGCCGGTGTCCGAGGCGCTCCTGCCCGATGGTGCCACTGTCCAGTTGGCCCCCAAGGGGCCAGTGATGAAGGTTTACCTTGGCGATCGCCGTCCGGCTCAGTCGGAGCTCAACCCAGGTCGCGCTGCGGCTTCAGCTCCCGCAGCAGCGGAGGGTAGGGCTGGAAATAGGGCTAGGGCTGCCGAGGCAAGTGTAACGGCTTTGCCTGAGTCCGTAGCGGTGCAGCGTTTTGGCCGGACCCAGGGGCGATCGCCCGCCACCTGTGATCACAGCGGCAACCAGGTAGGGAACCTGCTCTGCATTCACTGTGGCCATCCCGTGCGGGTGATTCGCTCGGTGCGGCATTACAAGCTACTGCGCCTCTTGGCCCAGGGGGGGATGGGAACGACATTTTTGGCTTGGAAGTCGCCAGAGAATGGGCCTGGGGGAAATGCTGAGGCTGCTGATTTGACCCCGGGGCAGCGTTTAGTGGTGGTCAAGCAGCTCAATCCGGAGATGGCCAGTTTACCCAAGGCGATCGAGCTATTTGAGCGCGAAGCCCAAGTGCTCCAGCAGATGGACCATCCCGGCATTCCCAAGTTTTTGGATTCGTTTTCTGAAGCGGAGCGGTCTTATTTGGTCATGGAACTGGTCCATGGGCAAAACCTGGAGCAGTATCTTGCCCAGACCGGCGTAGCGGCTCCCGCACAGGTGTTGGAATGGATGCGGCAGGTCTGTGAAGTGCTGCACCATTTGCATAAGCAACATCCCCGATTTTGCACCGGGATATTAAGCCAGCTAATTTGCTGCGTCAGTACCGCGATGGCCGCATTGTGGTGGTGGACTTTGGTGCGGTGAAAGCCCTGCCGGTCCCATGGGAACCCGCATTGCGGCAGAGGGCTTTACTGCCCCAGAGCAAGAAGCGGGAAATCCCTGCATTGCGTCAGATTTATTTTCGGTGGGGGCAACGCTGCTGTTTTTGCTCAGTCGGCGCAGCCCCTTTGAATTTTATACCGGTCCCATGGGCACGGGGGAGTTGGATTTGGAGAAGCTGCCGAAGGTGACGCCGAAGTTAGCTGCGTTGATTCAGCGGCTGTTGGCGGAGAATGCGAGCGATCGCCCCAGTTCTGCCCTGGAAGTCAAGCTCGCACTGACGGCCTGCCTAGATGACTACTAAATCATTCCAGTGTGATTAATTCTGGTGTGATTTGACGTCGGGGGACTAAGCGAAGCGCTATATTTAGTGTTGGCCCTGACCGTTCTTCGCGGATTTTGCTATGTCCTTCGTTGGTCTCCATATTCACAGCGATTACAGCCTTTTGGATGGAGCCAGTCAGCTACCGCCCCTGGTGGACCAGGCGATCGCCCTGGGGATGCCCGCGATCGCCCTCACGGACCATGGCGTCATGTATGGGGCGATCGAGCTGATTAAGGTCTGCAAGGCCAAGGGCATCAAACCGATCATCGGCAATGAGATGTACATCATCAATGGGGACATTGAGAGTACGCCGAAGCGGGTTAAGAAGTACCACCAAGTGACCCTGGCTAAGAATGATCAGGGCTATAAAAACCTCGTCAAATTGACTACGGTATCTCATCTCAAGGGCGTCAAAGGCAGCGGTATTTTTTCTCGACCCTGCATCGACAAGGGCCTGCTGGAGCAGTACCACGAGGGGCTGATTATCACTAGCGCCTGCCTGGGCGGCGAGATTCCCCAGGCGATTTTGCAGAACAAGCCCGATGTGGCTCGCCAGGTGGCTCGCTGGTATAAGGACTTGCTAGGCGAGGACTATTACATCGAAATTCAGGACCATGGGTCGCCCGAGGATCGGGTTGTCAACGTGGAGCTGGTTAAGATTGCGCGGGAGCTGGATATCCAGATCGTGGCGACCAATGACTCCCACTTCATCTCCTGCCAAGATGTGGAAGCTCACGATGCCCTGCTCTGTATTCAGACGGGCAAGCTGCTGACCGAGGAGAAGCGCCTGCGCTACAGCGGTACGGAGTATTTGAAGTCGGCGGAGGAGATGGCCCAGCTGTTCCGGGATCATTTGCCCCAGGATGTGGTGGATGAGGCGATCGCCACCACCGTTACCGTCGCCGACAAAGTTGAGGACTACAGCATTCTCGGTGAGCCCGCATCCCCGATTACCCCATTCCCGAGGGCTATACCAATGAGACTTACATGTCCAAGGTGGCCCGCGATGGCATTGTTGAACGCTTCAAGCTCAATAACTACGATGAGCTGAGCCAGGAGTATCGCGATCGCATGGAATATGAGATCGACATGATGCACAAGATGGGTTTTGCGGCCTATTTCTTGGTGGTGTGGGATTACATCAAATATGCGCGAGATCAGAATATTCCGGTGGGGCCGGGGCGGGGCTCAGCGGCGGGCTCAATTGTTGCCTATGCAATGGGAATCACCAATATCGATCCCGTGCATTATGGCCTGCTATTCGAGCGTTTCCTAAACCCCGAACGTAAGTCTATGCCGGATGTGGATACGGACTTTTGCATTGAACGCCGTGAAGACGTGATCAAATACGTCACCGAAAAATACGGCACTGACCACGTAGCGCAAATCATCACCTTTAACCGCATGACCTCTAAAGCGGTGCTGAAGGACGTGGCCCGCGTGTTAGATATTCCCTACAATGAGTCCGACAAGCTCGCTAAGCTGATCCCCGTCGCCCGGGGCAAACCCACCAAGCTCAAGGTGATGATCTCAGACGATACGCCCGTGCCAGCTTTTAAAGAAAAATACGACAGCGGCGAGTTGATTCCCGGCACGGGGGGTGACGTTTCAACGCTGGATTGACACAGCCATCACCATTGAAGGGACCAACAAAACCTTTGGCATGCACGCCGCAGGGGTGGTGATCTCTGAGCATCCCCTGGACACCATCGTGCCCTTACAGCGCAACAACGACGGCGCGGTGATCACCCAATACTACATGGAAGATGTGGAAGCCATTGGTCTATTAAAGATGGACTTTTTGGGCTTGCGCAACCTCACCATGATCCAAAAGGCAGTGAACCATATTGAGGCCAGGCACAATGTGGAGATCGATCTTGACGCTTT
>JAAUQE010000160.1 GCA_012032425.1 Leptolyngbya sp. RL_3_1 | reverse complement strand
TTTGTATGGTCGATGTCCCAATCTTGAATGCCAAGCGTTTGGGGTGGAGGTCTGGCTGGCTGTTCTCAAGACCTTTCTAAAATCATGAACAGGCAACGGAATACAGAACGCATCCAGACGATTCAACAGATCACAGGGCTCAAACCCACCCATTTTGCCGATCTGGTGCGGGTGGCCCAACTCATTAATGACCCTGGTGGGGGAGGCTCTGGCAGGGTGGCGACGGTGAACTGGCCGGATTTCGTCATCCCGGAAATGTAGGACAATGTCCCGCCTTGCGGCATACGCCCTGTTGTTGAACTTTGAGTTGATCCTTCCTCAAGACAATAGCGACAACCGCTCCGCCCGAATGCCGCCAGCGCCCACCAACCGCTCTGGGGCGGGGGCATCGTACACCACTAGCAGTTGATCCGGGTGATCCGTCAATAGGGTAATGCCCTCGGGGCGATCGCACCCTTCCCCGTAGGGCATCTCAGCCACCAAAGTCGGTTCCAGCAGGGTTTCGCTGGCGGTGAGGGCCGCTTGGGGGAGTTGAAACAACCGCACCGACCCACTCAGGTCCATGGTGGGACCGGCCAGGATCAACAACTGGTCGCCCCAGGGACAGAGGTCCCGGATGCCCAAACCATTGAGGTTGAGAAAATGCTTGCGGTAGCGCTGCTTGCCCGCTAGCTTTTTAAGCTTCAACACACCGGGTTCATCCAACTCCGGCTGGATTTCTAGGAGCATTGCCCAGCCCCGCAGCACCGGCCCCCGTAAACCAACGAACAGGCGATCGCCCAGCAGGGCCAACCCCTCGATATCAAAGCCGTTATCTTTCCCCGGAATGGGGGCTTTTAGAAATGCGCCCAAATGGTCGTCTTTTGCCAGGGCGCGGGTGAGGTGATTGCCGTCTTTTTTGCGCTCCAGTTGGGCCGCCGTCAAAATCTCCCCCGGTTTGTCAGGGTGGGGACATTGGGGCCAGAGTTCGCCATTCACCAGGGGGAATGCGACCGAGGGTGTAGCGGTTGGCCTCATGCACGAGTTGACTCAGCCGCTTCAGGTTTTTGTCGGTCGCGTTCTCGGGTTTGGCGGCGCGGCGCTTGAGGCTGTGGGAGCCCACAAACCAGAGATAGCCATCGCCATAGGCCAGCCCCTCCACATCCACCTCTTGCTCAGCACCATTCGGCAAGGGCAAAAAATTGCCAATGGCAAACTGGTGATGCTCGCTCGCCGTCTTGCCGGTCAGGGTGAGGCGCTCTAGGGTGGCGGTTTCATCACAGCCCAGCCACAGGTGCGGGCCAATTTGCCGGACAGCGGAGAGGTCGGCTCGGATCAGCTCGGCCTGGTGCTCAAACTGGAGCGTGAAAGGAGATAAGGTCATGGTCTCAGGTCAGAATTTCGGGTTTTGATGTGCTCATTTTCTACCAGTCATTAGACAATGGGCGGGTCCTCTTGCGGGTTTTGAAGTTATGGCCGTGCTGCTCGTTACCAATATCCACACCTTGGTCACCATGGACGATGAGCGGCGGGAAATTCGCCATGGGGCGATGCTGATTCGAGACCAGGTGATTGAGCAGGTGGGCACGATGGACGAGTTGCCCCCCAACGCCAGAGAGACGGCTGACGAGATTTTGGATCTGGGCGATCGCCACATCGTTTTACCGGGTCTGGTCAATACCCACCATCATTTTTTCCAGACCCTAACGCGAGCCATTCCTGCGGCCCAAAACCAGGAGCTATTTGGCTGGCTCAACACCCTCTATCCGATCTGGTCTAACCTGACGGCGGAGATGCTGGCGATCGGGGCTCAGATGGCGGCGGCAGAGCTGATGCTCTCGGGCTGCACGACGGCCAGCGATCACCATTACCTCTTTCCCAATGACTGCACCCTCGATGTCGAGATTCGGGCGGTGCAGGCCATGGGGTTACGGTTCCATGCCTGTCGCGGCAGTCTCACCGTCGGCCAAAGCCAAGGGGGCCTGCCGCCCGACTCGGTGATCGAGTCGGAGGCATTTGTGCTGCAAGACTCCCAGCGCTTGATCGAGACTTATCACGATCCAGACCCTTACGCCATGGTCCGAATTGTGCTCGCCCCCACTTCGCCGTTTTCAGTGACCCCAGACCTGATGCGAGAGTCGGCCACATTGGCACGCGTCTATGCCAATGTGCAGCTCCATACCCATCTGGCTGAGAACAACAACGATATTGCCTACAGCCTCGAAAAGTTTGGGCAAACCCCCGAGGATTACGCCGAGTCCGTGGGCTGGCTGGGGGAGGATGTTTGGCATGCCCATTGCGTGAAGCTGAGCGATCGCGCCATCGCCCAATTTGCCCGTACCGGCACCGGGGTGGCCCATTGCCCCTGTAGCAACATGCGCTTGGCCAGCGGCATTGCCCCCCTCCGCAAGCTGCTCGATCACCAGGTGCCCGTCGGGCTGGGGGTGGATGGCTCCGCCTCCAACGACACCAGTCACCTACTGCAAGAGGCCCGCATGGCCCTCCTGCTAGCCCGCGTCAAGGAAGAAGACCCTGCTGCCCTGACCGCCCGCGAGGCGCTGTGGATCGCCACCCGTGGCGGCGCGGAAGTCTTGGGGCGACCAGACATTGGTTCCCTCGCAGCGGGGATGGCGGCAGACTTTATTGCGATTAATCTGGATCGCCCCGCCTTGGCAGGAGCCCACCATGATCCGGTGGCGGCCCTGATTTTTTGCCAAGTGGATCGGGTGGATTACAGCTTTATCAACGGTAAGCCGGTGGTGGCCGCAGGGGTTTTGCTGACCCGAGACTTGTCAGACCTAGTGGAAACCCACAATCAGTTGGCCCAAAAACTCCTGGAAACCCCCTAAACCGATCTTCATCACAACTTCGCAATTTAGGGGGAATTGGGGATCGTATTTAAAGATTGAGTGAATCTCACGGGGGCGATCGCCGCCAGGGGACCAAACTCGCTAAATTTACGCATATAGCGAGTCTTATGGTTCGTCACCCCTCAATGGGTGTGGCGTTGCTGTTGTTAAAAAAGCCCGGACATCAGGAATTCCTCTCCGTGGTTTCGTCACTGCCATGATTGTGCTTCTGCCCTGAGGCAGTGCTGAACTTATGCCGCATCGTTTCGTCAGGGGCTGTGAGGGATCAGCAAGTTCGTCCCGAGCCTGAGGGATTGGCAGCAGCGGCGATCAGGTGCGACTGTCTATTTGAGGGGCCTGCCTAGGGTGATGACTTCTATGCATTGGAAAGTATTACTCAACGAAGCCATTGACCGAGCCCGTCGGGGCCAACCCACGGAGGCGATTACCCTGTTTGATCAGGTGCTGCGTCTAGAGCCAAACTACGATAAGGCTTATTACAATCGCGGCTGTGCCCATGATGATCTGGGCAATATAGACGCCGCGATCGCTGATTTCTCTAGAGCGCTACAGCTCAATGGCCAGTACTTCAACGCCTACATCAACCGGGGTAATTTGTACCGGCAGCAGGGGCAGTTTGACTACGCAATTGCCGATTTTGACTGTGCCCTCCAACTCCAACCGACCTCGGCCAAAGCCTACGGGAGTCGCGGTCTCGCCTATTTAGAGCAAAATCGCTATGGGACAGCGATTACAGATTTCAGCCAAGCCATTCACCATCATCCCCGCTTTGCCAAGCTTTACCTGTGGCGGGGCTATGCTCAACTGCAAATGGAGCACCCTCGCAAAGCGATTAAGGACTTCAACGAGGCGTTATCCTGCGACAGCACCCTGGCCGATGCCTATCACAGCCGGGGGTTGGCCTATGTGGAACTGGGCAACTTCTATCAGGCGATCGCCGATATGAACCAAGCCCTAGAACTCAACCCCGTCATGGTAGAAGCCTACGGTAACCGAGGGATGTTACGCCATAAGCTCGGCGATACCAAAGGGGCTCTATCGGACTACAAGCGGGTGATGACCCTCGTGCCGCTGTGGCAGGGCTATCAAGCCGATGCCTCTCCCACCTTGTCCGGTATCGCCCAAAGCTATGAAAAAACCCTGGCCTTGCCGCTGCGCATGGCAGAACTGTACAACAACCGAGGCACCCTCCGAGCGGAACTGGGGGATGCTGATGGCGCTATCTCGGATTACACCATGGCCTTAGAATTAGACCCAGCAAAAGCCCGTACCTACAACAATCGGGGGTTGGTCTGCTGTCAGCGGGGCCATTATGAAGCGGCGATCGCTGATTTTAATGCGGCCTTAGAACGGGACCCCACCTACGCGGCGGCCTACAGCAACCGAGGTAATGCCCGCTATCAATTGGGAGATGCCGAAGCCGCCATTGATGACTTTAGCCGTGCCCTAGAGCTGGATGTGAACTTGGCTGAAGCCTACCTCAGCCGCGCCCAAGCTCGGGCGGCAACCCAAGATGCCGAAGGGGCCGTGAATGACTACCAGCAGGCGATTCAGTTACGCAAGCAGCACTGCATTGTTTTAGCCTGAGCACGGGATAAGGAAAGGAGACTCCGGCCCGCCTCAGCCATTGGCTTTAAGGTTTTGAGCCGCGCATTCTACGGTTTTGGCAATGCGCTTTTGGCGGGTAGCGACTTGCTTGGCGCTCTTGATCCATTGCAAAATTCCCTTTTTCGCCGAGGGGCTAAAGGCGTCAAAGTAGTTGGCGGCGGTGGGGTTTTGGGCCAGGGCGGCAGCCAGATTCGTCGGGATAATCAGCGCCTCCACATCGTCCAAAAACGTCCAGGAGCCATCGGCTTTAGCCTGTTCGATTTTTGCGAGTCCGGCTGGAGTGATCAGACCCTGATCCATCAGGTGAGCGACCCGCGTTTTGTTGAGTTTAGACCAGGCACTTTTGGGGCGACGGGGGGAGAGTAACAGCATGGTGCGGTCTGCATCCAGTCTGCGGGGTAGGCTATCAATCCACCCGAAGCACAGGGCCTCTTCGACAATGGCATCGTAGGGGAGATAGCGATGGTCGGAGACCGGTCCATCAGGACCATCGCCCGCTTGCTTCTTGTAGGTGACCAGCCAGATGCTGTCGGTCTGCTGGTGGTGGGTGACCAGCCAATCTCGCCATTGTTGACGGCTGGTCACCTCAACCGGCTGAACTGGGCAAGTCTTTGTGGGTAAGTCGGCTTTTGAGCGTTGGCGTCCCATGGTCTGGTGATAGATCAATCGAGATGAATTGCGCGTACGCTTAAATGCAGTTGTGCCTAGTTTAGTCACGAACGAGCGCGAAGCGCGGTTGTTGCCATGTTCCATCCTTCCCTCAGTGCCATTCGCATCATTTTGGTGGCTCCAGCTGGCCCCCTCAATGTGGGTTCTGTGGCGCGGGTAATGGCCAATATGGGGCTGACCCAGTTGGTGCTGGTCGATCCCCAATGCAATCCTTTAGGGGCAGCGGCGCGGCGGATGGCGGTGCATGCGCTGCCGTTGTTAGAGGCGGCACGGGTTGTATCGACCCTGCCGGAGGCCCTGGCTGATTGTCATCGGGCGATCGCCACCACCGCCCGCCCCCGCCCACCAGAGACGCCCTTAGAACTGCCAGAAGTCGCCCTCCCCTGGCTATGTGTTGATCCAGCCGCCTCAGTTCCCCTCAACACCGCCCTGGTTTTTGGCCCAGAAGACCGGGGCCTCAGCACGGCTGAACTCAACTACGCCCAGCGATTTGTGGGGATTCCCAGTAACCCTGAATACGCTTCTCTCAACTTGGCCCAGGCCGTCGCCGTCTGTTGCTACGAACTAGCCCGATTTGCCCAGGGGCGAGCGGCGTCACCCTTGCCTGCATCGTCCTCTGCCGTCCAGTCCTCCGCCGTCCAGTCCTCTGTCGCAGCCGCCGCGATGACAGCCGCCGTGCCCACTGCCATCGGTCAAATGGAGGGGTTTTATCAGCAATTAGAGGCGCTGCTGCTGCGGATTGAATACCTGTATCCCCACACCAGCGCCAGCCGGATGGAAAAGTTTCGGCGTTTCTTTAATCGAGCTGCTCCCACAGATCAAGAATTAGCTATGCTTAGGGGAATTTTCAGGCAGATGGCCTGGGCCTTGGACAGCGGTGCCGAGCCCGCCGCTAGCCCTGAAGGCCCGACGGTGTCAGACCGGATTGGATGATTGTGCAATTGGGATATATGGGTCATGGCTGAGTCCGATAATCACGCGCATAACGGCAGCGGGCCGTTTCGCCGCTATTCCCCGCCCTCGTCTGGCAATGGGGAGACGGGGAGACCGGGCAGCAGCCTGCCAAGGTACCCGCAACCGGATGGCACGGGCCTGAATCGCGCTGGGCCAGCTGCCCAGGCTTCCCCCAACCGCGCCAATCGTTCGGCTCGACGGCGATGGCGGCAATGGGTGCAGCCCCAAACACCCGTTGCTCAGCCTTCAGCATCCCCAGCGACAGCGCCGGTCTCGTCACCTGTTGTTCCCCAGGGGAAGCCTGCCTCGCCAAGGCCCCCATCCATTCCCCAACCTTCTGTAATTGTGACGGGTGCCCAGCCAAATCCTGCTGGAGGGCGAGGGCCGACTGGGCGCGCTCAGCCCCAGCCCATCGTCAATCGTTCCCCCGCCAATAAGGTGACACCGTTGCGGCAGCGCCCGGTGTGGTCAACGCCGTCAGGTGTTAACGACGCGCCAACTAAACTGCCTCAACCACCATCCCAGCGGCGATCGCCCGCTCGCCGCCGACCGCACCGCAGTGCGCCCCGTCCGATCCTGTATGGCGTTCGGCTGCTGATTTGTGGGGTAGGGCTAGCGGCCATTGCCGGTACCCTGCTGTCGGTCCTCAATCCCGAAAGGTCAGGGACGACCGCCGATACTCCCTCACCAGAGGAGGTCGCCGTACCAGGGACTAACCTGGGTAACCAGCGCCGCTTGTCCACAGTAGACGCGCCGCTGCCCCTCGCCGATGAACTCACCTATTTAGAAAATACCCTGCTAGAGCTAGAGGCCCTTGCCCCTGGTTTAGCCCAGGCTACCTTTGCCCTTGACCTGGACACCGGCAATTACGTCGATGTCAACGGGGCGGGAGCCATCGCGGCGGCTAGCACCATTAAGCTGCCCATTCTGGTGGCCTTCTTAGACGCGGTCGATAATGGTCAGATTACCCTTGAGCAGGGGATCGTGCTACAGGAGCAGCAGATTGTCGGCGGTTCAGGCGACCTGCAAACCGCAGCGCCGGGGACCCGCTTCACCGCTCTAGAGGTGGCCACCCAAATGATGACCCAAAGCGATAACACCGCCACCCAAATGATGATTGATCTGCTGGGGGGTAATCAGTCCTTAAACCAGCAGTTTCAGGATTGGGGCTTGACCGCTACGGTGCTGCGTAATCCTCTACCGGACCTAGAAGGCACCAACACCACCAGTGCCCAAGACTTGGTGCGGATCATGGCCCTGGTGGAGCAAGGCGATTTGTTGACCTTGCGATCGCGCGATCGGCTCCTGGGAATCATGCAGCGCACCTACAGCCGCGACTTGATTCCCGGCGGGGTGGCCGATGATGAAGCTTTGGTTTTCAATAAAACAGGCGATATCGGCACGCTGCTCGGGGATGTGGCCCTCGTAGATGCCCCCAACGGCAAGCGCTACATCCTCGCCACATTGATTCAACGCCCCCATAACGATGGCCGAGCCAGCGAATTAATTCGCCGCATTTCCGAAGTCATCCACGGCGAGATGAACCAGCCCGTGGCCCCCGTTGGTGGCGCGGTCGCACCTGAGACGGCACCCGCAGTCCCGTCAGAGGAACTGCCCGCTGAAGCCGAGCCCATTGATGAAGGCGCGGGCGTACCGCAGGGATAGCCGATACAAAGGGAATAGCGCGGAAATCATATCCCCCGCGCTCCCTCATCCCCCTAGCCCCCCATCCCTCACCCACTGCCACGGGCGGGTGAATGAGGGGATGGGGGTCTGGACGAACCAATACGAGTGAATTACAATAGATTTGTACTAGTTGCACGCCATCGTGATGACCTCATCTAACCTAGCCACGGCCAACCCTCCCATGGTGCCGCCCGCCTGGGAAAGCATTCGCTTTCGCCGTGCTAAGGAAAAGAAAGGTTGGGTTTTGCTGGGGGTGCCGCGTCCGGTGTACCCCATGGTGGCGGTGCGGCTGTTTGAGCTTCAGGCCAGATTAATGGAGCAGTACGACACCAACGGCTTTGTTTGTTTATTGTTTGAAGCGCCGCCCACCGTGGCGGCTAAGCTGGCCGGCGTTTTTCCCGCCCCACCGGGCTGTGAAGCCCTGAAGATATCGGAGGGAGGCGATCGCATACTTTCGGGTAAGGCTGCCCAGTCAGCGAAGGCGATCGCCCAACGATTAGACCCCTCTGACCATTTGCTCGCCGCTTAGGGCTTTGTGGCTCAAGGGATATTGTGGCCAAAGCCCTAAGGATCGTAAATTCAATAGCTTGGGAAATTGATATGCGTTAGGGACAAGGCAATGCCTTGTCCCTACCGGGAAGGGTGGCGTTAGTTGGCGAAAAACTGCTGGAGATGATCGGCCATATTGTCCACCACCGAGCCCGTTTGAGAGGCTGTTGCCGATTCCATCTCAACCCGCTGCACCACCTCTGGGGGTAAATCCAAAAGCGTCACGAGCTTCTGATAGGCAGCGGCCTCAGCATCATTAATCAAGGCTTGGTCTGGGGTCAGGGCACTCGCGCTAATCACCTCATAACCTAAGCGCAGCACTAGCTCCCGTTCAGTGGCGCTGGCTAGGTGGGGGATCAACTCCTCTAGGGGGATGTTTTGCATCATATAATCCCGCAGTTCTTTCTGTAGGTCCGCTTTTTGCTGCGGATCGATCGCGAATAGACCACTAAAGCGATCCAGCATCAGGGCCACCTCTTCCTCAGCAAGATTGCCATCACTCCAAGCCATGGCGGCCACGATCCGCATCAGAGTCATCTGACGGGGAGAAATAGAGGGGGGCGGCGGCGGATGAAGGGGCATGGCAACGATCCTCGATTACATGAGAGCCCCCAAGGGAACCCTGCGTTTGAGGATCAAGCTAGCATGGCTTTTTATCGGTGGCTGAGCAGCTGTAATCGATCGCTACAGAAGCCAGGGCGATCGCAGCAAAAGTTAAGATGCTGAGTGCCTCTATCGCCCCCATCTCCCTAGGACTCAAGAGGACTCAAGGGCGCGGAAATAGCTCCACCCTAACGCCTCATCAATGGCTCATCCGCGTATTGGTATTCCAGGCATCCTGAGACAAAAATGCCCGGTCCTGAGGTAAGGGGGCTACGGGCTCCGTCAGCTCAAAGGATCCGGCTTGAATCCAGTGCTGCAAGGTGGTGGCCACCTGTCCGGCCAAATACAGGCTGGCTAGAGGCGCTGTCCGCACTTTTTGGCCATTCAACGTCACATGGCCGGACTTGAGCTGGGCGTAGCTGACTAAGCCAAAGGTGGGCCGCACCCGACGAGGGATGGCAAAATCCATCACTGGCGCGACCAAATCCTTATCCTGGACGGCGCAGTGGGTGGCGATCGCCTCATTCAGCAACGGTAGCGCCACGCCCACCCCCAGCATCAGCGAGGGGCCGTAGCCGCGAAAATAACAGCCCCGCACCCACTGGGGCTGCATTTCCTTGGCATCCCCAATCAATGCCACCGTTGCCGCTGGACCGATCGGCGTTTGGTTGGGCAATCGCTTTTGTAGGGGGAAATGCTGGGTCCCTTCCCAGGCTACATAGCCCACCCCGCCCCCAGAAAGATCCGACTGCCCACCCCACCAC
>JAAUQE010000159.1 GCA_012032425.1 Leptolyngbya sp. RL_3_1 | reverse complement strand
CGTTGAGCATTTGCGCCGCCCAATCGGCAAACATGTGTTTCTGGCAATGGGGTGATTTCACGACCACAGCATCAAAACGCTGCGGGTCCTGGCCGTGGGCGTAGAAGAGCGAGCGATCGTAAAGGCTCACCGGCCGGCTGGTGGCAACCACGGTGATGCCGCCAACTTGCAGCAGCGCGCTGTCGCCCGCATCCCAGGGCCAGCCGTGCGACTCGCTGACAAAATGGCCGTCCGAGAGTAATTTTACATAAGCGTCGACAGGCAGGGGCGTAAAACGTTTTGGATCGAGCTGGCCGCCCAATGTGGTCTGGATAGTAGCGCCGACGCCCGCCTGCATGGCTGCGGCTACGGCCGGAGCATCGACGATGGGCAATAGCGCCGTACCGGTGTAACCCGTCTCCACCAGCGCACGCAAAATGGCGTTGCTGTCGCCCGATGCACCGAGTCTACGGGACTGGTGGTGGCGTAATAGACAACCCCGTAGATGGTATTGCCAGAGACCTCGTCTACCGCCTGTACCCAACTGCCAAACGGGGGCATTTGGGCGAAGTCTAAGGACTGGGGATCCAAGCACTGGGCTAGAAATTCGGTGGTGGTGGTCTCGACCACCTCGGCAATGTGGTCGGTCTGGCGGGCGGTCGGGGCAAAGGGTAATCCCAGGGGCATGGCCAGTCCTCTAATGGTGGCGCTGAAGTTTCACGGCGACTACTTTTTGCTACGGCGAGAGGTGTCAATGGCCTCAAGTTCTTTCGCTGTAAAGGTGATCAGCTTGTCCCAGTTACCCCCCTCAAACAAAACGGCAACCTTGCCGTCCGATACCCGCTGCACTTGTCCCTGAAACCCATAGTAGGTGTCATCTAAGTTGACGACCCGAACCGCTGTACCTGGAAAAAGCATGATTTTAGTAATGACCTTAAATGTTGCTAATGTTCATTCTTGTAGCACAAACTTAGGGATCCTTAAACCGCAACCGATGGCGATAGTTTGCGACCGATTCCACAATGCCCAAAGCAATGAAATTAGACAGCATGGCCGATCGCCCATAGCTGATCCAGGGTAGGGGAATGCCGGTCACTGGAGCCAGACCGATGGTCATGCTGATATTGACGATGACCTGGAAAAACACCATTGATAGAACGCCTACGGCCAGTAGAGACCCAAAGTTATCCTTGGCATTTTGGGCAATAATCACCAGCCGCAGAAAAATGAGCCAGAAGATCAGCAACACCGCGATCGCCCCCAAAAATCCCCACTCTTCGCCGATAGCAGAGAAAATAAAATCCGTGTGCTGTTCAGGAATAAAGCTGAGTTGGGTTTGGGTGCCTTGGTGTAAACCGCGCCCAAATAGCTTGCCTGCCCCAATTGCAATGCGGGATTGAATCAAATGATATCCCCCGCCTAAGGGATCAAGGTCGGGATCCAGAAAGAGCGTCAGCCGGTCTTTTTGGTAATCCTTTAACAGCCCCCAGAACACCTCGCCCAGCTTGCCAGATACCAAATTGACAGCGGTAGCCAACACGGTACTCAGTAATCGCCAGGGTAAACTGACCCAAGCCACGATGCCCATACCCACGGACCAAACCAGCCAAATTGGTAGGGAAAAGTGATAAACAATCGCTGCCACCACCGGGGAAATCATCAGGACGAGCCAACCTGGGTTAACGTTGGCCCAGTAGAGCATGCCAATGGTGATTGCCCCAAAAACGAGGGAGGTGCCCAGGTCTGGCTGCACAAACACTAAGCTCCAGGGCACGGCGGCAACGGCTAAGGCCCGCAAGACGCCCCCTAGGGTAGAGGCATTAGGAGCACTCAGCATCGCTGCCAGGGTAATGATCAAGCCCACCTTGGCAAATTCTGACGGCTGGACATGAAAGCCAAATAGCGAGATCCAGCGCTGCGCACCCAAGCCGCTAGTGCCGATAAAAATCACCGCCAGCAGGGCTGCATTTACCACCCCATAGATCACCCACTGCCATTCCAGCAGGTGCTCATAGCGGAATCGGGCTAGCCCTAAGGCTACGGCTAGACCCAATAATCCCAAAATCAGGTGATTCCAGCCATAGGCCGTCTGCTCTAGGTTGATCTGGGTGCTGGCAATTTGCACGCTGGCAAATGCCATCAGCAGCGTCGGCAGAACAAACAACAGCCAATCTACCTGCTGCCAGCCCCGGAGCCAGCGTCTCCAATGGTTGCCGAGGGAAAAGGATTGCATCATTTCAGATCTTGTATCTCAGCTCAAAACGGTAGCGGTTAAACAGCGGTCAAAGCCGCCACAGAAATTTTGGCGGCGACTGTCTTGGCAAGGGCTGTCAGCGCTTGGGCAGAAGCTGATTCAGGGTGAGACACCACAATGGGGATGCCTTGGTCTCCCCCTTGGCGAACATCCATTTCTAAGGGCACTGACCCGAGTAGGGGCACGCCGAGTTCAGTGGCTGTTTTTTCGCCCCCCCCCAGAGCCGAAAATGTCGTAACGCTGATCGGGCCGATCGGGCGGGATGAAGTAGCTCATGTTTTCAACCAGGCCCAAGACGGGCACTTGCAATTGTTGAAACATCCGTAACCCCCGGCGGGCGTCAGAGAGGGCTACGGTTTGGGGGGTACTGACAATGACCGCACCGGCCATGGGTACGGCCTGGGCCAAGGTGAGCTGGGCATCCCCGGTGCCAGGGGGCAAGTCCACCACCAGGTAATCTAGGTCTCCCCACTGCACCTGATATAGAAACTGCCGAATGACGCCGTTTAACATGGGGCCGCGCCAGACTACCGGCTGGTCTCGGTCGATCAAGAAGCCCATGGAGACCATTTTGACCCCATGGTTAAAGGCGGGCTCTAGGACTTCACTGCCTTCCGTTTCTCCTTGGCGGACGGTGACCTTGGCATCGGCTAAGCCCAGCATGATCGGGGCGTTGGGGCCATAAATGTCCGCATCCAGGAGGCCCACCTTGGCCCCAGTCTGGGCCAACGCGACAGCAATATTGACGGCCACCGTACTTTTACCCACGCCCCCTTTACCACTGGAGATGGCCACAATATTTTTGACCCCGCCAATGCCTTGGCGATCGGGTAAGGGCTTTTGCTGCGGAATCTCAGCGGTGACGGCGACATCCACTGACGTGACGCCGGGTAGCTGGCGCACGGCTTTCTCGCAATCTTCGACGATAAACTCCCGTAGGGGGCAGGCGGGGGTGGTCAGCACCAGGGTGAAGCGTACGGCCCCATCAGCAACCTCCACATCTCGAATCATGTTGAGGTCAACCAAGCTCTTCTGGAGTTCTGGATCCTGTACAGGACGCAGCACAGCCAAAATTGAGGGCGCATCTAGGGTAGAGGTCATAGGGATAAGGTCGTAAAAATTGAGAACACAAGCAGTGCCAGACGACTTGCCGGGTCCCTTGACGAAACGGGCACTGGGTCGCTCGATCAATTTTAGCGGCTGATCTGACTCCCTTAATCTCGCTCCCGAGCCAATGTCGCTACCAAGCCTCAGAGCTAGAGCGTCGGGGCGGCAAGGCTTTTTGGGTGGTTTTCTCTGCGGCGGCGGCGATCGCCTCAGCCACCTGAGCAGCGTAGGGCTTGATCAGAGACCAAGCTAAGGGAGATAGCCAACCCCTGAGGGTAATGGAATAGGACACGCGGGTGCCCCACATGGTGGATTCCAGTCGGTAAATCACCCGTTCTTCTAGCCCTGGCACTGGAAATAGGCGAATGCTCAGGAGCTCTTCCGGCAGCACCCGCTCCACAAAGGTCGTGACCGGAATCGGCAACCATCGGGGCATGACCCGATAAATCAGTCCTGGTTTAATTACCAATCCTCGCGGCACATTAGTGCTGGTAATCAGTGGATGCCAGGACATATCTGCCAAGTTAATCAGGGTTTGCCAGAGGGTTTCGATGGGGGCAGTGCTCAGGGTTTGATACTGGCGCTCTAACTGCCGCGTCGGCTCAAGCTGATGCAGCCACCCCTGACAAATTTGGGCGGTTTTTGAGAGCAGTTGCAGCCAGGGATGAATCATATCCGTAGGGATATTGGGCGGCATAATGCCGAATGATTGGGAAGAAGGCGTTGACGGGGTCGGGCAATCAGACGTTATCTAGCCATTGAGCCTGACTTGATCGCTTGGTCTAAAGAGCCCAATTGTAAAGCGCTATACCTGAGCTGCACAGGTGCAGTCAGCATGGCACTGATCACTGGGTCTCCTTGGTGAAAAGCTCAGGGCCTGTTGTAAAAGTCAAGTTTTCTCAATATGGAGAAATGTTTTTCTAGGGATAACCTGGCTCTCAATTCACGGTAGGCTCATCAATGTTATTTCCCGAAAGTTTTTTCAGGAATTCTCCTAACGTTAGGCTGACTCTGACATTGGTGCTATGACCTCTTCTGCCCCGAAGCTCGACAATCCCGTTGCTGCATCTGCGCTGCCGCCTGCTGACTCACGGGAGCAGGTCAGTGCGTTTATGAAGGCTATTCAGGATCAGATTTGCGAGGGGTTGGCCGCTGCCGACGGGGGCACCGACTTCCAGCAAGATCAGTGGGAGCGACCAGAAGGCGGTGGCGGTCGCTCGCGAGTGCTTAAGCAGGGCAACGTTTTTGAGCAGGGCGGGGTCAATTTTTCAGAGGTCTGGGGGAGCCAACTACCCCCGTCTATTCTAGTGCAGCGTCCGGAAGCGGCTGGTCATGGGTTCTACGCGACGGGCACCTCGATGGTTTTGCATCCCCAGAATCCCTATATTCCTACTGTTCATCTCAACTATCGTTACTTTGAGGCGGGTCCCGTCTGGTGGTTTGGCGGGGGCATTGATCTCACCCCTTACTATGCGGCTCTGGAAGATGTGCAGCATTTTCATCGCACCCTGAAGCAGGCGTGCGATCGCCATCACCCCGACTATTACCCCACCTTTAAGCATTGGTGTGATGAGTACTTCTACCTGAAGCATCGCCAAGAAACTCGAGGGGTCGGCGGCATTTTCTTTGACTATCAAGATGGCCGATCCGGTGAGCTTTATCGCGGCCCGGATCAAGACGGTATCGCCGCCCAGCACAGCCATCAGGTGGGTGAGGTTCCCAGCCGCAGTTGGGACGATATCTTTGGCTTTGTCCAGTCCTGCGGGAATGCTTTCTTACCCGCCTACGTGCCGATCGTTGATCGCCATCGCGATCAGGACTATGGGGATCGCCAGCGGAACTTTCAGCTTTACCGTCGGGGTCGGTACGTTGAGTTCAACTTGGTTTACGACCGGGGGACCATTTTCGGCCTACAGACCAATGGCCGCACTGAATCCATCTTGATGTCATTGCCCCCAATGGTGCGCTGGGAATATGGGTACCAGCCTGAGCCCGGGACGCCAGAAGCTGCCTTGTACGAGACGTTTTTGAAACCCCAAGACTGGTTGGCGCTAGAAACGCACCCCTAAGTACTCTCCCTGAGCAGTTTGTAGCAGCTGAAAATGGCGGCAGTTTGCCATAGCCCTGCTAGCTGAGCCGCTGCGGCTCGATCGAGGCAGTTGCTTAACGTCCCTGCTGGTAACAATGGGACTTCGGTGGAATGCCTGGGTAAATTAGAGGAACGACGGCGCTATCATGCTGGGGATGGGAGTGAGTCTGTATCTAGCTCAGGCCTTTTGAGTAGGCTGTTAGATGAGGATATTGTTCCGTATCAGTTCCTGACGTCAATCAAGGCTGTGGTGAATAAGCTATTTTTTGGGCTTAGGGTCGCAGCATGCCGCCAAAGCATTGCTTAAGTTGGAGTTATCCAAAGAACAGGAAGCTATGGACCAGAAAACGCACACGACAGACGATGGTAAGCAAATTATCATCCTGGCTCCCACGGGGCGTTTGGATATCACCACCGCTTGGCAGTTTCGCCTGAAGCTCCAAGAGTGTATTTCTCGTGTCAGCCCCCATGTGGTTGTTAACCTGAGCCAGGTGAACTTTATCGATAGCTCAGGGTTGACTTCTTTGGTGGCTGGTATGCGAGATGCCGACAAGGTCAAGGGTAGCTTTCGCATCTGTAACGTTCATCCCGAAGCCAAGTTGGTTTTTGAAGTCACCATGATGGACTCGGTGTTTGAAATTTTTGAAACGGAGTCAGAAGCCCTAGAAGGGGTCCCTCGACGCGTCGCGAGTTAGGGTTGGTGTAGGGGCGATTCATGAGGCCCGACCCTCCAGCGGGGCTATAGAAATTTGTCTGATTTCTGATCGTTACCTTGGCAAAGCGCCTCCTTAACGAGACAATTGGTACCTGTCCCTTTAAAACCTGTTCCGTGAGCAACGTTCCGACGGTTTCTGATACAAAGCGCGCGTTCTATAATCATCACACTCGTCCCATTGCATCGGTATATCGCCGGGTAATCGAGGAATTACTGGTAGAGATGCATCTGCTTCGGGTGAATGAAGACTTTGCTTACGATGCTATCTATGCTTTAGGTATTGTCACCACCTTCGATCGCTTCATGGAAGGATACCGCCCTGAAGCCGATAAGGATGCCATTTTCCAGGCCCTCTGTCAGGCGGCAGATAGTAGCGCTGAGCAATATCGCCAAGATGCTCAGCGGCTTTTAGAGAGTTCAGCGGGTTTGGACCTAGAAGGACTCAAAGCTCTGATGGCAGCACCTGCCGATCAGGGAGATGCTCTCCAAGAAACCTTTAACATGCTGCGGGAGCGCGATCGCTTCAAATACAGTCGAGCTTTTGGCGTGGGTTTATACAGTTTGCTGGAAACTGTGGATGCTGATTTGGCTAAGGATAAGACGGCGTTAACGGCGTTTATTCAGACTGCTGCGGACGCGCTGCCCCTCTCTTTCGAAAAGCTCCAGAAGGATTTGGAGCTTTATAGGAGTAATCTGGACAAAATGACCCAGGCTCAAATCATGATGGCCGATATTTTGGCTGCCGATCGCAAGAAGCGAGAGGAACGCGCCCAGGCGAAAAGTGAAGCCGCAGATGCAGCCCAAGAGACTGCCGCTGAAACGCCGAAGGAAGATGCCGAACCGTCAGAAACAGGGGACGCTTAAACCTATCCTCAGACCGGGCTCGATTTTTACCTTGTAGAGGGCTGAGCGGAGTCGAAGCCCGGATAGGAACTATGGCAATCACTTCGGGTTGCTGAGATAAAGATTGTCAACCCACAAAAACAAAGCTGGCACCTCCTTAGTACAGCGTAAATTAAGTTTTCATCTCTATTCGATGGGTAATCTGACTGATGACAGTCTATATACCCATCGAATAGAGATGAAGAAGCTTCATATCGAACTGAGTTCAACCGACCGCGATTATTTAGAAAATCTGTTGCGTAAAGGCCACCTAGGTGCGCGTCAATTCAAACGGGCTACAGGACTTTTGGAACTCGACCGTGGCAAAGCAGTGCGTGCAGTTGCCGAGACCCTAAACGTCTCAGAGACGACAGTGCGAGCCTGGTGCAAGCGCTATGGCCAAGAAGGGTTACAGATGCTGCAAGACAAACCGCGCTCGGGGCGTCCCATCGAATTTGATGGCGGGCAACGCGCCAAGATTACCGCCTTGGCTTGTAGTGAAGCGCCTGTAGGTCACGAACGCTGGGACTTACGTCTGTTGGCCGATAAGGCCGTTGAACTCAACTACTGCCAGAGCATTTCCCATACGCAGGTAGCGAAGATTCTAAAAAAAACGAGTTAAAGCCTCATCTCAAAAAGACCTGGTGCATTAGCCGACTCAATAGCCGCTTTATGGCTCAGATGGAGCAAATTTTGTGGTTATACGCTCAACCTTACGATCCCGACTATCCAGTCATCTGCTTCGATGAGCGTCCCTGTTTTCTCATTGGCGAGACGGTTGACCCGCTGCCACTACAAATGGGTCAAGTCTCTAAGGAGCACTATAGCTATGAGAAAAACGGTTCCTGTGTGTTGTTGGCCGCGATTGAACCGTTGACGGGATGCCGCCTGGGCCAAGTCCATGCCCGCCGTACGAAGCGGGAATACACCTTGTTTTGCCAAGCACTGGCCGCCCAGTATCCTCAGGCTCGCAAAATTCGGCTGGTGCAAGATAATCTCAACACCCACAATGCCAGTTCCTTCTATGAAAACCTACCGGCAGCGGAAGCCTTCGCGTTAGCTCAGCGCTTTGAGTTCTACTACACACCCAAGTCGGCCAGTTGGCTCAATATGATTGAGATTGAGTTTTCCGCCCTAGCGCGGGGCTGTTTGCATCAACGCATTCCCACGATGGCAGAAGTCGAACGACAAGTCCTTGCCTTGGTCGCCGAACGTCATCAGCAGCGCATCAAAATCAACTGGCAATTTTCTATTGAAACGGCCCGCAGCAAACTCTCTCGTCACTATGACAAAATTCGCCCTAATGAGACTGAGACTGGTACGCCAGAAACTTAATTTACGCTGTACTAGGGTGCTGACGTTGAATAGTCTGGATTTTCTTTGGCGGCTGCTCTGCTTGGCCACCGCCTATAAAGCCAAGCTGCTGTGTTCCGGGGTGTTTGTCTCCCAGCGAGACCCACAGTCACTCCTCAATCAAGACTTGGCGGTGGATGAGCTGTTTTTCTTACGGTTCATCTCCACCACTATCGACGCCGAAGCCCAAACTGTGACGGCATCAATATTCGGCTTGGCCCGCCGCACAGCGCTTTACCGCCCCGGCCTCGGCAGCACGTTAGTCATCGACACGACCCTTGAGGCGCTGCGTCAGCAAGTTCCAGATCTGACCTTGTCCTCCCAACGTCCTGCACAGAAACTGCTCCCCCGCTCCCTTGCCCCCGCGCCCCCTCTCTCCCCAAGCCTTGTCCTCCAAAGCCTCGATCGCGCCTTTGCTGAACCCCGTCGTCAACGCACCCGTGCCGTGGCGATCTCCCAGGGAGGAGCCCTCATCGCTGAGCGCTACGCGCCGGGCTTTACCGCCAACCTGCCATTACTGGGCTGGTCGATGACCAAGAGTGTGGTGAATGCCCTGGTGGGGATCTTGGTGCATCAAGGGCAATTGGCCCTGGACCAATGTGCCCTGCTGCCGGAATGGGATACCCCCGAGGATCCTCGACGGGCGATTACCCTCGACCAACTGTTGCGGATGCGCAGTGGGCTGCAGTTTGAGGAGGTGTATTCTGACCCGCGCTCCCACGTCACCACCATGCTGTTTCAGCGTGGGGATGCTGCTGCCTACGCTGCCGGTTTGCCCCTGGCCGATTCCACGGGAGCTTGGTCCTACGCCAGCGGCACCACGAATATTCTCTGCCGAATCATTCGCCAGGTTCTCGGTGACAGTCTGGCTGATTACTGGGCCTTTCCCCACCGGGCGCTGTTTGAGCCGTTGGGGATGACCAGCGCCGTACTTGAACCGGATGCGGCGGGCACCTTCGTGGGTTCCTCATTTATGTATGCCACTGCTCGGGATTGGCTCAAATTGGGTCAGCTTTACCTACAAGACGGCTGCTGGCAGGGGCGGCGGCTTCTGCCAGAGGGGTGGGTGCAATATTCCACCACCCCCAGCGATCCGGGTCAGCGCTATGGGGCGCACTTTTGGCGACAGGTGCCGTTTTCGTTTGCGTCTCGGCAGGTGCCCAGACCGACCTTCCCGCAGATACGTTTATGGCGTCGGGGTATCAGGGGCAAATTTTGACGATCATCCCATCGCTGCAACTGGTGGTGGTGCGGCTGGGACTGTCTCAACGCAGCCACAGTTGGGATCATGAGCAGTTCATGGCTGATCTGGTGCAGGGGTTGA
>JAAUQE010000158.1 GCA_012032425.1 Leptolyngbya sp. RL_3_1 | reverse complement strand
CGCCCGTCCCCCCCCGAACCCCCTTTGCCAGGAACGGTGTCGCCATCGCCCCCTGAGGTGACGGCCCCTGAGGTGACGACCCCTGATCAGGCCCCAGTCGCCCCCAGTCCGGCTGAAGAAGCTCTGCCCCCTGAAGCGGATCAGATTTTCGTCCAGCAATTCCAAATTTTGGGGAGCACTGTTTTTAGTCAACAGGACTTGGCAGAAGCGGCTTTAACCGCAGTGGGGCTGGATCCGAGGGAGATCTTGACCAGCCCCGGCTCCCGCGTCTTAGCCACCCGTGGCCTCACCTTGGCCGAACTGGTGCAGGCCGCTGATGCCATTACACAGCTCTACCTAGATGCGGGCTATATCAGCTCTGGGGCTTATCTTGACCAAACTTCGGTGGAGAGCGGCTCCCCGGTTGTGCAGATTATTGAAGGCCAGTTGGAGGCGATCGCCGTCACCCTGGCGGTACCCCAACAAACCATCGCCATCCAGGCCATTCCAGAATCGCTGCGATCGCCCCAGCCCATCCCTTGGGAGCAATCCCTGGGCGGCTTGAATGATGCGGGCATCATCCTCGACGATGCTGATTTGCAAGCGGTAGACCTGACGGCGATCGGGGCCGACAGCCGCGCCGATCTCTTGGGGGATCCCACCAACCTCACCCTGGCCGTTGCCCAGCAGGTCGTGGCCGCCCCCTATAGCGTCCTTAATCCTGACTCAACAGCGCGACAAAGTATCCCCCTGCCTGAGCGCACCACCCCAGCCAGTCTGCGATTTGATCCGGCCACCGAAGCTTGGCAAGCTGAGTACGCCCCCCACCTGGGCACCCGCTGGCTGGAATTCACCGGTATTCATCCCCTCGATCCGGGCTATATCAGTTCCCGGCTGGCCCTCGCGGGTGAAGCCCCCCTCAATATCAATCGCTTAGTAGAAGGGGTACAGCTTCTGCAACTCGATCCCATCATCGATCAGATTGCCACAGAAATTATTGAAGGTTCGGGCCTCGGCACCAGCCGCCTCAACGTCAGGGCCACCCAGGCAGACACCGATCAATTTCAGTTTTCCTATGACAACAGCCGCTCCCCGAGCGTGGGCAGCATTCGCCAGGGTGCTCGCTTTAGCCAAGGCAATCTGCTGGGATTGGGCGATCGCTTTCAACTCAGCGCGGGCCGGAGCCAGGGCAGTGAAGACTGGGATGTGCTCTACACCCTGCCCTTGAGCCCCTACAACACCACCCTCACCTTCAATGTAGGGGCCTCTTCAGGGGAGATTTTAGACACCCTTTTCTCCAGCCTCGACATCTTGTCTTCCACCCGCTACACCGATATCACCCTCCGCCAACCCCTCTACCAAACCCCCACCGACGAATTTGCCCTGAGCTTAGGCTTATCCCATACAGAAGCTCAGAGTACCTTTCTGGGGGGACTCGGGTTCCCGACGGCAGGGGCCGATAGCGATGGCTTTCTGCGGATTACCGCCCTCCGCTTTGGCCAAGACTGGGTTCGCCGCGAGGCCAATCAGGTAATCGCCCTGCAATCCACCTTTAGTCTGGGCTTAGATACCTTTGGGGCTACCGTTAATGATGAGCCCCCGGATACGCGCTTCCAGTCCTGGCAAGGGAACGCCCAATGGGCCAGACTGCTGGCCCCTGATCTGCTGCTGCTGGTGCGGGGTAGCCTCCAGTTTGCCGATCGCGAACTTCCCCCCACCGAACAAATCAGCATTGGCGGGGTCTCAACGGTGCGGGGCTATCGCCAAAATACCCTGCTGACTGACAACGGTTGGACCGCATCGGCTGAGTTGCAAATTCCCGTCCTGCGGATTCCAGAAATCGATGGCTTGCTCCAGATTGCCCCCTTCTTTGATGCCGGGGGCGGCTCCTTTAGCCCCTTCCGTTCCAGCACCACCACCCTCGATGCTGACACGATTGCCAGCATTGGACTGGGGATTATCTGGAAACAGAGCGATTATCTCAACGCCCGCCTCGATTGGGGCTATCGCCTCTCGCCGATCACCTATGAAACCAATACCCTGCAAGAGTCAGGCATTCATTTTTCAATTATTTTTACCCCCTCCTTTTGAGATCGGAATAGCACCGGTTTAAACGGCCATTATTCCAGCTCAACCATCTGCACTATGGGCTGGTCAGCAAAACCCTCTAAACCAGCCGCCTCCATTAATGCCTGCCAATCGGTGATGAAGGCTGCATTATCCGGATTGCCATATCGCAACGTGGCCAGGGTAGACAGGGCGTCTTGCCAAATCCCTTGCTCTGCGTAAAAGGCGGCTTGCTGGGCAGCAGTCTCAGGCAGGGGCTGATCTAACCCAACCCGCTGTACCCAACCACTAATAACTGGGTTTTCGGTCAGCTTTTCGGCATTGCACTCTACTGACATCTGCCAGTAATACTGACGGTCTGTTTGCAAGGGTGGAGTCGTTTCGGGAAGCCAAATCCCGACAATGCCCTCCTCCCCGCTAACGGTGAACCGGACATTGACCAACTCCTCTACAGCCAGGGGATCGTTTGGATCACTCTGTAGGGTGAACTGGGCAGTGGTAGGGCCGTCTAACGCCGGAATGTAGACGAAAAAGGCCGGGTGCTCTACTGTCGTGGCATCCACGGGGACCGTTAACTCGGGGTCCACCTCGTTTTCAGGTTGATTTAAGGGAGCATCCGCCAAGGCGGACTCATCTACGGCAATCTCCTCGGAGGCAAGCTCCGCTTCCGCCTGAATATCGGCATCCTGAATATCGGCATCCGGTTCGGTCGACGTCACGGGCGGGATCAAGGCGGTCAGTTCAGCCCCCTCGGGCAAGCAGCTTGCCCCCCGCCGAAAGGCACCCAACCGATATCGAGACGGGCGCGAACCTAAACGCAACCGAAATCGGCTGGCAACCTGCAAACCCTCTCCCAAGTTGGAGAGGTTGGGTTGCAGGTTGAGCGCAGCCATCCCAGGACTGCCAGCTACGATCCCCAGGGCCAGCACCCCAAGCAACAGACTAGATTGGGTGAGGGTTTTGTTTAGCATGATGCCTTCTCCAACGTTATGAAAACGCAATTAACAGACGGCAGACAGCCCTGAGATCAACAGTCTTGAGCAGGAAATTACTGCTGCATAATGCCTAAGATAGGTTCATCAGCAAAGTCAGCCAGACCGACCCCTTCCATTACCACTTGCCAGTCCCCATCCGCCACAGCGATGGCGGCAGCGTCGGGTGCATTCAGGCGGGCTTGAGCTAAAAGCATGACTGCATCCTGCCAAATGCCGTCCTCAATCAAAGTGACAGCTTGCTCAAAAATACTCCCTTCTGAAGGTTCGCTTGGCTCTGCCAAGGTAATCCAACCCTCAACCACTGCGGTGCTTTCAGTAGATTCAGTAGGTTTACAGTTAACCGACATTTGCCAGAGATAAATTTCCCCTGGAATCATTTCCTCAGAGAAGGTCGTGGGTTGTAGCCCAATGATGCCTGATTCATCTGGGGCTTCAAATCTGGCACTAGCAAGTTCTTGGGTACCAGCTTCGTCCTGAAGGGTTAACTGCACTGAGATAGGCTCCGCCACCATTTCAGGCATGTGGACAAAGAAAATAGGACGCGTTTTCGTCGTCACATCAATCGGCAAAGCATCTGCGGCGACTTCGTCAGCAGTGGCTAGTGGTGGCGCTAAGGGAGTCATTTCTTCTGCAAAACATCCACCATTTCGACTAAACCCACCGAGACGATAGTTGGAGGAACGTGATCCTAGGCGGAAGCGGCGGCGGCTGGCCAGATCGATCGCGGAACCCGTCTCCCCAAATTGCGTTTGAGCTGGATTGAAGGAGATGGCGGCCTTAACCTCCCCTATCCACAGCCCTAGGGCCAAGGTTGCCGACAGCATCAGTGCGTTGCGGTAGGGTCGTAGATTCACGAGCGTTATCCTCCTGGAGAAAGTAATTTTAAAACGTTCAAACATAAAGCTGGGGCTGAATCAAGACGATCAAAAGACCGGCTGAGTTCGGCGGGTAATAAACCCTTGCCGCATCCAAATCCGTCGTTCGCCCTACGGTAAAAACTCAAGGTTTCAAGTTGGATGTGGTTGAGCACTAGCTGGGCATCTATAGCTCTATCGTGGCCCATCTTTTAGCGTCCTACAAGCGGTGAGGGTCTCTTTCAAAATTGGCCTCACTATCGCCAAAGCCTGTATCAGGGCTTTCACTCGGGCGCTAGCTCACTGCGAAAAAGATCACATAACTTAATTCAGTTGCATGGGTTAAATCATGGGGGCCGTCATCGACTGGCGACGAAAACAGGTCGTTTACTGCCTCGATCAGCGTTCCCAATCCCAATACCCGATCGCACCAGCAACCGTCAGGCAAACAACCAGTGGATTCGTTATATTAATTAATATTCCGATACAAATTATTCATTTTTAGAGGTTATACCCATGGCCCTCACAACCCATGTCGCCAAGCTGCTGAAGCCCAATGCCAATGCCAATGTCTGGTCCCAAGCTACTTTGGCGCTCTTCAGAGTCGTTGTTGGCGTGATGATGGTCCATAACGGCCAGGATAAGCTGGCTGACATTGAGAGCTTTGCCCACGCCTACGTGGAATATTTGGGGCTACCGTTCCCCATCTTTCTGAGTTACGTGGCCGCTTACACTGAGCTGATCGGCGCACCACTGGTGGCTTTTGGGCTACTGACTCGACCTGCCGCTTTGGGGCTCTTTGGCACCATGGCTGTGGCCATGTATCATCATGTCTCGGTGGCGGGGCTGAGCTTACCTTATTTGGAGCTTTCGGCGATTTACGCCGCTGCGTTCCTGTATTTCACCATTAATGGTGCCGGTTTGTTTTCAGTGGATGCCCTGTTGGCCAACGGTCTGGACCAGACCGTTTTGTCCCGCAAAGCTAAGCAAATCATGCGGTTAGAGCGGTCTTATCAGGCAATTGATGGCGCTGAGGCCAGCGATCGGCTATCGGTTTAGGAGAGTTCTATAAAAGGCGATACCCGTAAGGGCGGGTTCAGCTCGGTGCTTATAGCGCTGGCCACTTTGCTTAAGACACCTCGGATCTGTTCTGCGGCGCACAAGCAAAGTGGCTGGCAGTCTTGTCCTAACCGGACTGGCGACTGCTATGGCGTTACGGCGAAGCGGTATCAACCAAACCCGCCCTTACAACACCGGTAAATTCTTGCTTGGAAACCGCCTAAGTATTGCCTACCGGGAAGAATTCGCGGATATCGATAGGCATTCCGGTGCAGGATACTTTTCTAGGGGATTATGGTCTGGCCCTCAGTAGTGAGGCGTAATTAAACTGAAGGCCCTCATCCCCCTTTCTTGAATGCCGAAGGCTATACCCCCCTTCTCCCAGGTTGGGAGAAGGGGGATCGGCTCCCCCTAGCCCAGGTTGGGCGAGGGGCTGGGGGTGAGGGAGAAAGCTTGGCATCTTACATTAATCCTACCTGGCTACTTAACTCTCTCAGCAAATCAGGGGGAACTCAGGGACAAGGGGGCTAGAAACCGGAATATTTAAGTGATACGCCCTTGAGTAATAGCTCCGGAGTCGGTACAAAATAGCCCTATCGAGACAGCGGGGGATGCTAGGATCGCAGTATTAAGAGAAAATTAAAAACGGATGATCTGGTCTGTGGATGACCTCGTCGTTTCCAGACCATGCGTTTTATGATGCTTTGTGTACTGATGCTAGGGGTAATGCCCTCAGCCTTAGCTGCTTTTAATCCAGCTTTTGCCGTCGTGACCCGCCCCAGTTCCTGGAGCCTACGCCCTAATGAACCTGCGATCGTCTGCTTCCGCCACGGGCTCTAGCCCTGGTTCCCAGGCCGATAAACCTGAAGAATCCTGTGGGGTATTTGGCGTTTATGCGCCTGATGAAGCGGTGGCACCCCTCACCTATTTCGGTTTATTCGCGCTCCAGCACCGGGGCCAAGAGTCGGCGGGCATTGTCACCTTTGACCAGGGCGAGATCCATCAGCACAAGGCTATGGGGTTGGTTTCCCAAGTATTTGATGATGACATTTTAAAAGCATTGCCGGGGCAAATGGCAGTCGGTCATACCCGCTATTCCACCACGGGTTCTAGTCATCTAGCCAATGCCCAACCGGTGATTGTAGAAACCCGTTTGGGGACTGTGGCGATCGCCCACAACGGTAACCTGGTCAATGCGCCGGTGCTTCGAGAAGAATTGGTTGAGGCCGGTCATACCTTTATCAGCACCGCAGACACTGAGTCTCTGGCCCATGCCCTCGCCGATGCCGTAGCTGCCGGTCGGGGCTGGGTCGAGAGCGCCATTTCTGCCTTTAAGCGCTGTGAAGGTGCATTTAGCCTGGTGATTGGCACGCCCACCGGACTGATTGGGGCCCGTGACCCCCACGGCATTCGTCCTTTGGTCCTGGGCATTTTGGGCAATAATCCTGAGAAAGAAGACGGCCCCGCCCAATATGTCCTAGCCTCCGAGACCTGTGGCCTGGATATTATTGGTGCCCATTATGTCCGCGATATCCAGCCCGGAGAGCTGGTGTGGATTACCGAGAGCGGCCTCAATTCAGTACAGTGGGACACCCAAGCTGAACGTAAGCTCTGTGTGTTCGAGATGATCTACTTCTCGCGCCCGATAGCCTGGTTAACGAAGAGACCCTCTATAGCTACCGCCAACGGTTAGGCCAACAACTGGCCCAAGAGTCCCCGGTGGATGTGGATATGGTGATGGCCGTGCCTGATTCGGGCGTACCCGCTGCGATCGGCTTTGCCCAAGGGGCAAAGCTCCCCTACGCTGAGGGCTTGATCAAAAACCGTTACGTGGGCCGTACCTTTATCCAACCCACCCAGTCGATGCGAGATGTGGGCATTCGCATGAAGCTGAATCCCCTCAAGGATGTCCTAGAGGGGAAGCGGGTGCTGATTGTGGATGACTCGATTGTGCGGGGCACCACCAGCCGCAAAATTGTCAAAGCCTTGCGTGATGCCGGGGCTACAGAAGTGCACATGCGGATCTCATCACCGCCCGTCACCCACCCCTGCTTCTACGGGATTGATACCGATAATCAAGATCAGTTGATTGCGGCCAACTTATCGGTCGAAGAGATTCAGGCCCAGATTGGGGTCGATTCCCTTGCCTATTTGAGCTGGGAAGGCATGTTAGAAGCCACTCACCAAAGCCCGGAGAGCTTCTGTTCTGCTTGCTTTACGGGCAACTACCCTGTCGATATCCCCGAACCTTTTAAGCGCGAAAAACTCAAGTTTGAAGGCACGGTGACAGCAGTTTAAACCCTATTTCGAGGGCAGGGGGACCAGAAACTGGAATAGTCCAACAATTTACGCCCTTGAGTATTAACGTCACCCACGGATGCATGTCACTGCTCTAACAAAAGTGCCCGGAATCAACGATTCCGGCACTTTTGGATTAGATGAACTAGTAATCGGCGGCTTAAATATCCTTAGCCTTGAACAAGGGGCTTAAGCCCCTTGCCTTGGGTTTGTAATGGTTGGGTTAATTCCGCCTTGAGTACTAGCCCGTCAATTAACTAACCAGCAGCATAGTGCTTACGCAGTAGCAGCAGCAGGATAAACGCTGACCTTCTTGCGGTCTTTGCCCTTGCGCTCAAAGGTGACGACGCCATCAACCAAGGCGAAAAGCGTATCGTCTTTGCCGCGACCGACATTCACGCCGGGGTGGATTTTGGTTCCCCGTTGGCGGATCAAAATATTGCCTGCCAGTACGGCTTCACCGCCATAGCGCTTAACGCCAAGACGTTTGGCATTTGAGTCGCGTCCGTTACGGGTACTGCCGGTTCCCTTCTTATGAGCCATGATGATCTCCCTAGAATATCTCTAATGTAATCCAGTCACTGCCAGTGACTAGGCGTCTACAGTGGCTGCTGCTGCCTCAACTGCGGCCTCAACCGCTACTGGCTCAGTTGCTACTTCGGAGCTGGCCGCTTCGGAGCTGGCCGCTTCGGAGCTGGCCAATACCGTATCACCGATGCTGATGGAGTCAATCATGATCCGGGTGAGCTCTTGCCGATGCCCCCGCTTCTTGCGGGTTTTCTTCTTGGGCTGCATCTTGTAGACGATGATCTTACGGCCCCGGAGATGGCTCATCACCGTGCCGGAAACCACAGCTTCTTTGATGAAAGGCTGACCGACTTGGATGTCGTCTTCGTGGGAGGTGTAAAGCACTAGGTCTAGGTTGATGGTGTCTCCGGGCTGTAGGGCCAGACGGTCAACATCATAAAAGCGGCCCGGTTCTACCCGAATTTGTCTGCCGCTGGTCTCAACAATGGCGTATGTCATAAATTACTTCCTCGAGATCGCCGTACAGGTCAGCCCCCTAGGCTGTTTTGAGCGAAACCTGGTCCGAGCTAAATTTCTAAGCCAGTTTATAATCATCGGCGATCGCCATCGAGCCTGTCAAGTTAGGCTTCAACCCAAACCGACAGAGACCCACCGGGGCAGTAGAATTCCGCCCAACCATGCGCATTGGTCTTGATCGGCGTCGGGCTATGTTTCGTGATATCAACAAACTCGGTATGGGGCTTACCGACTTCCATCCACTTGCTGCCAGGGGGGCCGTCACTCATCAGCACGGCCATGGCTTTGGGATGCTCGGCATCACCCAGGCGGGTCCAGCCAATGGTGTTGTGATGGTCGAAATAGTCGTATTGGGGACCATAGGCGTAGTCACGGCGGGCGGCAAGAAACGTATCAATGAGCCAGCGGTGGGAGGCCATGTGGATGGGGTATTGGTTGCCATCCCGGCCCCGATCTTGATAGTCCGCGCCGTAGTAATCGGCATAGAACACACAGGGATAGCCCTCCTGTCGCAGCAGGATTAACGCATAGGCCAAAGGCTTAAACCAAGCTTCCACCGGGGACTCTAACGCCTGTAGCGGCTGGGAGTCATGGTTTTCAACAAAGGTGACCGCATGGGTAGGGCGATGTTGCATCACGGTGCCATCGAGGATGCGGCGCATGTCGTAATGGCCCCCGGCTCTGCTGGCGTAGTGGAAGTTGTAGTGCAGACACACGTCAAAGACGCTCATGCGCCCCCCGACGGCGTCGATATACCACAGCAGGCTCTCTAAATTGGGAACCCAATATTCCCCCACCATAAAGAGATCTTTCCCGGCATGGGCTTCAAGGGTATCGAGCCAGTCGGGAAAAAACCAAGAAGAAATATGTTTGATCGCATCCAAACGGAAGCCATCGACTTGGGTGGTGTCTAGGTACCACTTGCCCCAAGCGGTGACTTCGGTGCGAACTTCTGCATTTTGAAAGTCCAGATCGCAGCCCATCAGGTAGGCAAAGTTGCCTTTTTCTAAGGCCACATAGTCATCAAAGTAATGGTTTTCGACTAAATAAACGGTGCTGTGGTCAAAGGGGTTGTAGGCGTTGTAATCGACAGCGTCAAAGTGATACCAGTGCCATTCAAAGTCGGAGTAAACCCCTTGCCGCCCTGGAAAGTAGAAGTGGGTATAGCTCTTGATCTCATGGAGATCACCGATGGGCTGTAGTCGATCATCCTGGTGAAAGGGGGTGGCTTTGAAGGTCTCAGGAGCGTCTCCCCCCATGCGGTGGTTGAGGACGCCATCGGCGTAGACCTGAAGGCCCGCCTGGTGGAGGGCTTGAATGGCTTCTAGATACTGCTGGCGGGTGCCATATTTGGTGGCGATGGTATCTCGCTGGTTAAATTCGCCTAAGTCGTACATGTCGTAGACGCCGTAGCCCACGTCATAGGCACCGCTAAACCCTTTGTAGGCGGGCGGCAGCCACAGGGCGGTAAAG
>JAAUQE010000352.1 GCA_012032425.1 Leptolyngbya sp. RL_3_1 | reverse complement strand
ATCCACAAGGCTTAGGGGTACCGATCAAACCAAACAAACTGCTTGGGCGGCTCTAGACCTGCAACTTCGTAGGCGGCGCGGGCTGCTGATTCGGCGGCGGACCGATCGCACGGTTCGGTAGACAGCCCAATAGCCATCCACTTATCCCGATAGACGGGTAACAGTGCCTCTTGTTCTGGTGTGAGTTCGTTGATCATGACGGCTCCTACCCTAGTCCTGGATTCGGCGTACTTCGTCGGCGTAGCGACGCTGGTATCCCACCGCGACAATAGTCCCAGCGGGGTAAACGTGGTCGCCGTGCTCGGGGTGCTCAATTCTGGCTTGGCGGTCTAACCTCAACACCGGACCCTCAAGGGGCTGAGGATCGGGGTAGGCAAAGAAATCAATACCTGCCATATCCGCCTCAGCAATGCAATGCCGAGAACCGCGTGTGGTGCCGGGTGCCAACTGCCGGACGGGGGCGCTGGGCTTGGCTTGTGGCGGGATGTTGGCCAATATCAGAAAGTTCACGTCGCCCTGAGCGTAGAGCTGGCCTGGTAGCGGATTGCGAATGCGCCGCTCCGAATCGTCTCTGTGTTGCTCGGCGTGAGCGATGATTGCCTCAAAGGCTTGAACTGCGGCCTGTGTGGTCATGGGGTTCGCTACCTCAATGGTCTTGTTGATTATCGTAACTCACGAATGTCGATAATGGGGGAAGAAAAAACCTCAGCGAGACAAGGATCAAAGTCCCACGTCCTTCTCGGACTTTCCTAGCGCCTTGAGAATCCGTCCCAAAGTTTCGTGGGTAATGGAGTTTTTTTCGCCTTTGACGAGCTGGTACCAAAAAGCCGTCGTGATATTGGCCTCACGACAAAAACCAACCACTGACTTGCTGCACTCTTCAGCCGCGTCTTTTAGCTGCTTGGGTAAATCAGGCAATTCCCATTCCTGGGTTTTTCGGACCTTCACGGCGGTTAGCATACCTACCCCTCAATTGTCTGCGAACTACAGCCTGATAGTAAAGCCTTTTGTCGAAAACCGCAAACTACTAATTTGGAGTTGACAGGTACTAACCAGTGGTATACAGTAAAGACATAGAGAAAGCGGCCCACCGTGAAAAGTTGGCCGCCGACTCTACGAAACCCAAGCAAAAAGGAATCGCTTTTATTATGCGCCACGAACAGCACGTAATCCACCCAGAAGCCGCTGCCCGCATCGACCTGGGGTTAGAGCTAGGTCGCCTCTGTGCTCAGCTCGGCCTCACTAAGAAAGAGATGGTGAAGGAAGCCAAGTCCCTCGGCTACACCAAGCTTCAGATCTGTACCTGGAACATCGGTTACAAATCCTTTGCTCTGGAGGCAGCGTAGCCATGAAACACGCTGCACTTCAGCCCATCCACTACGGCCCCTTGGCCACGATGGAACCCGAGCCCATCAAAAACCCTGGCGGCAACGGCGAAAACGGCCCCATTGACCCGTGGGAGCCTGACGATACCGAATCATGCTGGGTGTATCGTGTCGAGCTGGCATGTCCAAACGACGACGGCATTATTCGCGATCACGCATTCGTCAAACTAGCACCCTGGCAATGGGGAGAGCCATGCATTGATGAGCAGCTAAGAGGCTGGGTGATCCAGTATTTACCCGACTGGCTGATTATGGATGCCCGATTAGCGATCCGGGATGAGCTGGATAGATGTTTTGCGGATGAGGAGTTTTGATTGATTGTCCTTGTTGATACTCTGAGATTACAATCGAGAAACGGATAAGACGGCAAGGTGACCATGAAACGAGAACAATATTTAGAGCGGGTTCGAGCCCTGCAAGACCAGGGGTTTCAGTTCAAAAACCAAGCCTCTTTGGCTGGGGCGATGAGCGTAAGCCTAACGACTCTGAGCGTATGGCTTGATGACGAGATTTTCTGGCGGGAGGTTCAGACGGTGCTTGCCCCCAAAGCTGTGGCACGGCGACAGAAGGGCAGTTACAAGAAATCCAAGGGGCCGCAACGGGCTCTGGTGTTGCCCACGCTGACCATGCAGCATCTACGGGCCATGAGAGCCAATCCGAACTGGGACCCCTGGAAAGCTGAGGCACGGCATTTAGGGAAGCAGTGGGGCAAGGAGACGGGGCGGCGATATCTGGCCTGCTCTTACAGGTTTATGACCGAGGGGACGGCTGACCGGCGTGGTGGGGGGGTTGAGATGACCAGGAAGCATTCTGATCAACCCCCGTCGGCAACCTGCTCTGCCACTGGCAGCAAGGAAGCTTGGCTGTTTTTAGCGATTGCGACGGTAGCTACGTGGCGGGCCAAATGACCGACAACGGAATCGAAGACAGGTGGAACATACTGACTGTCTACGGGCCTGATGAGCATCTGTATGCCGTGCGAGACACGGTAGCCGCATTACTGGAGATGGCGCGATGAAAAAACACCCCAACAACCCCTACGCAGATCCCCGCTCAGCCCGCCTGTGGGAAGACGGGCTAACAGGCGTCCGGCCGTACTGGGCCACGGCGACAAATGCCAACAGCTCCCAGGAATTCTTGCAGGGCTGGCGGTTTGCCAATGCCGAGATCGCAGCACAGCAAAAAGCGGGGGTGGCGTGATGTCGGCTAAAGAAACTCGCTACGGACGGCAAGGCGACATGGCCGTCATTCAAGCCCGTGAAAAAGCGGGGTTGCCCGACAACTGGAACGCTTGGCGATTTGAGGTCAAAGATTCGCCCTATGGGGCCTATCTGGAACTGACCGGGGCAGTCTGCCCACCCCTAAAGAGCGGACCCCGCAAAGGTAAGCCCAACTGGCGGAAGGCTGACAAATCTACGCAACGAACTGTTCAGCTAGGCGGCAAAGAGCAGGCCGACTGGCTCAAAGGATGGGAGACATGAATTCTGCCGAGGGGCTATTGCGAGCCCTTCCCCCGGAACGAGCTTCCCAATTCTCGACTCAGATTCTAATAGGCGATATGAGAGCGCGGGAACACCAGTGGGAGCAGGCGATCCTTCACTACGAGGCCGCCCTGGCCGCCGGGCTGTGCCGGCTGACCCGCGCCTTGCCGACGCTGAAACACATTGCCGAAAAATCGGTTCGAGAAACTGTAGAAACTGAAGGAGTCAAGGAAGCGAGGTATCAATATGTATGACTATCTACTTTTTATTTTGTTGCCCTACACGGCAGTAACGGTTCTGGTCGTCGTTTCGATCTACCGTTTTGTAACGAACAAATTTTCGTATTCAAGTCTATCACCGATTCGTGCCGACTGAG
>JAAUQE010000351.1 GCA_012032425.1 Leptolyngbya sp. RL_3_1 | reverse complement strand
CGGGACCAAGATCGTCGATTTTTCGTAATGACCTTTGCTGTGGAGCAGCGTAAGCATGGCCAATAACGCATTGATCAAACAAGTTGCGGCTGACTTTTCTTGGAGCCAAGCCGATATCAAGCGAGCGATTGATGCCTCCCAGGATGAAGTAACTTCTAGGGATGAGATTATTGCCTGCATGATTCGCTATGCTGGTCCAGCCTTGCTAAAACGTAATCGTGAGCTGGGGGCGCAGAAAAGAGTCAGCAGTCAGCAGAAAGAGATGATTTCGAGTCTGGTTGAACAGTTGACTAATGTTCAAAGCTTCTATGCCACTCAGCTCGTACCTACCCTAAAGGCTACAATTGACGAACAGGCGACATACATAGCTGACTTGCTCAAGCAAGTATCGAGACAAAGTAAAGGAGGCTAGCAATGACTAGCGATGTTGAAAAACTGACCAAACTGCATTTGCAGGCATTTGGCCTCACAGATTACATTATTAAAGAACTGGTAAAATCCCTTGATGTTCAGTGCAAAAATGCTGGTTTTAACGAGTACGCAGCGGCTGACATTAGGGCTAGTGTAGAAAAAAAGGTTGAGAAATCCTAGGATTTTACCTGCAAGTCGTGAAGCTTTGCAGCGGGTTCTAGTTTGGCTTGAGGGTGAGTCAAATGTAGTTCCGGTTGATTTTTTGCAGGGACTATCGCCGGAGCAGAGAATTGAGGTGCTACGGACCCGTACTCAAGCACTGGACGCTCAAGAGCAGTTGCTCAGCAGAGAGACGGCAAGTGTAATCGCGAAAGCCAACCGGATGGTGGCAGCGAGTCGGTGACTAAGGCGATTTCTAGCAAAAATAAATACCTGACTCAAGATCACCAAAAGTAGGATGGGCAAAGCTGGCGTGCCCATCAATAGAACCAGAGATGGGCACGAGCAAAGCCCTTTGCCCATCCTACCTATCCGGGTAGGCTCTTGTTTGGAAATCTCCTAAATGCATGGCAAGCCGGTAAGCCGGTATACCTTCAGGTGGTTGCGGCTTGCTCCCGTCTCCGCAACAATGATGGATGGGATGCAAGCCTTTATCTGTAGGGGGTTACCTAGATAGGCGCTAAAATCTTCAACGGTTCATCCCACCCCTGAACCCCGTGTCTGCGGTCCCCGTTGACCCTGACCGAGTTCATCGAGTTTTGTCTGTTGCACGTAAGCACTAAACGACCTAAGCACCATGCTCAAGCACGCGATTTCTCAATTTCAAACCTGGTTCCCTGCCCCTGCGGTCCAAGCCCATTGTGATGGCCCTTGTGGGGTCTACGATCCTTCTTCTGCACGGGTTGCGGCTGAAGCCGTTGTTTCCATGACCAAGAAACTCATCGATTTAGAGGTTCCTGCCGCTGCCGATAAGGCTGGGCTCGTCAAGTACAACAACACCTTCTCTCGCTATGTTGCGATCAAAGAAGAGCAGGCTCAAATCACCAAGGATGAGCTGTTGATCCTCTGGACCGACTACTTCAAGCCGGTTCACCTCGAAGCTTATCCTGACCTGCATGACACCTTCTGGAAGGCCGCTAAGCTCTGCTCTGCTTGCAAAGTGGAAGTCAGCACCCAGCACGCTCAAGAGCTGATGGCCGCTGTGGAGAAAATCCACGGCATCTTCTGGGCCACCAAGAGCCGCGACGTGGCTTGGTTCACCGCCAGCTAGATCACCCACCCCGCCCTACGGGCACCCCTCCGAGGAGGGGATACAAGTTTGGTAGGTTGGGTGGAACGCAGTGAAACCCAACACCGGCATGAAGCCTGTTGGGTTCCGCTAGAGCTTCACCCAACCGACTCAAGTTGAATTGAATCATCAGCCGGGGTGGCAATGCTAACCCCGGCTTTACTGTTTGAGTGCCCATGGAGCAAGACCAATTCCCAACCCTAGACCACGCCAATTGGGCAGATGTGGGGCTATGGCTATGGCGGCGGCGGCGGCGGTTGCGGGTGGAGGGGCGATCGATGCTGCCGACGCTGGAGCCCGGTCAGGAGGTGCTGATCAATCCTCGGGCCTATGCACAGCAGCCTCCGCAGGTGCAGGATGTGGTGGTGGCAGAACATCCCCAACGGCCTGGGTTTCGGCTCATCAAGCGGGTGGTCGCGGTGGATGGGGAGGGCTGTTGCGACTTGCGGGGGGACAACCCGGCGGAGAGTACTGACAGTCGGCAGTTGGGGTGGCTGAGTCGCGATCGCATCCTCGGCCAAGTGGTCTGCCGGTTCCCATAATGGCTAGTCCTGACAACCTGGCAACCCTAAGGGGCCGACGGCACCGATGGCTGGGCGGCGATCGCGCCTCAATCAGCAACAACACCGCATCAAAATCAAAATTATTCACCAGCAGGCTGAGGTGTTCTGTGATCTCATCGTGCGGGTCAGGCAACTGTTGCAGCAGCACGATGATCGCCTCTTCATCCAATAGCAACGTGGTGTGATGCAATTGCTCTAGCCAGGATAGCGGCTGGGCGGCTAAGGCCGAGATGATCGCCGGTTGGGCGGGGGCGGTATCCACCGCCTCTAGGGCAATCGTTTTGGTCGGCACCGCAGCATACTCATATTGAACGCCCAAATGTTCACTCAGTTTGGCCGTAATCACATCCGTTTTCAGGGGTTTGGTCACAAAGTCGTCGCAACCGGAGGCCAGCGCTTTGGTGCGGTCCTCGGTAAAGACACTGGCGGTGAGGGCCAGGATCTTAGTGGGCGGGGTTTCGGGGTGCTGCTGCTCTAGGGCTCGAATTTGACGGGTGGCCACATAACCATCTAGACCGGGCATCCGCAGGTCCATCCAAATCAGATGGGGACGCCATTGCTGCCAATGGGCGATCGCCGCTTCACCGTTACTGGCCATCCGTAGCTCAAAGCCCAAGCGATGTAATAAGGTGTGCAATAAGGCGCAACTGGCCAAATCATCTTCAACGATCAAAATGCGGTAAGACCGCTGCCCTGAAGCGATAGCGATGGGCTGGGGGGCAAGGGCTGGGCCGGGGGGAGCCGCTTTGACCACGCGCACTGGCACCGTAAACCGAAAGGTTGAACCAGTGCCGAGGGTACTCTCCACCCGCAGTTCCCCCCCCATCAACTGCACAAAGCGACGGCTAATGGCCAGCCCTAACCCCGTACCTTCCTGCAAACGACTGTGCAGTTGAGCCTGGGAGAACGGCTCAAAGATCAGCCCTGATCATCCGGGGCAATGCCCAGCCCAGTATCGCTCACGTCAAAAGTGAGGGGCACCG
>JAAUQE010000157.1 GCA_012032425.1 Leptolyngbya sp. RL_3_1 | reverse complement strand
GGAGTGAGGGGGTGAAGGAGTGAGGGGGTGAGGGGTCAGGAGCGATCTTGGTTTTGCCGGTTGTTGCTGATCACGAGCTGGATGACGAGGATCAGCAAGCCTACCCCCACCCCCAGCAGGCCGAGGGGAATGGAGAAGAAGATGAACCAGCCCGCTACAAACAGGGTGTAAAGCAGGTTGCCGATTTCAAAGGGACCCAGTTGGCAGGTGTTGACGCTGCCTCGTGAGGGGAGCAATCGGCGATCGCGGCCAGCAGGCTAGAGACCAACACCGACACCAACGGCAGTGCCGCCACCACCAGGCTGGTGATCATCACCAGCAAAGGAAATTTGTACCGTCGGAGGAATCGGCCCATGGGGTTGAGGTGCGATCGCCGCAATGAAGTCGTCCTATTTGCCTACAGTCTACCCAGGAGAATGTGCCGAAAGGCTGGCCCCCAATGGTTTTGATTCACCCTCAGCCCAGAGGTCTCACAAGGCATCTTCTAAACTGAGGCTATCGCGCTGCTGGACCCGGACATTGTGCTGACTTCCCAACCGGTAGATGATTATCCCCTGCAATTCCCCCACGCCATCCAACCCCACGGCGTGCTCCTGGCCTTGGCTGAGGCGGATTTCTCGATCCTACAGGTGAGTGCTAACACCAACCTGCACCTGGGTGTCGAGCCACAGCAGCTCTTAGGCCAGTCTCTAGGGACCCTCTTAGACCCCGCCCCCATCCGCGCCCTGCTTACCCAAGCTCCCCAGCTAGAGCGCGTCGCCGCCCTGCAACTGTTGGTCCAGACGCCCCAAGGGGAGGGATGCTTCCACGGCTTTGTCCATCGCACCCAGACGGCAGTCATCCTGGAAATGGAACCGGCTGACCGGGCGGCCCCAGCTTCGTTTTTATCGGTCCATGGCTGGGTGCAGGAGACCTTGTACCGGCTCCAACAGGCCCCCAACCGCACAACCTTACTGAATGACTTAGTGAGGGCCGTTAAGCATTTAACCGGCTATGACCGAGTGCATGTCTACCAGTTTGATCCCCAAGGGGCAGGGGAAGTGGTAGCAGAAGCCAAACAAGAAGAATTGCAGTCCTACTTAGGGCTACATTTTCCCGCAATGGACTATCCCAAGTGGGTGAGACAGAGCTACGCCCCCGGAAAGCTGCGGGCCGTTGGCAATTTGCAGGCGAAGGCGGTGCCACTGGTGCCCGCCCTCCATCCACCCACAGAGCTACCCCTAGATTTAACCGCAGCCGTCCTGCGCAGCGCCGACCCCTGCTGTGCGGAGTACTACGACAATATGGGCATGGCTGCCCTATTGGTCGTCTCGCTGATTAAGGATCAAAAGCTGTGGGGTCTGCTGTCTTGCCATCACGCTGCCCCCAGGCTGCTCCCCTATGAGGTGCGGGCCGCCTGTGAGCTGCTGACCCAGATGACCGCCTCCGCCCTGACCAGCACCGTCAAACAAGAGGATTTAGAGGCCCAAGCCCAACGGCAGGCGCTGCAATCGGAACTGATCGATGCCATTGCCCAGGCAGATAGCTTGGTGGAGGCGTTAATTGACTCTGAAGCAAGACTCTTGCAATTGGTGAATGCAGCGGGAGCCGCTATCTGTCTGGGTGAAGATCTCACCTTGGTAGGAACGACCCCGCCGGTCGCGGCCATCCGAGACCTCGTCGCTTGGGCCGATGCCCACAGCCAGGGAGACCTGTTTTACACCGACTGCTTATCGCTTCAATATCCCGAGGCCGCCGCCTTTAAAGCCGAGGCCAGTGGGGTCTTGCTGCTGCACATTTCTAAGGCGCGACAATACTGGATTGTGTGGTTTCGCCCCGAGGTTTTGCAAACGGTGAACTGGGGTGGGCCACCGGATCAGGGAATACCGCTCGATGAACAAGGGCAGATGCAGCTTGGCCCTCGCACCTCCTTTGCCCTGTGGCAAGAAACCGTCCAGGGGCAGTCCCTGCCTTGGCGGCCCTTTGACATTAGGGGGGCGCTTGACCTGAGGACGGCGATTGTTGGCATCGTGTTGAAGCAAGCGGCGGCGCTAGCGCAAGTCAACCGAGAATTGCAGCGCAGTAACCGCGAATTAGCGTCCTTTGCCTATGCTGCGGCCCATGATCTGAAGGAACCGCTGCGGGGTATCTATAATTACGCCAACATTTTGCAAGAGGACTACGGACCGACCCTGGATGAAGAGGGGATGGAATATCTGGGCGCAATCCAAGGCTTTTCCCAGCGCATGGAGACCCTGATCAATGCGCTGCTGAGAATTGCACAACTCCGCCAAAGGGCGCTGCACCTCGAACCGTTTGATTTCAACGATGGGCTGAAGACCGCAGCCCAGGTGGTGCGGGCCAGTTGGCCAGAGGTGGATTTCGAGCTGCGGGTTCCCCAGCCTTTGCCCCAGGTTCAGGGCGATCCAGCGCTGCTGAATGAAGTGCTGCGAAACTTGCTCAACAATGCGATCAAGTACAACGAACGGCCCGATAAGTGGGTCGAGGTGGGCTACCAAGCGGGTCGCGATGACGCAACTGGGGGTCAAGCCGTAGAGGGTCAAGCCGTATTTTACGTGCGTGATAACGGCATTGGCATTCGCCCAGAACATGCCTTGGTCGTTTTTCAATTGTTTAAGCGGTTGCATCCCCAGGAGCGCTATGGCGGTGGGGCTGGGGTGGGGTTAGCGATCGTCAACCAAGTCATCGAGCGTCACAACGGTCGCATCTGGGTGGAGTCTGTACTGGGAGGGCAGTACGTTTTATTTCACCCTACAGGGCGGGCCGGACAACGGCGTTTCTAAAAACAGTCTGTAATTTTCTGACTGAAAGATTACAGACTGTTACGTTTGCCTTAATAAAAGTATCCTTTCAAATCTGTTTGAAAAGTACGCATGGCTGTGAGTTGTCTGGATCCCCTCTTGGTTGTTGAGGATAGCACTGCTGATTTCCGCATGTTGAAGCGGTTGATGCGGCAAATGGAGGTGCAACGTCCCATCTACCGTTGTCAAACTGGCGATGAGGCGTTGGAGTTGATGTATCGCACGGGTCGATACGAATCTGCTGAAACCCTTGCTCGGCCAGGGATGATTATGTTGGACCTGAATTTGCCGGGGACGGACGGTCGGGCTGTGCTGGCTAAGCTAAAACAGGACCAAGACTTCACTCAGATTCCGATTGTTATCTTTACCTGCTCCTCAACCCCCAGTGACATTGAGTTTTGCTATCGCCAGGGGGCGAATGGATATTTGGTTAAGCCGGTGGGTATCCAGGAGCTGACTCAAAAGGTGCAGGCTTTTGTGGACTATTGGTTGGAGGCCAATACCTCACCGTTCTTTGTTTTGGGCTAGTTTATCCCGGTTTTGCGATGATCCCGGCAAATTGAAAGACACTCTGGGGGTTCCGCTGTTTTGTAAACCCATCCGCTAGAGTCATCTCAAGAGGACTTCCGGATGATTAGCGGTAAATGATAACCCCCTGGACCGTGCTCATTGTTGATGATTCGCCCGCCGATCGCACCATCTATAAGCGCTATTTAGGGAAAGATCCACAACAGCGGTATGACTGCTCTGAGGCCAGTTGTGCTGAGCAGGGGTTAGCCCTTTGCCAACGTCAGCAATTTGACGTGATTTTGCTGGACTTTCAACTCCCAGACAGAAGCGGTTTGGACGTGCTACAGGTGGTGCAGGCCCAGTATCCCCACACCGCTGTGATTATGCTGACGGGCCATGGGGATGAGCAGGTGGCGGTGCAGGCAATGAAGGGGGGCGCTGAGGATTATCTGGTCAAAGATGGCCTCAATCCAGAGGGGTTGCAGCGCACCGTCCGCAATGTCGTGCATCAGGCCCAACTGCGGCAACAGCTCCGTAATCACCAAGAGCGGCAACGGTTGCTGGCTCGCATTGCCTTTCGGATTCGTCAGTCGCTGGAGCTTGACCAAACCCTCCAGACCGCCGTGACGGAAGTGCATCAGTTGCTGGGTTGCGATCGCGTCTTGGCCTACCAATTTGCCCGGATATGAGCGGCACGATTATTGCCGAGTCGGTGGGGGCGGGCTGGACTTCGGCCTTGGGAGAAATCGTGCGGGATATTTATTTCCAAAACCAGGGGGCGGAGGAATACCGCCACGGTCGCCGCCAAGTGGTGGCTGATATTCATACGGCTGGGCTTGACCCCTGCCATGTTGACCTGTTGAGCAAATTTGAAGTTAGGGCCAGCTTAATTACGCCAATCTTAATCCGGGCGGAGGGGCCAGAAACCCATCAACTGTGGGGGTTGATTGTGGCTCACCAATGCTCGGTACCGCGACAGTGGCAGACCGAAGAGGTAGAGCTGTTGGATGAGTTGTCAATTCATGTGGCGATCGCCATTCAGCAGGCGGAGCTGTTGGCCCAAACCCAAACCGCCCTTGAGAAAGAAAAGGCCCTGAATACCTTTAAGTCGCAGATTATTGCCACGGTATCCCACGAATACAATGCCCCATTGACTGCCATCCAGGTCGCCGCAGAGACCCTCAAAGCCCATCATCACATCCTGGCCACCCCCATGCGGGAGCGGCTCCTCGCCATGATTGAGCAAAAATCCAAACATATGTCGGCACTGGTGAGCGACATGCTGGTGGTCAATCAGGCGGAGCTAAACCGGTTAAAGCTACAGCCGGTGCCGTTGGATCTGGGTCAGTTTCTCGCGAAATTGATCGAAGAGCTACAGTTGGTGAACGCGGAACATCGCATTACCCTGGCGGTACGAGGGAATATGGCGGGGTTTAGGGGCGATCGCGGCCTACTGCGCCAGGTTTTTGGCAACCTGCTCTCCAATGCTGTTAAATATTCTCCCGACGGCGGGGGGGTACGTGTCCAGTTGGTCGGCACCGATACCCACCTCATCTGTTACGTCAAAGATGAAGGCATTGGCATTCCCCCCGAGGATCAGCAGCGCTTATTTCAATCCTTTAGTCGGGGCAGTAACGTGGGCACAATTCCCGGCACCGGCCTGGGGCTGCACATTGCCAAAATAGCCGTAGACCTCCATGGCGGCACGATTGGGGTCGAAAGCCAAGTCGGCCAAGGCACTCGCTTCACCGTGCAGTTCCCCAAACCAGCCCGAGGAACGGATGCCATCAGTTCCAGCCTGATTGCGGATGACAGGGAAACATCAGGGGCAGGGGAGCCAGAAACCGAACTGAAGTCCCATCCCTAAGCCATGTAACTGGGGACAGGACGCTGCTCTAGCCAGTCCAGAATTTGATTCAATTCACCCATCGTGACCAAGCCGTATTGCCAAAGCGCCATGGGTAGCAGGGTCTGACTATTACGGGCCTGACGCATCCCCAGTTGAATCGCGGCTGGGGATACGGCCAATTCATCCTGAAGAAAGTCAATCAGATCGGGGCTAGGGACAATGGGGGCAATCGTGTTCATATCAAATCGGCAATAAAATCAAATCGGCAATAAAAAAGGAGCCGGTTGACGGCCCCCACGCATACTCTTTTGTAAAGCTCGACCCGCAATCGGGTTTGACCGGGCGTAATGCTTGCTTTAGGGTGGCGTAGGTCAGCGCGGAGAGTAACGCTAACCCGCATCAGAGGTTGTTTGAAAAGGGGGTAAGCCAGGATTAGATGCGACTTTAGGCGGTCAGTACACAAACCAGATCCCTGACGTTGCCGTCGTCTTTCTGGGTAATCCCTGTAGCCAAATCAACGGTGAGAGGCTTTTCAAACAGCCTCTCAAGCAAAATCGGTCGCGGCAATCCTAGCGGACTATCATCTTTTAATTTGTAGGTTGGATGGCGCGATCGCAAAACCCAGCAAAGCCCATGATTGTTGGGTTTTGCCGTGCTTCACCCAATCTACGAAACCCTGATTTTCAGGATTGACAGACCCCTAGTTCTCTAGGGCGGTGCTGTTGTAAGCGTCACCGCTGTAGCTGGGAACGCGGTTGCTGTAGTCGGTGGCGCGTCCGGTCACCAGTTGGGCGGCTTGCTCAAACCCTTCAGAATTCCAGTTGCGCTCGTGGATGGGCTTGGTTTGCTCGCCCATGTAGTAGGCCTGGGTACCCAGAATGGCCACAGCGGCCCAACCCACAACAGCCAGAGCGATAAGAAGCGTAATCATGATGCGAACTCCTATTTTAGTGAAAGGGTCATGAAAAGGCCGCTGAGTCACACTTTGACGTTACTGACCTCTCTTATGTAAACCAATGTAACGCAATATGTATCAAATTGTAAATAACGTTGACAAAAAGAAGATGCTTGAAAATATTTCTTTGTTAACGCGATGGCAAGGAAGGAACGCCGATCCGCACCTCCCCCAGGTGGATACCCCTCTACCTCATCATTCCTAAGCCCTGCGGGCAGGCTCCGCCCACACCCCTAAGCCCCTCCACTCCTCCACTCCTCCACTCCTCCACTCCTCCACCCCTCCACCCCTCTACCCCTCGTAGGCCATTTGCCAAAAGGCATTTTCTAGGGCCGCGACCCGCAGAAAGGCAGCTTCTGCTTGGTGCTGGACAGTCTCGTGACTCACTGCCAAGCGTGATCGGCTTGGGCTGCAAGTAGGGACACGTAATCGGTAAAGCCGGGATTACCCCAGCGATCGGCAAATTCGTCATAGGGGGGTACCATGGGTCCGGGTTTTTGCCAACCTTGGTTGTAGGCCAGCTCGATCGCCCAAAAAGCGGTCGCCTGTACGGGATAAGGGGCGTGGGCAAGGTTCCCCATGAAATCGCAGTAGCTGCGGCAAGTTTCTTGCCGTGGCCCAGTCAGCGGCACCTGGCGTTCAGCCGCCTTAGCTCGAAACCACATCAGCTCATCCTGGAGGGCCTGGAGACCGTTCAAGATCACCTCAAAATCAGAGACCGGAGCCGCCGCCAACACCCGCCCCACAAAGCGGGTGAAGTCCACCACAAAGTGATAGTCCTGGGCCAGCCAGGTATTAAACTGCTCAGGGCGGATGGTGCCATCTTGGCACTGACCCAAGAACGGATGCACCGTGGCCCGTTGCCAGGGCTGAGGATGATCGGTTAAGAGGGTCTGGCAGGTCAGGGGCATGGGGAAGCATTGATGAGTAATGAAGGTAGGTTAAGGCAGAACCTCAGGAAATTCACCCAATTCGCCCAGGACTTCTTTCTTCAACGGGGGAACCCTAGGGCTGGTGTTCAGTCGTCAAAATCGTTCATCAAAATCGTTAGAGAACCACAGTTCAGAATGACTTATTCCAAGCAGACCCAACGACGGTTAGTAACGGGATTGGCCCTCTCCCTCACGGTCGGTCTATGGGCGGGGAGCACCGCCGCCCCCAGCTTCGGTGAGGCTGCCTCTCCCACAGCATTGGCCCAAGCCAACAGCACCTTTTCTGATATCGGGGGCCATCTCTACCAGGCGGAAATTCTCCGGGCGGCGTCCCTGGGCTTTATTGCCGGTCCGGGAGATGGCACTTTCTTACCCAACAACACGGTCACCCGTGAGCAGGCCGTATCGATTATTTTGTCCGCCACTGGGGTGACTGATGACCAACTGGTGGGCATTCCCAACCCGTTCCAAGATGTGCCTGCCAACCGCTGGAGTGCCAGCAAAATCGCCTACGCCGCCCGGAACAATATTGTGGCGGGGAGGGGACCAGGGGTCTTTGACCCCACCGCCACGGTGACGCGGGCGGAACTGATGGCGATGCTCAAAAATGTGGCTGATACCACCTTTAGTGGCCGCACGGTGGGGACGCCCACGGCCTTTTCGGATACGTCGGGCCATTGGGCCAGCGATACCATTGCCTACCTCTCCAGCTATTGCGGTGTAGCCACCCCCTTAAATGAACGGGGGACCGGTTTTGCCCCCAATGTGGGTGCGACTCGGGCCTTTACGGCGGCGGCGATCGTCCGGCTGTATGACTGTGGTGGCGTCCCGGCCAGTGGTACGCCCACCCAAGCCAACACCACGCCTCCCCCAAGCACCACGCCGCCAGTGGTTTCAACCTATCAGAGCTTTTCCCTAGCCCCTGGCTTTTCTCCGACCCCGGTGACCGGTGGGGGGATCTCGGGCGGGGGCAGCCCGGTGCCCAGTGCCTGTGGGTTTGGCGGCGACATTAATCTCGCCGGGGCACCCGACCACATCTTGACGGTGACGCAACCCTTTAACTATCTGCGAATTAATGTCACCTCTGATGCCGATGTCTCCTTGGTGATGCAGAACGTCCAGACGGGGGTGTTGACCTGTGTGGATGACTCTGGTGGAACGCTACTACCCCAGTTTGCCAGCGCCTTAGCGACGGGGACCTATCACCTGTGGGTGGGTGACTTTGCCCCCAATACGGGCTTTCCTTACGATATTGCGATCACCGAACTGTCTCCCGGCGCTGCGGCCAACTCGGCGGCCACCAGTGCCTTTGCCCAAGAGTTGCTGACCGCCCACAATCGCTACCGAACTGCGGTGGGGGCAGCCAATCTTACCTGGTCATCGGCCCTGGCCACGACGGCTCAGCAATGGGCTGATCAGTTAGCCACGAATGGAGGCAGCCTTAATCACAGCGATCGCAGCCAACGCAACGGCGCGGGCGAAAACTTGGCCGCAGGCGGACCACCCGACGCCTATTCCCTGACGGACTTGGTGAATCTATGGGGGGCGGAACAGCGTTACTTTATCTCCGGACTCCCGTTCCCGGCGGTGTCGATTACGGGCAACTGGGCTGATGTCGGTCACTACACCCAGATGATTTGGCGCAACACCACCGAAGTCGGCTGTGGCGTGGCGATCGGGGGCGGTCAGGAGATTCTGGTCTGCCATTACAATCCCCCAGGAAATGTCACGGGCCAACAGCCGTAAGGCGATTCCCACGTAGGGGTCAATCCCTTGTGGTTGCCCTAAATCCTAGGGAGCAGGCGCAGGTCAGATCCCCTCAGCACCCAAAAATCATCCCTAATTTGGCGGTGCTGCCACCTTAAAACTGGATGTTTTCTAACTGTTGACCGGGGGGCAGGTCTACAAATACCCGCTCCCCGGCTTCCACCCCTTCCAAGATCTGGATTTGCTCCCCCACTTGGGAGCCCAGGGTAACGGGGCGAAAGCGGATGCGGTTCTCTCCCTGCACCAGCACCCCGGTTTCACCGTTTTGGGTCACCACCGCCACCGTCGGCACCACCAATGCATCATTGAGCTGTTCACCGATAAACGCGACGCTGACATTCATGTTTGAGAGCAGGATATCTTTGCCGGTCTCCAGCTCAATCCGCACCTGAAACAGGGTAACGTTTTGCCGCTCAATTGCCTCCGGGGCAATCAACCGCACCCGACCGGCAAACACCTCACCAGGGAAGGCATCGGCCTCGACTTCCACCCGTTGTCCCACCGTGATCTGCTCGATATCGGCTTCGGGAACCTCCGCCAAGATTTCTAAGCCGCTGGCCAGGGCGACGATCGCCGTCGAAGTGGCCGAAGAGGCATCGGAAGCTGAAGTGGTAGGGGTGACAAAAGCCCCTTCGGTGGCAAATTTCTGGGTGATTACCCCGGCAAAGGGCGCTCGGATGCGGGTGTCTTCGAGCCGCACCTGAGTGGCTTGGAGCTGCCCTCGGGCCTGCTCTAACCGGGCCGCAACTTGGGCGATCGCCTCTGGCTCTGGGGTATTCCTCAGGTCCACTAACCGCTGACGGGTTTCCTCCGCGCTGGCCTGGGCCTGGGCCAACGCCGCCTCAGCACTGCGCACCTGCTGGCGAAAGGTATCCAGCTCATTTTCGGAAATCGCCCCCTGGCGCTGTAGCTGCTGATTGCGATCGAACTGGCTGCGGGCTAAATCTAACCGCACCTGGGCATCTTGCACCGCTCCGCTGCCGCCGCCCACA
>JAAUQE010000156.1 GCA_012032425.1 Leptolyngbya sp. RL_3_1 | reverse complement strand
ACAATCAAGTGGCTGATGACCGCCTCAGCCCCCGCTAACGGATCGACCCCCTGACCCTGGCGATAGTGTTGCAGCGCCATCTCGTCTTGATCATCGGGAAAACGGACGACGACAGCGATCGCCGTTGCTCCCGCCGCCAATAGTCTCTCAGCCCCGCGCAGCAGGGTATCAGGCCGCTGCACCGTCCCCCAGGTGGCACCAGACTCGGCCTTGCGTAGCGCTACCCCCACGGGCCTGTCGGTGACAACATAGTCAGTCAGGTCCAATCCCAGGGTGGCGCGCGCGCATCAGCCGCCTGGAGGTGTCGCCAGCGCAAGTCGGGCTCAATGGCGGCATCCAGCAGCAGACCAATGCGGTGGCGATGGACAGGTTGCAGCCCCCAACATCCGGCAGCAAATTGATCCAGCCCATAGCCTTCCACATAGAGGACGTTCGGCATGGGCCAATAGAGCTGGGCTCCATTCAGCACGTTGGGATGGGTAATCAGGGTATCGGCCACCTGGGCGATCGCCCGTGCCACCGGCAAGGCATCCCCGGCATAGCCACCAATGGCCGCGCCGATCCCCGTCGGCACAATCAAAACCGCCGTATAGGGGCGTTTCACCATCGGATGAGTGTCTATATAAGTTTCAGCACTATCACCAAGCGCAGGGGGACTTAAGGTGCAAGGGAGCTAGAAACTGTAAACGTTACGCGAATTCCGCTGCCAAGTTCTAGTGGTCTGTCAATCTTAAAAATCAGGGTTTCGTAGGTTGGGTGAAACGCAGTGTTCGCGTGGGCGCAGCCGCCCCACCAGGGCTAGCGTCTCCGAGAGGAGAAAACCCAACAATCATGGGCTGTGTTGGGTTTTGCTATCGCGCCACCCAACCTACAAATTGAAAGCTTATAGAACACTAGTACTGAATGGCGGAATTAACCTAACCATTACAAACCCAAGGCAAGGGGCTTAAGCCCCTTGTTCAAGGCTAAGGCTATTTTAGCCGCCGAGTACTAGGCCGCCCGCCTGTTGCCTTAAGCGTCAGTGGTGACGACCGCCTCTACCTGGGCGGTTTGGGCAGCCTCATTCACTTGGGCGACCGCCCACCGCAGGGGCTCCCCCCGCTTTTTTAGCTCGGCCTCTACCGCTTGGGGCAAAGCTTCAGGGGTGGCGGTCAAGTCAATTTCGGCAGTGATGAAATGGGTGGTCATTAGGGACACTCCTTTTTAAATCCGTTTATCGGCGATCGCTTAGCCTTGGCCAAACTGTTTGCGTAGACGATATCTTCTTTTTCCGTTTCAAGGGTGAGATCCGAGGTGGGGTAAGCCACACAGAGCAGCGCATAGCCTTCGGCTTGCAGGGCCGGACTCACCCCCATGCCATCGGCTTGGCTGACGGTACCTGACGTAATCAAGGCAGCACAGGTGGTACAGACGCCAGCATTGCAGGAATTGGGCAAATCCAAGCCCGCCGCTTCAGCCGCTGAGAGTACGGTTTGATCCGCTGGGACCTGGATCGTATGGGTGTCTCCCTGGTGGTTGATCTCAACCCGATAGGTATTTGCCATGGATGCGTTTTGTTTGATGCGGATACGTTTGATCTGAAGTTACTTCAAGCTTAGGGCAACGGACTTGGGGCCACGAAGCTGGATCAGCGCCGCCATTCCGGGACTCTCATCAGCGAGACAGGCTCCTCAGGCGACACTGGTCCTCAGGCGACACTGGTCTTCAGGCGGCATTGGCCGGGAAGGCATTATCGAACTCTTCCAATAAATCGTCCATTTCCTCTAAGGCTTGATTGACATCAATCCTGAGGGTGCCGAGATCGGGTTGCTCTAGCAGGCGCAGCAGCACTTCCCGCTTTGACCGAATTTGTTCGATGCGATCGCGAATTGCTTGGGTATCCATAACGTTGATCCTCCATGACTCTCCAGTAAATCAGCATAGGCAACTTTAGGCCAACTTGGCAGAGGGTGGGTCCGATCTCACCGATCCTTACCGTCTCCCCAGCGTCAGTTAGAACGATACAATCACGGCATAGAACATGGAAAATAAATCAGTAAAGCAGAGCAATAATGTTGCAAAAACGTCCCTGAGTATCCTTCTATTGTGGGTTGGCGGTGTCCTGACGATTATTGGCTTCATTGCTTATTTCCAGGACAATGCCACGTTGAATCTGGCGGGCTTTTTCTATGGCATTCCTGTCCTGCTGGGGGGACTCGCCCTGAAGGCAGCGGAGCTGGAGCCGACGCCCTACAGTCAGGCAACCAGCGACGATGTCTTAACCTTGCGGAAACAACAGGCTACCCCCACCCAGAATCAGGTGCGGAGCGACGTCACCCGCTATCGCTATGGTCAAGAAGCCCATCTAGATGATGTCTTAGAGCGGCTCGGGCTATCGCCGAATGATGCTGAGCGACCGGTGTTGGCCGGGGTGCGGGAAGCGTCTCTAGATGGCTCCTATGTTTTGGTGCTGGAGTTTGACACGCCCAAGGTGCCGTTTGCCAAGTGGCTGGATAAGCAGCAAAAAATTGAAGCCTTTTTTGGCCCGAATGTGCGGGCAGAGCTAGCCCAGCCGGCAGGCGATCGGGTAGAAGTATCTTTGGTGGCTGTACCCGAGGCCAAGCCTGTCGAGGCGACTCCCTAAACGATCCGGGATTCCACTTAAAAGCCAGCACCGCCATTGTATAAAAGGGGAAGCACCCATGCCGGTTGAGCCTCAGACTCTAGCGCCTCAGACTCTAGCGCCCCAGGCCGCAGAGCCGAAGATTATTGTTCTAGATGATGACCCGACGGGTTCTCAAACCGTCCACAGTTGTCTACTACTCTTGAAATGGGATGTGCCTACCCTGGTGTCTGCCCTCCAGGATGCGTCTCCCCTGGTTTTTATCCTCACCAATACCCGCGCCCTCCCCTCCGAAACCGCTGCCGCTGTGACCCAAGCGGTGTGCCACAACCTCAAGCTGGCGCTGCCCCAAGCCGGTATCCACGACTTTTTGATCGTTAGCCGCTCGGACTCTACTTTGCGGGGGCATTACCCGATTGAGACCGATGTGATCGCAGCGGAACTCGGCCCCTTTGATGCCCATTTTCTCGTGCCGGCTTTCTTTGAGGGGGGGCGGATTACGCGGGACAGTATCCACTATGTCGTCCAGGGGGGGGTGCCTGTGCCCGCCCATGAGACCGAATTTGCCAAGGATTCGGTGTTTGGCTACCACCACAGCTATCTGCCCGATTATGTAGCAGAGAAAACCCAGGGTCGGATTCCGGCCAATGCCGTACAGCGCTTGCCCTTGACCCGATTGCGCCAGGGCGGGGGCGATCGCGACTTAACCCTCGGCCACCTCACCCTCGAAAACAACGCCTGTGTAGTGGTGGATGGGGAGCAGCAGTCTGACCTCGACGCCCTTGCCCAAGCGGTTCTAGCGGCTGCCCGCCAGGGCCAGCGGTTCCTGTTTCGCAGTGCCGCCAGCCTGCTCACCTGCCCCTCCGCCCCGCCCTCCCCCCCGCAGCCCCGTGGCTGCTACCGCCATGGTGCATACACCCGCCAAGGATTTCCAGGGGCCGTGATTGTGGGCTCCCATGTGCAAAAAACCACCCAGCAACTCCAGGTGCTGCTGACGGCTCCTGGTACCGTCGCTATTGAAGTAGAAATTGCCCAGCTTTTAGCTGGGGACAACCGGGATGCAGCAACCGCCCGTCAGCAATTACTCAGCCAAGTGCTGGCTCAGGCCCACACTGCCCATGCCGAAAGCAAGACCCCGGTGATCTACACCAGCCGCCAAGAGCTGACCTTTGCCGATACCGCGACCCGTCTCGACTTTGGTCAACAGGTCTCGACCCTGCTGATGGATATTTTGCGGGGGCTACCCGATACCCTCGGCTTTTTGATCAGCAAGGGCGGCATCACCTCAAACGATACCCTCAGTGATGGCCTCGCCCTCACCCGAGCCAGACTGCTGGGGCAAATTGTGCCGGGTTGCTCGGTAGTGATCACCGCTGATGATCACCCCCAATTTCCGCAACTGCCCGTGGTGCTCTTCCCTGGCAATGTGGGCGATGAAACCGCTCTGAAGCTGGCCTATGAAAGACTGTCTGGGGTGACGGCCTAGTGCAGCGTCAAGCTGCAATTTGTAGGCTGGGTCAGCGCTAGCGTGACCCAGCCTACATCAGTCGCAAATTAGAGGGCTTCGATAGCTTCAGCAGATAAGCCTGTGACCGAAGAGATTTGGGCGATCGCCATCCCCGCCGCCTTCATCTGTCGGGCGATCTGCTGCCGTTCCATTACCCTTCCCTGCTCAATTCCCTGCTCAATTCCCTGCTCAATTCCCTGCTCAATGCCTTGATTCAACGCCCGCTTAATGGCATTGCGCTGGTCATGGATAAAGATCTCCCGATGCTCCAAATCCTCCAGCTCCTCGGGGGAAAGGTTGGCCTGATTCGCAAACTCAAACGCTTGCCGAAAGGCTGGGATATCGCTCATCTCCTCAGGAATCGCGGTTAATGACTTGGCATTCTTGAGGAAAAACAGCCACTGCTCCATCAAATTGTGTAGCTCTCCCAGGGACTGCTCAAATTTCGGCAACTCCAGAAATACCAGCTCCAGATCACTACTGGGGTAGTCAATTAAGACTTGCTTTTCTCGCAAGACAAAGCAGGTGCGATAGGCGGTGATCTCTGGAAACATCACAAAGTCGGTGATGGTCAGGGCAATCACTGGGTTGAGCAGGGTGTAATCATCCCCTGGACCTAACTGAGTTGAATAGGTTTTGGCGGCCCCATAGAGCACTCGGTTGAGCACGCGCTTTTCAAACCCTTCGACATTGAGCACCTGCATTTCAATAATCACGCTGGTGCCATCAGCGAGTTGGGCTTTGACATCCAGATAGGTGTCTTTCATGCCCCGAATCCGGGGGGCTTGATAGGGGTTGAGGATGTCTAAAGCTTGAATGGTGTCGGTGCCGTCATAAAGCAAGCCGTTGAGAAAGCTAATCAGTACGGGTTAGCTTTGGGGGGAGCCAAAGATTTTCTTGAAGGCAAAGTCTGTTTTGGGGTTGATGAAGGGCATGACAGGCGCTATCCCCAACTTGGAGCTACTTTGAGTCTAACGTGGCGGCACTGCCTGGGGGCTTGTGATGGGTGCTGTTCCCAGGCAGGGTCCGCGTCTACGCGACAGCGCTGTAGAGACGCCATCCTAGATGGTGACGGCGTTCTTAGGATATCCCGGTTGTCCGGTCGGGTTACAGGATTAAGCCTGTGTCCCAGCGGATCTGCTATTGCCCTGCGGCAAAGACTTGGGCAGCAGTAAGGGTTAAATCAGGTAGAGTCAGGGATTGCAATTGATTATCTCCCTGGAAGGTTTGCGCTTCATAGAGCCCCTCTACCCAGATCAAAATCGTAATGATTTTAGAGGTTGGATCAACTATCCAATATTCAGCGACCCCTCGGGCCGCATATTCCGAACGCTTATAGCGATAATCACGGTCTTCGTTGACCTTGCCTGGGGAGACCACTTCAACGATCAATTGAGGCGGCGGCATTTCTCGGGTGATGGTGCCTCGGGCAGTCCCTAAGAGCTGGTCTAATTCCTCGGTTAAGAGCATCAGGTCGGGGAGACGGACCTTGGCAAGGCGACCGCTAACTTCCAATTCGGTATCTTTGCAGCAGAGCAGTTGAAAGGGGACATGCCGCAGAAATTCGGCAATCAAAAACATAGCTATCCGAGCATTGAGGCGCGACTCGGGGGGCATTTCGACGAGTACTCCGTCAACTAGCTCATGGCGGGTTTCGCTGGCATCAGCGTAGGCCAGGTAATCTTCAAGGGTCAGTCGTTGAGACGCTAAAACCATGATACTGGGATGTGCTGACCGTCATTGTTTTGTGAGTCAGGGCTTTGGCCATACTCATCAAGATACTCAAAGCTGGGAACGCAAGCTTTGCTCATTCTACCTGTGACGGCGAACGGTAGCAGTCGCCCATCTGGTTAACGGGGGCTACCCAACTGTCCCACCTGTTACCTCATGATTGTAGTGTCATTGCCCAGCGTGACGCACCGCATCTAGTAAATCAACGGTAGGTTGGGTGGCGCGTTAGCAAAACCCAACAAAACGGTTGTGGATGTTGGGTTGCACTACGTTTCACCCAATCTACGGGCACTTGCTACAAATTCGGGCGATTGACCCGAATTAATTGCTTTTCCAGGATTTCTGTCGCCAAAATCGCTGCATGTATTCGCTGAACCGTAACCGTCCCTTGAGCGGAGTCGAAAGGGACATTCTGACCGGGTTTTAGCTTCGACTTCGCTCAGCCAGCGTAGTTCCTGGGGCGGTTACATTCGCTGAACCAGTCTCTGGCGATCAATGTCTTCTGTGCAAACGATGATGCCAGCATGGTCAGCATTTTGTTTATGCAGCCGAATAAAATCGGCTCGATTAACGGTCAGTACAGCTCGGTTTTGGCTGATGGCGAAGGCTAACACTGCCTCGTCTGGAATCCGCTGATTGTCTAGTCCAGCCTCTTGCACGGTGAGCACATCATGACCGAGTTCCCTGAGCAGTCGGCTCACCTGACAAGGAAAGCCCTCATCGGCGTAAAGTCGTGCCTTAGGCATCGGCTTGGCGCTGGATAGCGGCGGCGATCGCCCCCCATGAGTACTAGCATAGAGCCACGCATTGGTCAGGTCAGCAGCGGTTAGCTCAGGATAATCTTCGAGCAAAAAAGCCTCGGTCGCGCCCTGCTGTCGGAGACTGACTAAGAGCCATACGGGAATACGAGTCTGTCGAATACAGGCGTCACCGCCCATCACGTCAGGATGCTGCTCGATGCCAAGCCAAGTGCCACCGAGGCTAGCAACCAAAAGTTGTATGGCTTGGGCTTTCTCTTGGGGAGAAAGCTCCAAAAGTTCAGATTGGAGTTGATCAAGGGTCATCGTTGAATTCCCTCCACACTTTCGGGTTAGAGGGTGTTTGAAAAGTTTTCGGGACTTCCTTTAGCGACATGGATTACCCAGAAAAGTAACGGTAGCATTGGGGCTACAGCCATCCTACTGATGGGCTCCAATATGGTTCAAGACTGGCTTACCCCCTTTTCAAACACCCTCTAGGGGACGTTAGGCAAACGCACCGCCACAGCGGGTTTACAGAATAGTGAGTCAACAGGTAGCGCGTTAGCAAAACCCAACACAACGGTTGTGGATGTTGGGTTGCACTACGTTTGACCTAGTCTACGGGCTACAAGTACGTGCCTGATAGTTTACCAAGCCGTCATGGCTAAATCGGTGATTTTGCAAAGACTTGATCAGCGGTGATCAGGCTAGCGGAGTTATTGAGGGCGATCGCCCCAATAATCGCATCAGGCAGTTTGAGACGGTTCTGCTGACGTAGCGCAATGACTTGATCGATTAAATCGGTGTTATCGGAGGTCAGATTAATCACTTCGACCCGCTCTAGAAATTGCTGAAGCAGCGCCTTATCGTCCTCGCCAAGCCCCGAAAATGCCAAAAACTCAATTTGGCTAATCACTGAGACGCCAATCCACTCGGCCCTCTGTAAAAGCCGGGCCACGGCAAGATTGCCTTGCAACAGGGCAATGATGGCGTTGGTATCAAGGACATAGCGCTTACCACTCATCGCGCAGCGATCTCTGGACAGCGACGGCGTTTCCTTGCCAGGTTAATCGACCTACCAAGTCTGAGAAATCATAGTTGGAGGGGGGAGATAACGGTTTTAGCATTGGCTTAGTCGCCAGCTCGCTGACATCACCTTGAGGAGATCCTGACTCCAGGCCGAGTCGAAAGAAATGAATGAAGCTATAGACCTCAGAGAGCCGATCCTGGGGGATGCGCTTGATTTCGTCGATGACTCTTGATAGTTCCATAGTCTCCCTCGTGCTGAGTTGAGTCAGCGAGCCCCTGCTTAATTTTATACTGTTGTCCGCCCTAGTTGAGAGCGATTATCTCCCGTGTGACTAGCCCCCAGTCTCCGGCTGGGGGCATATCCCCTGCGGCTCCGCCGCTATGATCGGAGGCAGAGCCTCCTACTCCGTGTCCCAGTCAGAGACTGGGACACAGGAAAACCAACTCGCTGGTTGAGCGGAGTCGAAGCCAGCGGAGTCGAAACCAGCGTATGGAACGCCATCAAAAAAGCCCCCGCAATGCGAGGGCTTTTTGAGCTAACCAACAATCAGACTAAGCAACGAGTGGCTTAGAACTTGAAGGTTGCCCGGATAGCACCGTAGAAGTTATCGGTGTCAGCGGTACCAACCGTGTCCAGATCACCGTAGATCAGGGCAGGGGTAATGGTGAGGAACTGGTTGACCGGAATCTCGTAGTAACCCTCAACCATATAGGGGTTGGTGTTAGCAGCTAGGCTAAAGAGATCGGCGTAGTAAATGCCAAGTTGAGACCCTTCGATGAACAGGTCAGGGAAGGCAATACCGGCTTGCCAGGTGGTGTCATCGGTACCCGCAGCAGTGCCAGAGCCATCATGCTGAGCAAAATAGCCACCAATGATGAAGCGACCGAAATCGAAGCTCACCAGACCACCGTAAGTATCGATGGTTTGGGTACCACCATTGGTACCGTTAATGTAAACCAAGGCACCGTTAAAGATGCCATCGCTCAGGTAGCTCAACTGAACAATGCTGCTTTGGGTAGCAGCACCGAAGATGCCACCCTGACGGTTGCTATTGGAAACAACACCAGCACCATTACTGCCTTCACCAGCGGAGTAGCCTGCATCCAGGACAAAGTTATCGGTGATGGAATAGCTAAAGCCAGCAGCAGCACCACCGCCACCAACCACGTCATAGAGGATAGGGCCACCCGCATCAGCCACAGAAGGACCATCGAAAGGCACGATGGTGCTGGTGACGAAGTCATCGGTGACAATGCTATTAGCAGCAATGATCAGGTCGAGACGGCTACCAACTGGGAAAGAGTAGTAGAAGTCATCAACGTTAATGCCACCAAAACCTTGAGCATCGCCGCTGCCATTGGCTAACCCTCCAGCAGCACGTAAGACGTTGTTGGAACCATCAGTACCTTGCAGACGAATCCGCAGACGATCTTCACCAGTGAAGCTGGTATCGAAGTTCAAGCGAGCCCGAGCGGTGAAGGCGGCGTTGTCATCCAAGGTGCCGATATCGCCGAAAGGCTGGACTAAATGAGCATCCACTTGACCACGCAATTTGGTGGTGGTGGAGAACTGCTGGGCGCGGAGTTCAGCGGTCTCTGCTTCGAGGGCATCAACGCGACCACGCAGGGTAGCGAGCTCAGCTTGGAACTCTTGCTGTAGGCGCTGAATGGTGGCGAGGGTGCCATCATCAGGACCGACGCCGATCAGGCCAGCAATCACATCGAGGCAGGAGTTTAGACCAGCGGCGAATTCGTAGCGGGTCAGGGCGTTGTTACCCCGGAAGGTACGGTTGGGATAACCTTCGATACAACCGTAGGTTTCAACCAAGTTTTGGAGGGCGGTGTAAGCCCAGTCGGTAGGCTGTACATCGCTCAGCTCGTCAACGGTCGCCACTTGAGCCAGCTCAATGGCTTCAGAAGGGGCCTCTAGCGCTTCAACGCTAGGGGCATCAGCAGCGATCGCGGAGCCAGAGATAACCATGCCCAGAACAGCGGGGCTGGCTACTAAAGCTTTCCAGAGTTTGTTAGACATTTAGATTCCTCACACCTTAGACGTAAAAGATTCGACAATCTTGACCCGGAGGTCAAAGCCAGAACTCTACTGTCGATTGCTTTAGTCCATGATTTCCCATGGGTAAAACAACCTATCACTGATAGTACCAGATTCATTTTGAACCGACTAGGTTCCCGAAAGATCAGAGGATTTT
>JAAUQE010000350.1 GCA_012032425.1 Leptolyngbya sp. RL_3_1 | reverse complement strand
TATCCCCCTGCTGCCCAACCAGAACCCCATTGGAGTAATGGTGGGGTCACCAGTGAAGGGCAGTTGCTCACCCCTACGGCCCCCACCTCACGGCCCCCAATTCCCCTCGATCTCACCGCCGACTATCAAGAATTTGACCCTGAGCGCCAGGTGGTGACGGCTCGGGGGAATGTTTTGCTGCGGGTGGGTAACGGTCTGTTGAATGCCGATCGCCTGTGGGTCAACCTGACCAATCGCTTCGTTTTGGCGGAGGGGAATGTCGTCCTGCGCCGGGGCGATCAGCTGCTCCAAGGGGAACGGGTCGAGTACAACCTGCTGCAAGGGGAAGGGGTGATTTTTGGGGCCTATGGGGAGCTGTTTACCCCCACCACGGGGGAAGATTTTGCCAATGTTTTGCCTCGGGACACCTCGGCTCGGGCCAATCAACCGATTACTGAGCGCCTCCGCGATCGCGGTCCCATTCGCGGCATCACCAGCCCTGGGGGCACCTTACTCGCCACCGACGACCTGCCGATTCCGGGTACAGACGGGGGGATCCGTCGTCTCCGGTTTGAAGCCGAGCAAATCCGTTTTGACGCTGATGGCTGGACCACCGGGGCCATCCGCTTTACCAACGACCCCTTTTCGCCCCCAGAGCTAGAGTTTCGGGGCGACATCGGCCCGACTGGTGAACCTCAATGAGAATGAGGATGAACTCTACATCGAAAATCTGCGGATCGTCTTTGACCAGGGGTTTACCATCCCGCTACTGCGATCGCGGATTTTGCTCAGCCGGGGCACCCTCGATGACGAAGCCCTCAACCCGCTGCCGACCGGCATTGGGATTGATGGCCGCGATCGCGATGGTCTATTCGTAGAGCGCACGTTTTCTGTCCCCATCGCCGACCCGTGGAAACTGGATGTCACCCCCCAGTTTTTGGTGGAGCGCTGGCTCGACAACTCGGAATTTGCCGATTTGGCCAACTACGGCGTGGTCTTTGACCTAAATGGCCAGCTCGGTCCAGCCACCGTGGCCACCGCCACCGCCAGCATTGCGGGCTTGGACTTGCAAAATCTGGATGATCGGCTGCGGGCCAGCGTCCGGGTGCGGCAGCAACTGTCTTTTCACACCCTGAATCTAGAAGCCAGCTATCGCGATCGCCTCTTCAATGGCTCCTTGGGGTTCCGGGACGTGCAAAGCAGTATCGGCGCAGTGCTGGTTTCTCCCAATATTGTGCTGGGCGATAGCGGCATTAACCTGAGCTATCAGCTTTCCGGCCAATTGGTCACCGCTGAAACCGATCGGCTCAATTTGCTCCCCCAAAATCCGGTGAATAGCTTTCTCAGCCTAGGTCGAGCCCAGGGCAATATTTTTCTCACCCGCACCTTTCCGATTTGGCAAGGGGAAGCGCTCCCCGCGACTCAGGAGGAAGGACTACGGTTTAGCCCAACGCCGGTTGTGCCCTATTTCAACTTTATTCTGGGGGGCCAGGGTACCCTCACCTACTACTCCAGCGGTGACACCCAAGAAAATGTGAGGGCCATCGTGGGATTTCAGGGGCAGGTGGGTCACTTCGCAGACGATTTTTTTGACTACACCCAGTTCAACCTCACCTATGCCAGAGCCTTTGTGGGGGATGGCGAGTCCCCCTTTTTGTTCGATCGCGACATCGACCGCAATGTCCTCTCCTTCGGTTTAATTCAGCAAATTTATGGGCCGATTCGGGCCGGGTTTCAAGCCTCGGTCAACCTCGACACGGGAGATTTTTTTAGCACCGACTACGTGCTGGAATATAGCCGCCGCACCTACGGCCTAGTGATTCGGTTTAACCCCGAGCAGTCCACCGGCTTTGTCGGCTTTCGGATCAGTGACTTTGACTGGTCTGGTCGGGCGGCGGCCTTTGGGGGCGCTGAAACCCGCACCGTTGAAGGCGGGGTGTTGCAGTAGGTCGGCTGTAGAATGGGAAACTGTTGCAGAAATCATCCTCAAGCCCCCAGCCGCCATGACTGTCCGTGTTCGCATCGCCCCCAGCCCTACCGGCAACCTCCACATTGGTACGGCCCGCACCGCTGTCTTTAACTGGCTCTTTGCCCGCCATCAGGGGGGCCAGTTTATCCTGCGGGTTGAGGATACTGACGAAGCGAGATCGCGCCCTGAGTTCACCGACAATATCACCACGGGGTTGCAGTGGCTGGGTTTAGATTGGGACGAAGGGCCGTTCTTCCAATCTAAGCGGCTGTCCCTCTATGGGGATGCCATTCAGGCCCTGCTGGATAAGGGATTGGCCTATGCCGCCTATGACACCCCAGAAGAACTAGATGCCATGCGCACGGCCCAAAAAGCCCAGAACCGCGCCCCCCGCTACGACAATCGCCATCGCCACCTGACCGCTGAGCAAAAAGCCGCCTACGAAGCCGAGGGCCGGACCGCAGTGATTCGCTTCAAAATTGACGACGATCGGGTGATTCAGTGGCAGGACCTGGTGCGGGGAACCATGACCTGGCAGGGCAGTGATCTGGGGGGCGATATGGTGATTGCACGGGCCGCCTCCAGCGATAGCATCGGCCAGCCCCTCTACAACCTGGCGGTGGTGGTAGATGATCAGGATATGGCCATCACCCACGTGATTCGTGGCGAAGACCACATTGCCAATACCGCCAAGCAAATCCTGCTCTATGAAGCCCTCGGGGGCACCATCCCTACCTTTGCCCACACGCCGCTGATTCTGAATACCACTGGCCAAAAGCTCTCCAAGCGGGATGGGGTGACGTCGATTTCCGACTTTCAGCAGATGGGCTTTACCCCCGAAGCCCTAGCCAACTATATGACCCTGCTGGGCTGGTCGGCCCCCGATGGCCAAGAGGTGTTTACCCTGGCCGAAGCGGCCCCCAAGTTTAGCTTTGAGCGGGTGAATAAGGCTGGGGCCAAATTTGACTGGGACAAGCTCGACTGGCTCAATAGCCAGTATCTGCACACCATGGCGGCTCCAGACCTGCTGGAAAGACTCGTGCCCTACTGGCAGGCCGCAGGCTATGGGTTTGATCTCGCGGCGGATCGCGAGTGGCTCGGGGCGATCGCCGCCCTCCTCGGCCCCAGCTTGACCCGACTCACCGACGGCGTGGAGCAGGGTCGGTTTTTCTTTACCCCGACCGTGCCCTATGCCGAGGCGGCGACCCAACATCTCCAGCAGCCCGAGGTGGCGTCCCTACTCACCGCCGTAAAAACTGCCCTAGCGGATCAGACCTTGGCTTCCGTAGAGGCGGCTCAAGCCCTGGTAAAACAGGTGGTCAA
>JAAUQE010000008.1 GCA_012032425.1 Leptolyngbya sp. RL_3_1 | reverse complement strand
GCCCCGGTGCGCTGGGTGACAACTGCCAGGGCACCAAGTTGCTGTGGTGCTCCATCACCGACAGGATGATTTCATCCCCGGTTGAAGTTGGCTCATACCCCAGCTATAGGCCACCAGGTTAATCGCTTCGCTGGCATTGCGGGTAAAGACAATCTCGTCGCGGGAGGCTGCATTCACAAAGGCTGCCACCTTATCCCTGGCCCCCTCATAGGCATCCGTCGCCCGCGCACTCAATGCATGGACGCCCCGATGGACATTGGCATTGTCGTATTCGTAGTAGTGATTTAGCGCCTCCAGCACCGCTCGGGGCTTTTGGGAGGTGGCCGCATTGTCGAAATACACCAAGGGATGACCGTTGACCGTCTGGGCCAGGATAGGGAAGTCGGCACGGACCTGGGCAGCGAGGGTGCGATCTTGAGTGCGATCTTGGGCAAGGGTCATGGCGGTGGGCGACGAAGGGGGAGCAGGGGGGCGGACAGAGACGTTAGGCTAAGGCGTCCAGGTCGCGATCACCTGGGTCAAGGTTTCTCGCAGGGACGCAACGGGGATGGCGTCGATAATTTCCATGGCGAAGCCGTAGATCAAAAGCTGTTGGGCCTGTTCACCACTAATGCCGCGACTCTGGAGGTAAAACACCTCGTCGGCATCCAGTTGGCTGATGGTGGCTCCGTGGGCGCACTTGACATTATCGGCGACAATATCCAGCTCGGGTTTTGTATCCACCCGGCCCTTGTCCGACAGCAGCAGATTGCGGTTGAGCTGACTGGCGTTGGTTTGCTGGGCGTTGCGAGGCACCCACATCTTGCCGTTGAAGACAGCATGGGCGCGGTCATCGACGATGCATTTATGGCGCTGATTGGCGGTGCCGTGGGGATGGTTGAAGGCAATGATGCTGTGGGTGTCGGCCAGTTGGGTGCCGGCGATCGCGCTCAGCCCTTGCAGCGTCGTCTCGGTCTGGGGACCGGTTTGGGTGACTTCGAGGTTGTGGCGAGAGAGCTGGGCTCCGGTGGTGATCGGCGTGCAGGTGTAGCGGCTATCGCGTCCCTGAGTGACCGCCGTTTTGCCAATGTGGAACGTGCCCGACCCTTCCCGTTGGAGACGCACATGGTTCACTTCGGCATTGTCCTCCACCCAGATCTCCGTGACGCTGTTAGTGAAGTGGGCGGTTGGCGCACTGCCGTAAAAGTCTTCCACCAGGGTAATGGCGCTGCCCGATTCTGCTACGACTAGGCAGCGGGGTTGACTGAGGGCTGCCTGGTTAGCCGCCGCCCCATCAGCAGACACTGAGAGGAACACCATCTGGATCGGCGCTGCAATCACCTGCTTGCTGGGCACCCAGATGATGGCTGCATCCTGGAAGCCGACAGTATTGAGGGCGGCAAAGACATCGCGATTCCCTGCCGACTGGCCGAGATAATTGCTCAGCTTGGTCTGCAACTCGCCGTAGAGCTGGGCTAAATTCCCAACAATCAGCCCTTCTGGCAGAGCCTCTAGTTGGGAAAGGGACGCGCTGAATTGCCCATTCACAAACACCAGTCGATGGGTGACTTCGGGCAGGGTAATGGCTGCGAGGGTCTCGGCATCCACCTCGGGTGTTACTGTGCTGGCCTGAAAGGGCACCGACAGCATTGGCGTCAGGTTGGTGAAGCGCCAATCTTCCTGGCGGGTATCGGGGAAGCCGTGCTCTTGGGCGATGGTCCCAAGGGACCGGTCTTCGACCATCGCCGCCGCCTGATTCCTCAGGGTGGTGAAGGGTAGGGTCGCTGGCGCTGCCGCTTGGGCAGTGGCCAAAAGCCCATTCAGATACGCCTGCCGCTCGGCTTGGGACTTAGAGGCAACGGCCACCTCTGAGTTGGAAACTTGAATGGCCATTATGCCGCCACCTCAACCTTGTGCTCCGCCTGATGTTCCGCCAGAATATCTTCATAACCCTCGGTCTCCAGCCGTTCCGCCAGCTCCTTGCCACCGGTAGTGACGATGCGCCCATCGGCCACCACATGCACAAAGTCCGGCACGATGTAGTTCAGCAATCGCTGGTAGTGGGTAATCATCACCACGGCGTTGCTGGGGTTGGCGAGTTGGTTGACGCCGCCAGCCACGGTTTTAAGGGCGTCGATATCCAGACCCGAGTCGGTTTCATCCAAAATCGCCAGGGTAGGCTCCAGCAGCGCCATTTGCAGAATCTCGTTGCGCTTCTTTTCACCGCCCGAGAAGCCCTCATTGACGCTGCGATCCAAGAAGGAGGCGTCCATTTTCACCACTTCTAGCTTCTCTTCAATCAGATCGTCAAAGTCGAAAACATCCAGCTCTGCTTCGCCGCGCGCCTTGCGATGGGCGTTGAAGGCCACCCGCAAAAAGTCGCGGTTGCTCACCCCAGGGATGGCGAGGGGATATTGGAAGGCGAGGAAAATACCGGCAGTGGCGCGATCGTGGGGCTCTAGTTCCGCAATATCTTGCCCCTTAAAAATGATCTCCCCGGCAGTAACCTCATAGTCGGGATGACCGGCCAGCACCTTCGAGAAGGTACTCTTGCCCGAGCCATTCAGCCCCATAATGGCGTGAATTTCCCCCGCCTTTACCGCTAGGTTGATGCCCTTTAAGATTTCGGTGCCGTCCACCGTAGCGTGGAGGTTACGTACCGAGAGAATGATGTCGCTGTTTTCGTTAATCATCGCCTTGGGAATTCACAGGTCCGCTATTACAATCAGAGTCAAAAAATCAGAATCAAAAAACAAGCCTTACTTCATCAGCATCCGAGCCTTATCGGGGCTGTCGGGGTTGAGGATTAGCCGCTCGCGCTTTGGGTCCACCATCACATCCATCCCCTGTATGGGAATCGCCCCCAGCAACACATCGGTATCGGCTTCCACTACCACGGCATTCACCACGGTTTTCCGATTCTGAAACCGTACCTCCACAGGACCGACGACATCGGCCCGCATCAACGTGCCGTTAGCGAGTTCAGTATCGACCTCATCAACGTGACGCAATGCCAACTGTTTTGAGAGGGAACGAGATATCACCAGCATGGATGAGCCCGTATCAACGAGAGCTAGCACTTTCAGGCGACGGATATCATCTGCCGACAAATAGCCTTCCTCTGCCAACACTAAGTCGGCTCCCCGAATCAGTTCAATTTCAGCGTAGGTGATGCCCATAATGCTTTAGCCCACTGCATTTTCGAGCTTCAGGGCCATCAGTTTGTCCGCTTCTGCCGCAAACTCCATGGGCAGCTCGTTAAACACCTCGCGGCAGAAGCCGCTGATGATCATCGAGACCGCATCCTCAGGGGAAATGCCCCGCTGGGCAAAGTAGAACAGTTGGTCTTCACCGATTTTGGAGGTGGAGGCTTCATGCTCTACTTGAGCGGTGGGGTTCTGTACCTGGATATAGGGGAAGGTGTTGGCATTAGAGGTGTCGCCAATCAGCATGGAGTCACATTGGGAATAGTTGCGGGCTCCGGTAGCTTTGGGTCCCACCTTCACCAAACCGCGATAACTATTCTTGGACTTCCCGGCGGAGATGCCCTTGGAAACAATGGTGCTGCGGGTATTTTTGCCGATGTGGACCATCTTGGTGCCGGTATCGGCCTGCTGCATGTGGTTGGTCAGGGCCACAGAGTAGAACTCCCCAACCGAGTTGTCACCCACCAGCACGCAACTGGGGTACTTCCAGGTAATCGCTGAGCCAGTTTCCACCTGGGTCCAGGAGATTTTGGAATTTTTACCGGCGCAGAGACCGCGCTTGGTCACAAAGTTATAGATGCCGCCCTTGCCGTTTTCATCTCCCGCAAACCAGTTTTGCACGGTGGAATATTTGATGTCGGCGTTATCTAATGCCACCAATTCGACGATCGCCGCATGGAGCTGATTGCTGTCGTACATAGGGGCGGTGCAGCCCTCCAGGTAGGTCACCGAGCTGCCGGACTCCGCCACAATCAGGGTGCGCTCAAACTGCCCCGAGTCGCCGTTGTTGATGCGGAAGTAGGTGGACAGGTCCATGGGACATTTCGTGTCCTTGGGAATGTACACAAAGGAGCCGTCGCTGAACACCGCTGAGTTGAGGGCGGCAAAGTAGTTATCCCCCACCGGCACCACGGTGCCCAGATATTTTCCACCAGCTCAGGATGCTCCTGCACCGCCTCGGAAATAGAGCAGAAGATCACCCCCTGCTCCCCCAGCTTCTCTTTATAAGTGGTGCCGATGGAAACGCTGTCAAAAATGGCGTCTACGGCCACGTTGGCCAACCGCTTTTGCTCAGATAGGGGCAAGCCCAGTTTCTCAAAGGTTTCCAGCAGGGCCGGGTCAGCATCGTCTAAGCTGTGGAGCTTTTCCTTCGGCTGCTTGGGGGCCGAGTAATAGACGATGTCTTGATAATTAATCGGCGGGTAATTGACATTGGGCCAGTCGGGCTCCGCCATGGTCAGCCATTTGCGATAGGCCTTAAGGCGAAATTCCAGCATGAATTCCGGCTCGTTTTTCTTGGCGGAAATCAACCGTACGGTGTCTTCGCTCAGACCCCGAGGGATTACATCCGCTTCGATGTCGGTAACGAAACCGTACTTATAGGGCTGACTGACTAAGGACTGGACGGAAGCACTCATGGCACCAAGGGGGATAGATCAACGGCAGCGAACGGAGCAGATCTGAGCGGAGCAGATCTCAACCCATTTGAACGGGCTCAAAGCAATAAATCTCAAGTCACTAATACTTATTGGTCTCAGAGCGAATGGTGTCGAAATCAATGTCTTGCTTGTCGCCAGCGAAGGCATTGTCTTCGGTGAGGAATAACATGCAGTGGCATTCTTTGCGTTCCTGCATGGGCACGCAGGGGCAGTTCCAAAAAGCAGCCTTGACCTCGGCTTCCTTGTCTTCGTAGTGGCGACAGGGACAGAGGGGCGCACCCAGGTCATCTTTATGCTTGGCCAACCCTTCGATCACCACCGCCGTCACCCCCAGGTCTGCACAAAAGTAGGTGCCGGTGCGCTTGGCATAACTCTGGGAGAAGTTACGCATCAGTTCCAGATTCTTTTCGGTGGCTTGGTTGTTAGCTTCGCTCATCAGACCCCTATGTACGGTGGCGTATCAACCCGGTAATTTTATAATTAAAGCAACATGTACGTTGCCTAACCTTCATTAGAATACTTTAGCAACATCAAGGTTGTCAAAGTCGGTGGCGGTCTGATCTGGGCCTGCCTGCCGACATTTATTCCGTGGTTTGCCGATGACTTCTCTCCAGCCGCCGTCTACCAAAGAGGATATTCTGCATTACCTGCTCAAGCAGGGTGAGGCGACGGCCCAAGCATTAGCAGAACATTTGGATGTCAGTACCCAAGCCATTCGCCGCCATCTCAAGGATCTCTCGGCAGAGGAGCTGATTGACCATCGCATTGCTCGCGAAGGTATGGGGCGGCCCAACTATTTGTACACCCTGAGTCGTAAGGGGCGCGATCGCCTCCCCGCTCAGTACGACGAGTTTGCCCTCTCGCTGCTCAATACCCTGGCGGAAACCGTGGGCCAAGAACAGGTCATCGATATTTTGCAGAAGCAATGGCAGCGCAAAGCCGAAACTTACCGGCAGCAGGTGGGGCAGGGGCCAATATTGGAGCGGGTGCAGCGGTTGGTGCAGTTGCGTCAGGCGGAGGGCTATATGGCCGAGTGGCATCCGGTGGATGCCGATCAGGACACCACCCTGTCGGGCTATATCATCACAGAATTTAACTGCGCCATTTCAACGATCGCCGAATCCTTCCCCAGCGTCTGCGGCCATGAACTCGAAATGTTTCGCATGGCCCTGCCCGATTGCTCGGTGGAGCGCACCCATTGGTTGGCGGAAGGGGAACACCAATGTGGCTATCTGATTCAGCCAGAATCCCAATGCTCAAACTGATACCCCTCTACCTCGTGATTATCCTCGGCATGGTCGGAGTCGCCATCTTCGGCTACTACGCCCTGATTGACTGGGATGCCCTACAGGTGGCCTACGACAATTTCGCCGCGATCGCCGCCAACTCCCCCGAAATGCCCGCATTGTTCGCCGCCGAAGCCCAGCAAAACATCCACCGCATCAACCTCTTTGCTGAGGGTGTTTGGACCTTGCAGAGTGCCCTTTTAGTGGCCGTGGGCCTCCATGGGATTTGTACCACCGCTAACAGATAGCGATAGCCGTTGCAACGACTATCGCTATCTGTTGATTGGGTGCGTCAAGATTCGGCCCTGCGTAACCTGAGTACGGGTTAAGGAGCGGTTAAAACCGCAGCTCAAAGAACTAAACCTGCGGAGGCAGGTTCTTATCCCTTTGCAATGGCGACAGCTTTTTTAGGGTATAGGGAGGAGCGGCTTTGGGGACTGAGTTGATAGCGATCGCAACAGTTGAGGCGGAAGTTGGGGAGTGAAGGGGCTGGAGAGAAAGGGAACTGGGGAATGGAGGATGCGGCGGCGCGGTTGGCCGTTCTAATAGAAAATATCGGGGTGGGTTACGAACGACCACCTGAATTAGCCGCGAAGGGAGAAACGCTATGGATATCACCCCAGCGATTGTGGGTCTTGGCACGCTGCTGTTTTCGGTCGTTGCCGCCGTTTTTAAAGGAGAGATTGCCAGCCTCTACCGCTCTTGGGGCATCTATAATGCCAGACCCTTTGACCAAGATCGTCAACCCGATACCCCCGATCGCTGCCAGCTCCATAACCCCTCCACCGGCGGTTGGGAAGACATCCTGATCGAAAAATACCAGTTTTCGCTGAGACCCGATCAAAGCGGGGTGTTCATTTGCCATACCGTCACCAACGATGGCAACACCTACCAGGCCCGTGAGCGCATTTCTTTTGATGATTGGGCCAAGATGCGTAAACGCACCATGCCCAGCCCGGAATCAACCGCTTGACGCCTTAGGCTCATGCCTCGCCATAGCCGCCCCCCCCTGGGGTTTCGATGATGAGGAGATCGCCCTGCTCCATTGACACCTGGGCCTGACTGCCTAAATCCATCTCTCCCCCATTCACCCGCTGCACCCGGTTTTGACCCACCGCCCCTGGCTGCCCCCCTGCTAGCCCAAACGGGGCAATGGTGCGATGGCTGGACAGAATTGAGGCGGTCATCGATTCGCGGAATTGTAGGCAGCGGCGGACGCCATTGCCGCCATGATGGGCACCTGCGCCGCCACTGCCCTGACGAATCTCGAACCGGTCCACCAGTAGCGGGAAGCGCCATTCCAGCACCTCCGGGTCGGTGAGGCGGGAATTGGTCATGTGGGTCTGGACGGCATCAGTGCCGTCGAAGTCAGGTCCGGCCCCAGAGCCGCCGCAGATGGTTTCGTAATACTGGTACTGATGATTGCCAAAGGTGAGATTATTCATCGTCCCCTGGGATCCGGCCATCACCCCCAGCGCCCCATATAGGGCATCGACGATCGCTTGAGAGACCTCCACATTGCCCGCTACCACCGCTGCTGGGGGGGTGGGCCTCAAGAGCGATCCCTCTGGAATGATGATTTTTAAAGGCTTCAGACATCCCGCATTGAGAGGGATGTCGTCATCCACCAGGGTCCGAAAAACGTACAACACCGCCGCCTTGCCCACCGCTGCCGGGGCATTAAAGTTGCTGGTCCGCTGGGTTGAGGTGCCGGTGAAATCGATGGTGGCGCTACGTTGGGCGGCATCAATCTCAATGGACACCTGAATCTGGCTACCGTCATCGAGGGCATAGGTAAACTGGCCGGGGGACAGCCGTTCAATCACCCGCCGTACACAGTCCTCCGCATTGTTTTGCACATGACCCATGTAGGCTTGCACGGTGTCGAGCCCTTGGTGCGCCACTAATCGCCGGAGTTCCTCTGCCCCTTTCACATTGGCGGCGATTTGAGCCTGGAGGTCGGCGATGTTTTGAGTGACGTTGCGGGCAGGGTAGGGGGCACTGGTGAGCAAGGCCCGCAATTCGGACTCTCGAAACTGCCCTTGATCCACCAGCAAAAAGTTGTCGATCAGGACGCCTTCTTCTGCCAAAGTGGTGCTTTGGGGGGGGCATGGAGCCAGGGGTAATGCCGCCGATATCGGCATGGTGGCCACGGGACGCCACGTAGAACTGGGGAGCCCCCTCATCTCCCGGCCCCTCATCCCCCGGCCCCTTCTCCCCGTGGGAGAAGGGGGCCGGAGTTTAAAGTCCCTTTCCCCAAGGGCGAGGGATTTAGGGTGAGGGGCATCCAAAAACACCGGCGTAATCACCGTCACGTCGGGCAAATGGGTACCGCCGTTGTAGGGGTTGTTAAGGGCGTAAACATCGCCAGGGCGGAGCCGATCGCCCTTGGCCTGAATCAAGCTCTGCACGCTCTCGCCCATGGAGCCCAGATGCACCGGGATGTGGGGGGCATTGGCCACCAGTTGACCATCCCGGTCAAAGAGGGCGCAGGAGAAATCCAGCCGCTCCTTGATGTTGACGGAGGTGCTGGTGTTTTGCAGGGTGACGCCCATTTCTTCAGCGATCGCCCGGAAGAGGTTGTTGAAGATTTCTAATCGCACCGGGTCGGGAGCGGGGGGGAGGGTTGGCGGGGCGCAAGGGCTTGTGCCCTCCGGGTCTGCTCCGCCCAGATGCAGCGTCTCCGCAGGAGAAATTTTGAATTTTGAATTTTGAACTAGTGGAGTATCGCGCCCGACTGGTGCAGTATTTTCATTATCAGCAATTGCTTGGGTTTGCCGATTTAAAACCAGGGCACCCAGATCCGTAGAGGTGGCTTGCCAATGGGGCTCCACCACGTTGGTACCCGTAGCTTCGATGATCAGGGCGGGGCCGGGGATCTGGTCTCCTGGGCAGAGATCGTCGCGGTGGTAGATGTTGGTGTCGTGCCAGCGATCGCCCATATACACCGGCACGGTGGCCTGGGGCCGGAGGGGTTCCTGGCGCTGGCGGGTGATGGTGGGTTCCTCGGGGACATCGGTGTGACCCACCACTTCCACAGAAACGCTGTCGATTATCAGGGCTTTGTCTGGGGAGGCAAAGCCATAGCGCTGGCGGTGCAGATCCGCAAAGGCGGCTGACATTTCAGCCAGGGACCCATAGGGGATGATCAAGGCCGCGTCGGTACCGGTATATTTCAAATGGACGCGGGGCAGGATCTCAACTCCATTTTGAGGCGTCCAATCAACGGCATTGGCATCAACGGGAATTCCCTGTTGGGATAGTTCTGAGAGTCCTGATGTGGCCAGTTCCCTGAGGGTGGTTTCGAGTTCAGGTAAGGTCTCTGAAGTGAGGGGCAGTTCCAGCGATCGCTCCCGCAGCGCCCGGATATCCGCCAAGCCCATGCCATAAGCCGACAACACCCCGGCATAGGGAGTGGATGAAAATTTCCTCCATGCCCAGCACTTCGGCGATTTGGCAGGCGTGTTGTCCTCCTGCACCGCCAAAGCAGCAGAGGGTGTAGGTGGCCACGTCGTAGCCCCGCTGCACCGAGATTTTTTTGATCGCATTGGCCATTTTCTCAACGGCGATCGCCAAGAAGCCCGCCGCCACCTGTTCGGGCGATCGCGGATCCCCTGTGGCTGCGTGGATGCGATCGGCGAGTTCTGCAAAATGCCCTTTGACCCCTTCGACATCTAGGGGTAGATCACCGGCGGGACCAAACACCTTTGGGAAAAAATCAGGCTGGAGCTTGCCTAACATCACATTGCAGTCGGTCACCGCCAGCGGTCCCCCATGGCGATAACAGGCCGGTCCCGGATAGGCCCCCGCCGAGTCTGGCCCCACCCGGTAGCGACTGCCGTCGAAATGCACAATTGACCCGCCCCCAGCAGCCACCGTATGGATCGCCATCATCGGTGCCCGCAGCCGCACCCCGCCACCTCGGTCTCGAAGGTGCGCTCGTACTCGCCGGACTCCCCACTGTAATGGGACACATCCGTAGAGGTGCCCCCCATATCAAAGCCAATCATGTTCTGGAAACCCGCTCGCAAACTGGTCTGCACCGCCCCGACAATTCCCCCCGCCGGACCCGAGAGAATGCTGTCTTTGCCCTGGAATAACGATGCGTCGGTGAGCCCCCCGTTGGACTGCATGAACATCAGCCGAGGCCCAGGGTTGAATTTTGAATTTTGAATTTTGAATGGGGTGTTGTCTGGAGGGTTGGGCGCAAGGCCTTGCGCCCCGATAGCAACGGGTGGGGCCTGCAACGCTGCCGCAATCCGATCCACATAGCGGCGCAGGATGGGTGACAGATAGGCATCGACGACGGTGGTGTCGCCACGACTGACCAGCTTGATCAGGGGGCTGACCTGGTGGGAGACGGAGACTTGGGTGAAGCCCACTTGGCGGGCTAACTCAGCTACCTGTTGCTCATGGCTAGGATAGCGGTAGCCATGCATGAGGGCGATCGCGCAGGCCCGAATCCCCGCTTCATAAGCGGTCTGGAGTTGTTCTAGGAGTTGCGTTTCTGCTGCTGCATTCAGGGGTTTAAGCACCTCACCCTGGGCGTCGATACGCTCTGGTACACCAATCACCTGCTCGTAAAGCATCTCCGGTAGTTGGATGTGACGGGCAAAGATATCGGGGCGGTTTTGATAGCCAATCCGCAGGGCGTCTTGAAAGCCCTCGGTGATCACGAGCAGGGTGCGATCGCCCTTACGCTCCAGCAGGGCATTGGTCGCCACCGTCGTGCCCATTTTCAGCGCCGCAATTTCCCCCGCCGGGATGGGCTCATCTGGAGCCAAGCCCATCAGATCGCGAATGCCTTGCAGAGGGGCGTCGGCGTAGCGATAGGGGTTTTCTGACAGCAGCTTATGCACCACCAATGACCCATCGGGGCGACGGGCGACAATGTCGGTAAAGGTGCCGCCGCGATCGATCCAGAATTGCCACTGCCCTTCGGTCATGACGGTCTCTTGCTGTATGGCTGACTGTGAATGGTGAGTCATTCGTAAACCGTAGCAAGTCGCGAGTCACCCGATTTATGATTTCGGCTCCCTAAGCCTGCTCAAGCTGCATCAGCCATGCCTGGAGGGGGACCTCTAGCTCAGTGGCAATGGGGCTGACCCACAAGTCTTTGCTGCACACCCACCCGGTGGCATCACTACCAACGCAGGGGGACTGAAATTCATGGCTTTTAGTCCGATCCGTGGCGCTAACCAGAATCGTGGCGTGGGTCCAGTAGTATCGACCGCTGTTGATTTTGGCCTGGGCGGCAAATGCACCGGCTGCGTCGGTGCTGGTCCGCACGGTCCGGCTGGTGGTGTATTCATGGATGCCCAACTCATGGCCATGAAAGGTGACAGTAACCCTGGTCTGCCCGAGCGGTTCGGCGGTATCTTCGAGCTGAACTTTGCCGTCTACAGACAAGCGGGCCGCCTCGGCAGCCACGGGTGTTGCTAACAATAACCCGGCAGCGATCGCCGCCCCTCCCCACTGCTTGACCACCATCTCTGACCTATCAATAAACTGCGCACAGCTAATGATGCTTGCAGATCCTCTCTACAGAATTCAGTTGCTTAGCACACATTTAAGGGTGGGTAACCCAGGGGCGGCTTGGCCCGCCACTCTATAGCGCTGGCCATTTTGCTTAAGACACCCCGGATCGTCCTGTTCTGTAGCCCACAAGCAAAGTGGCTCGCAGTCTTGTCTTAATCAGTATGGCGACTGCTATACGACTCGGTGGTGACATCAGCGCAGCCCCTTGCCGAGGGAAATCACGCCAGACAACACCAAACCCATCACCCCTAAACCCACCACCGACCTCGGCTCTGGCACCGCGATTGGCATCTGAGAGATTTTGGGGCAATGGTAAACGTTTTGAACCATCGCCTCCGTTGCCGATGGGTTGACCGCCACCGGCGGCGACAGCGCATTAAACACCGAATTAAACTGCTGACTCACGTCCCAGCTTGAAAACACCGACACGGGCGGTACCCCCAATGGTCCCAGGGCCGCGTTAGCCCCTGGCATCACGGCTGCCACCATCGCCTGAGTGGCAGCGCCCTGGCGTTGCCACCACTCCTGCTCCACCTCAAACTCAGGCCAGTTGATCTCCACCTGGGGGTTCGCCGTTGTAGAAGAGTTGGCCTCACTGCCGTTGTCGATGGTGATGGCTGGGTCCACATTGACCGCAATCTCAGGCAATACATTCACCGCTGCCGGTTCAACGGTAATGATCGGCTCAATCCGCACGGAGATGGAGCCCGTTTCGGTAGGATCGCTGGGTGATGCATCGGGTTCCTTTTCCCCAGGGTTCGATGCCTCGCCATTGTTGTGGTGAATGGTGGTGCGATTAAAGGAATTATTGAACCAGTTGAGAAAGGTATTGTTCGATAAGACTGTAGCCGCGAGGGACAGGGCGATCGCGGCGCTAAGTCCCGGTAGCAGGTAACGCAGCATTGGTTTGGTGTGAGCCATGGTGAGGTATTCCCTGAAAGATGGATGGGCGGACTCGGATCGGGGTGACCGCTGACCGCTATTGGGGAATACCGCTGGCTCAGACCGACTTATTCAATTTATTCAGCGGAGGGGATTGCAAAAGGGCACAAAGCCTTGCGCCCTTACCTGGAGCCGGCCTGGGGTTGGCTCTACTCTGGGGACTGGCAGAACCGGTCGGTGGCGGTGCGATCGCCTCTGCCGCCAGCGCGGATTCCGACTGCACCACCTCGCGCCAAGCATCCGCTTCTAATCCCTCCCCCCAGAAGTAATCGGCTCGGGCCAGGGCCTGATCCACTGCTGAGCCGTCAGACCCATCGAGACCCACGAGCGCCCAGGCAATCTCTACCTGACGCTCTAGACTGAGCAGTTCCATTTGCCGCGACTCGTAAATCGAGTCGGGAAAATCCTGATGTTGGGCGCGGAGGGTATAGACCTGACCAGGGCGCAGGGGCGGGCCAGCATAGGTGACGGTCTGCCGTTGATTAACGGGATAGTCCAGATTGGCTGGTCGGAATTTTCGGTAAACAGAGCCAGACTGCGGGGAGAACCTTCGATTAAGAAAACGGGGCGATCGCTCCACAACGCCGTCACTTGGTTGGGCGGCAAAGACACTATGCAGTAATCATCGCCCCGACCAGAGCGACCATCGTGTCTTGCATCGGGGGGCTGTTCTGAGCTGTTGCCGAAGAGCCAATCCAGGAAGTTATCGCTTGCCGACGGAAGCGGTTGGGCCATGGATGGCCAGGAAATGGGCAAAGTGATGGCTAAGGTTATCAATCCGATCCACCGGTTAAGCCTGCATCCAGTTTGATATCGATTAGTCATGGGTAGGGCTCCAGATAGCAGGTAAAAGATAAATCCAAACCGTGGCTGTGGGTAGGAGCCAGGGCAATAGTAGACCCGTGCTAATGGTGCTCTGGAGTCCGACCAGCCCGTAAACCCCACTACCGGCCAATAGCCCAGCCCAATCAGCGCCTTGTCTTTGGGACTGACCATAGCCCCATAGCACCAATCCTTTGCCCACAAACAGCGCTACCCCCACGAGCCATGGGGTGGGAACCATCGCGACTTGATGTTGGGCTAGGAGCTGGTGGACCTCATAGGCAATGGATTCTACCCCCGCAAAAATGGCTTCATCAGCACCAGCATCTCGATTCTGTTGACGCCAATAAGCTACTGCTGGGGGCAGGGGATGATTTTCGGACCAACCATCCCCTCGGGCTTCGGCATAGGCCACGGGACCCACTAGCACGACGGTCGGTCTCTTGGCGGTAGCAGTGTCCGGTTCAGGGCTCGTCAATACCGTCTGGGCTGATACCCGCCGAAACACACGGTCTGGGGGCAAGGAAAATCAAGCAAAGGCCGGAGCCAGCGTTGCCGCCAGCGATCGCTCCACAGGGTAATCGGCAACGTTTGTTGCTCAGCTAACCAACCCAAGTTTCCCTGGTCTGGCGGGACAGCCTGAAGGCTTTGAAACAAAGCCGCCCTCAAATCTTGGGTGCGGTCTATATCAGGGCGAACCGTGGGGTTGGTCTGATGGTAGCGGGCAGCAACCGCTAATAAATAGGCAAAGGGGCAGCTAATTTGTTCACAGGCTTCTGGAGACCAGGGCAAAACGCCGTACCATTTCGGTGCATCGGTATAGCCCTGCATACTCCAATTAAAGTCGGTGAGGGATTGAGCCGAATTCACTCCCTGTTCCCGGCCATTGCGCCAGTGGGATGCAAAAATAAACCAGGTGTTTGCCTGTTCTACCGACTGCTCTAAGGTGGCCGCAAGGATGGGTGCTTCCGCACTTTGGCGATCTAATAAAAAATCAATGCCAATCACCTGGGCGTCTAAGGCGACTAACTTATCCAGCAGCGTTGATAGATACTGGTGATCAATCGGCACTGGATTTTCAAGCAGGATTGATTGCTGCACCGATAAGTTGTCCACTTGGACCAGCACTACTTCAGGCGGATCTTTGGGCAGTTGATTCGTCAAATTGCGATAAACCGCTTGGGTCAGCAGTCGCCCCGACAGCAGGGTTTCTCGCACCGCTGGGATGACGCTTAATACGGCCACTGCGGCTAAAGCCACCCCTTGGCGACGACTGGGGAGCCACCGCTGTAGCTGGTAGCGCCAGCCCGTGCGGGGTAATCGATAGGGCACCGCATCGGGATGACGGAACAGAGACGGCACCAGGTAAGCCGAGGGATAGGTGAGGCTTTGGGCTGACTTCAAATGGCGACAAGCGGAGGCCAAGGCATCTTGCACATCCTGCCCCTCAACGAGCGCTTGTAGGAACGGCACCAAAAACTGCTGGGCGACAGCGTTGTGGATCGGTTCTCGCATGATCGCCACCTGGCTGAGGCCCATCTCGACCAGGGATTCGGCAATGGTGAGGCCGCTACAGGAATTAAACAGGGCAAACTTGAGCCCGTGGGCTTGGGCCGTTTGCAGATAAGGGGTGAGTTCTCGAATCGAGAGGGCCGTGTGGGGGGCAATGGAGAGACTGCCATCCACCACCTCAGATTCGTTACTGTGTCCGGCAAAAAAGAGAATGTCCCAGCCCTGGGGGTCGGCGATCGCCCCACAAATCTCCTGTTTGAGGGCACGGGGCATCTTTACCGGGCTCCCAACCCACATCCTCAATCTGGACAAAGGATCTGAGGGCATCAAAGGCTTGGCGATCGCCCTTAAAATCCAGCCCCGTGTTATCCCCTAGCACCAGCAACACCCGTGGCTTGCCGCGCCGAGATGTCGGGGTTGGCGGCACCTCCTCCCGAATGGCATTGGCCACCCGCGCCATAGGGCAATGGCCGCCCCCCGCCTTTAGCTCCCAGGTTTCCCAGGGCAAGCGGGCTAAAAATAACGGATTGCAGCTCAGTAAGATCGCCGGGGCCTCGCCCTGGGGAGCCTGCCCCAGCACCTGCCGAATGTCCAAGAGCTTGCCATCCCGCAGCCAGCGATGGAACTCCGACAGTAAGCGGGCTTCGGCCTCTACCAAACGACTGTGGCGATCCACAGCGGGGGAGGTCACCTGACCCGCCGCCCCCACCCGGCCCCGCAGCTCTTGCCGATAAAAGCTGAGATAGGCTTTTTGCCACTGGTGGTAAAGGGTTTCGAGCTGAGGCAGGTAGGGTAGCTCAGCGGTAAGCCGACGGCCCCGGCCCCAGGTGAGGTTGAATAGGCAGATCGGACCAACCTGCCGGATAGTGAGGTGATAAGTCATGGGATTTGGCCAGAGGAACTATCCGGATCAAAGCCAAAGGCGGGCAGGGTGAGGGGCGCGCCACCGGGGGGCATCACATCGAGGATAAATTGCTCGTCCCACCCCCCCAGGACTTGGGCATAGAGGTAGGTCGAATCGGTATCAGCCGCCAGGGTTTGCGCCGTCAAAATCTCCTCCCCCTGGCGAATTTGCAGAGTCATGCCCACCGGCAGCGATTCGCCCTGGCTGGGACCGAGGAACACCAAGAGACTCCATTCCGGTAGGCCGGTGTCGAACAAGCTCCAGGCGAGGCCATAGAGGCGCAGCGGTAAGCCCGCCACTTGCACATCGGTATAGGCGGCGCGGGCGCGGGTGGGCACTTCTACCCCCTGGGGCCTAAGTTCTGTCAAAATCACCGCTAGCTCTTGGGCGGGGGAGCGTAGCGCCATCGCTGGGGCTAAGGGCTCCATCAGGGTCCAAGCAAAGGCTTGGGCGACGGCATCGAGCTGGTCATTCAGCCAGCGGCCCACGTTTAAAACCGGGGCGGATAAGACCGGGGTGGATAAGTCCGGGGTGGATAAGACCGGGGCAGATAAGTCTAGGGCAGGTTTAGCCAACCCCGGCAAGCCTGCCGATTGGGGGGCGGTACCAGCATCGCTGGTGCGAGGTGATGGAGATAGAGCAACAGCCGCTCTGGGGGGAGCGCAAACGCCGATAACGGGACCAGCGCCGCCCCCGTGGGCTGGTGCCGGTGGCCAGCGCGGCCAGTTGGTCCGCCCGCAGCCCGCCGTGAATCTGGACTTGTTCGAGTTCTTCGAGCACCTCTACCAGGAGCCACAAATGATGGCTGCCTGGGGGCGTGGGCAGGGAAATCATCGCCTCTGGCATCGCAGGTAAAGGCACGACCCCCAAACAAAACCCATTGACCTGCACGACCGCAGCGGGATGGTCCACGGCGGCGGCGAGGTCGGTGGCTCCGGCCTCTAGCCATTGTTGTACCCCTAGCAGGGCGAGGGATTGCAGGTAGGTTTGCCATTGCTGGTCGCCATCGGCGATCGCCTCACTCAGTTGTACCGCCTGGGCGATCGCCTCCGGGTTCAGGGGAACCAGGGCGGTGAGATCAGAAAAATCAGTCACGGGCAGATCTGGAGTCATGGCAAGACAGGCGCGGGCCGGGAGAGACAATAAAGGATGCATCATGGCTATTCAGGGCTAAACCCATGGACACTTTCACAGAGTTGACGGGCAAGGCGGCTGCGGGGGCGCTGCTTTTGGGGGTTTTTGGCCTCAGAGGCGGCTTCATCGATGACTTCATCCACCGCTGCGGTCAGCAGATGATTCAGGGCGGCGGCGATGGTCTCCAACCGTTCGGCAGAGGTGACCGCCAGCACCTCGGTTTGCAGCGCCGCCCGCAACTGGGGCAACAGCAGGTCACGCAGATCGCTACGCAGGCGCGATAGGTTCAGCAGGCGGGTCACCTGCACCTGGGTCTCGAGGCCGATTTGGGGGGCGATCGCCCCCAGACTTTTGCCCTCACAGTGAAACAACGCCATGGCTTGCAAAAGGGACCGTCACGGGGGGGGCGCTTCCGCCGTAGCTTGGCGCAGTATTGGCCTAAAACCGTCGTCGCCGCCGCCGCCAGCGCGACTTGGAACTGCTGCTGGTACGCCTTCAAGAAGTCCAACTGGGCCGCTTCTGCCTCCGATAACTCAGCGGCGATCGGCTCCCCCCCCGGCAAAGCCTCGAAGGCATGACTGGGGGGCAGCCCACCGCGCGCATAGATCCGGTATTGCCGCAGCCAATCGGCCAGCCCTTGCAGTTGTCCGAGCACCACGTGCTGGGGGTAGCGCTCCGTTGATTTGGCTGAGTTGCGCCTCGGTGGGCAGCGAGCAGCGGCCCCGTTGCCCTTGCCGCCGCTGCTGTAGCCGGTCCCGGCGATAGACCTGGTGATAGGTGCTCAGCAGGGTTTGGGCAGCGGCGACTTCGGCGTGACTCAGACCATGGAACTCCCCCAAAATCCGGGCCACTTGCTCGACTGTGGTGTCGTTGAGAATCGACCAGTCTGTGGCCCGATATACCCCTTGCTCCAGCAAAAACTGGTTTAGCTCGGTGTGGTTGCGGGTCACATGCATGGCCCAGCTTTCTAGGCGGGCGCGCTGGGCCGTAGGGCCTCGCCCCTCTGACTGGTAGGTTTCGAGGATATGCACGGTCAGGGGACGGTAGGTCCCCAAGGGTTGCCCGTCGTCATCCAGGGCATAGGGGTAGAGGTCTTCGCTGCGGAACTGGTGGGTAGCCCCAAATTTATACCCCAACTGCCCACAGGCCCGATGGATGCTGTGGGAGACGTAGCAGCGCAAACACAACAGCGCCATGGCGCTATTGTCTGGGTCGCCTGGGTCGTCCGGGCTGCTGCAACGCCAGCGTTGCAGCAGCCCGGTCGCCAAGGATTCAGTTTCCTCAGCGAGGGTGACGGCCCCTTGGTCGAGCTGGTGCTGCAACCAAGTGCGGGCCGCTGCGATCGGGCGGCGATGACAGCGGCCACTGCCGTCGAGGTGCAGTAGGGTCCAGTAGCGGGAATCTAAGGTCATCCGTTTTTGAACAGAAGGACGTGATCGGCGGGGGGAACTTCCCCCTTGCTATAGCAGTCTATTGCTGACGCCCTTGGACTTATTCAATCAGGATTCACTGCCTCATAGCCAACATTCCGCAGCCTGCCGAAGGGTTAGGAAAGTGCATAGTAAGGCTCGATATGTGAGCCGAGTAAGCGAATGATTCTGCACCGCTCATCGCTGAGGGTAGAGACCTGTTTGCTTAGGACCCCTAGGATCATTCTGTGCTTCAGCGCCCAAGCAAAGTGGCTCGCAGTCTTGGCCTAAAAGGACTGACGACTGCTATACAAGAGGAAAGTACGCAATCTCCCAGGGAAGTGCTATGAAACTGGCGGAACGGATCAAGCCTCTGCAAACCAACGTTTTTGCCGATATGGATCGGGCTAAGGCCAAGGCCCTGGCCAGCGGGCAGGCAATTATTGACCTGTCCCTGGGCTCCTCAGACTTGCCCACTGCGCCCCATGTGCTGGCGGCGATCGCTGCTGCCCTCCCCGATCCTGAAACCCACGGCTACGCCCTGTTCCAGAGCACCCTCCCCTTTCGCCAAACTGCTGCCACCTGGTACACCCAAAAATTTGGAGTGCCGGTGGACCCCGAAACCGAAGTGCTGTTGTTGATTGGCTCCCAGGAGGGCACCGCCCATTTACCCCTGGCGGTGTTGAATCCGGGGGACTTTGCCCTGCTCACCGACCCTGGCTATCCGTCCCATTTTGGGGGCGTGCATCTGGCCAGTGGCCAAATCTACACCATGCCCCTGCTGGCGGAAAACGACTTTTTACCTGACCTAGCATCGGTGCCGGGGGCCGTGCTTGCCCAGGCGCGGATGATGGTGTTGAGCTATCCCCATAACCCCACTACCGCCTACGCCAAGCTGGACTTTTGGCAGCGGGCGGTGGCCTTTTGTCAGCACCATGACCTGGTACTGGTCCATGACTTTCCCTATGGGGATGTCACCTACACGGGCAAACCGGCCCCGTCGGTGCTCCAGGCCGATCCTGACAAGACCGTATCTATCGAGTTTTTCTCGATGTCAAAGTCCTACAACATGGGGGGCTTTCGCATTGGCTATGGGATCGGCAATGCCGAGTTGATCAAAGCCCTGCGGCAGGTCAAGGCCAATGTAGATTTCAACCAATATCGGGGGATTGTGCAGGGGGCGATCGCGGCCCTATCCGGTCCCCAAGATCAAGTGGCCCAAACCATCCGCACCTTTCAGCAGCGGCGGGATGTGTTTGTGGCAGCCCTCGATCGCATCGGCTGGCAGGTGCCGAAGCCAGACGCCACCCAATACATCTGGGCGAAATTGCCTGAGCCCTGGGGGGCTGACTCCATCGACTTTTGTGTGCGTTTGGTGGAAGCCACCGGGGTGGCCTTAGCACCCGGACGAGGCTTTGGTAAACATGGCGAAGGCTATGTGCGGGTGGCGCTGGTGCAGTCTCCTGAGGTACTGGAGGAGGCCGTGACCCGGATCGCTGGTTTTTTGAACGCTGCCCCAATGGGCGTGGAGCAACCTTAGGAATCCGCAATCAAAAAACCCATTCCAGACCCCAAAAGCGCTGAGGTAGGGGCGCACTAGCGAAGCCATGCCCCCAGGCTATGGCTTGCGCCCTGGTGAAGCGGGACCCGATTTGCCCGCCGCCAATTATCCATACTGTTCCCCTATGGCTGTCGCCGCTGCGATGCCTGATAGGTAAGCGCCGTGGGTGGTGCCGTGGTACTCAAAGGTGGTGTGCTCCCCCGCAAAAAATAGGCGATCGCCCACCGGTGCTGCCAATTGCGCAAAGTCTCGGGGCTGCACATCTTTGCCTGTAAAGGAGTAAGCCCCCAAGGTTTCAGGATCCTGGGACCAGCGGGTAACAATCATCTGCGCCGGCTCCGGAATCGCCTCGCCAAACACCACCCTCAAACTGTCCATGATTTCTGCCTGGATGGCCGCGTCACTGCGGGTTTCCACCTGGCCCGCATAGGTGCCAAAGGAGAGGGCAACGAGGATATTGCGATCGCTAAAGGTCCTGTAGTTCATGACGTAGGGCCATTTCCCCTTGATCTCTGACTGCAAGCCAAAGTATTGGACATCCAAGGGCCAGAATGGCGTTGCAAACTGTAGCGCCACCTTGGTGACATTGCCCATGGGCACTTGCCGAATCGCCCGTTGATGGCCCTCGGGCAAGGGGGGATAGAACGCAATATGGCCCGCTTTCAAGACCCCCAAGGGCACCGCGCAAATCACCGCATCGGCGTCCAGAGCGGCGATCTGGGTCGAGACGGTCACGCCGTCCGCTGCGGATGCGATCGCCGTGACCTGGGTGTTGAGGCGGATATCTAGCCCTGCCGCTAGCGGGGCTAGGATGCGGTCATAGCCCTGGGTTAGCACCACATCCGCGCCTGCAAAGGCGTCATCTTCGTCGAAATAGGCTGCCGACAGCGATTCAATGGGGCCACCCGTATCAAATTCGGTAAAGGCGCTCAAGGCCCAATAGAGCAGGGGATCGTTGAGGGCATCGCGATCGACCTGCAAAATCGCCTCCCGCAGAGAGCGCCCGTCATTCGTATCCACCGCCTCATCCACCGCCGTGAGTAAGCGCTGAAACCGGCGGTCCAGATCGCGTAAAGCGGCATTACTCACCACCGTCCCATCCCGCTCATACACCTGTAGGCTGTTGTCATCGGTGACCACGGTTTCGGCATTGATCTGAGCGGCCAGGGCTGAAACCGGGTTGCCCTCAGGGCCATGGATCCAGCCTGCGCCAATCTCGAAGGGCGCTCCCAGGGAATGGTCGGTGAGGAGCCGACCGCCAATGTGGGGCTTGGCCTCTAGCACGATCACCTGAGCCCCTTGGCGGCTCAGGGCATGGGCGGCAGCCAGACCCGCGATGCCTGCCCCGACCACAATGATGCGATGGTCCGTTAGGGCCGGTCCATTGTCCTGAAAGCTTTGGACCGGGTGATGGGTGACGCAGGCCCCCGCTAAGGAGCCCGAGGCCAACAGGAGCCATTGCAGAACCCGGCGACGATGGAGCAGCGAGTGATGCGTGGAATTGATCCAGGTCATTACTATGGCGGGGGCTAGGGGGCTAGAAACCGGCTAGGGTTCAATCATTTACGCCCTTGAGTACTAAGGAGATTTCCAGAAAAGACGATACCCGTAGGTACTGTTTCACCATTGAAGACGCGACCTGCCGTAGGGGCACCTCTTGTGGGTGCCCTGGGGATAACATCGCCTCAACCCTGGCCACATCCAAACCTGTAGTTCGCCCTACTGGTCTGTCAATCCTGAACATCAGGGTTTCGTAGGTTGGGTGAAACGCAGTGGAACCCAACAATCATGGGCTGTGTTGGGTTTTGCTATCGCGCCACCCAACCTACAAATTGAAAGCTGACAGACCACTACGGTAAAAACTCAAGGTTTCAAGTTGGATGGGGTTTAGCGGGGTTATTTTAAGATGCCCAATCCTGCCAGCCCTGCCCAGCATCGAAACCGGCTGGGGTTCCGCCTCTTGATGAGCCCTCATCCCAGCGAGATTGAGACCGGGTGAGACGCGGCTGAAACAATTTCCTCAAACGCGGGTCCGCTGGCTGCGCTAGATTGGCACTAGATTGGCATTAATGGCGATCGCCTGATCGCCACACCGCAAGTAGTGAGCGCTTTTTGCATGACCGCTTCACCCTCCGCCTCCCAAGAACGCCGCAGTGACTGGCGCTTGTTTCTGCGCCTCTGGCCCTACATCCGCGAACAACGGCAGCTTTTGTGGTTGCCGTTTGTCTTACTGGTGCCCCTGTCGATCGCCAATGCCATCCAGCCGATTTTGATTGGTCAGGCGATCTCGTTGATTCGCCAAGAGCCGGTGGCCTGGTTTTTGCGCGATCTCACCCTGCAAGCGGGGCTCAACCTGCTGGTGGTGCTGCTGACGGTGACCGTCGGGGTGCGGCTGGCCCTGGATGGCTGGCAGAGCTATCAGGTACAAAAGGTGGGGCAGCGGATTACCGCCAATATTCGCAACGATCTGTTCAGCCATGTGATCGCCCTGGCGGTACGCTTCTTTGACCGCACCCCCGTCGGCAAGCTGATCACCCGACTCACCAGCGATGTCGATGCCCTGGGAGATGTATTTTCCACCGGGGCCGTGGGCATCGTCAGCGACCTGTTTTCCATTGGCGTCATTGCCATCGCCATGGCGCTGTTGCAGTGGCAACTGGCGTTGATGTTGATGGCGATGCTGGTGCCGATCACCTGGCTGATCATTTACTTTCAGCAGCAGTTCCGCAAGGCCAACTATCGGGCGCGGGAAAAACTCTCGGAGCTGAACGCCGCCCTGCAAGAGAATATTGCCGGTATCAACGTGGTGCAGATCTTCCAGCGGGAGCGCTACAACAGTGAGCTGTTCCGGACCACGAATCAGCAGTATATCCGCGCCATTGATAAGACCATTTTCTACGACTCGGCGGTGTCGGCCACCCTGGAGTGGATTGCCCTGGTGGCGATCGCGGGGGTGCTCTGGCTGGGCGGACTACTGGTGTTTCAAGAGGCGCTCACCTTTGGCACCTTGGCCTCATTCATCTTGTTTGCCCAACGGCTGTTTGACCCGCTGCGGCAATTTGCCGACAAGTTCACCTCCATCCAGGCCGGGTTTACGGCGGTTGAGCGGATCACCGAACTCTTTAATGTGCCGGTCGAAATCCGCGACCCAGAGCGGGTCGGCCCCCACCCCAAACCGGTGACGCTGCCCTCAGCCCAACCGGGCAAGGCCGCCGAAATTTGCTTCCGCCAGGTTTGGTTTGGCTACAAGGCCGACGACTATGTGCTTAAAGATCTGAACTTCACCATTCGGCCTGGGGAGAAAGTTGCCCTAGTGGGGCCAACTGGGGCGGGTAAAAGCTCGATCATTCGCCTCCTCTGTCGCCTCTACGATGTCAGTCGCGGCGAGATTTTGCTGGACGGGGTGAACATTCGCGATTTACCCCAGGCGGAACTGCGGCAGCGGATGGCGGTGATCTTGCAGGACGGCTTTTTGTTTGCGGGGGATGTGAAAAGCAACATCACCTTGGGCGAATCCTATTCCATGGCGGCAGTCCAGACCGCAGCGGAACAGACCAATGTGGCCCAATTTATTGAGCAGTTGCCCCAGGGCTACAACACGATGCTGCGGGAGCGGGGTACCAACCTCTCAGGGGGACAAAAGCAACTGCTGGCCTTTGCGCGGGCCGCGATCCGCGATCCGGGGATTTTGATTTTGGACGAGGCCACCGCCAACTTGGATGTGGGCACCGAGGCCCTGATTCAGGAGGCCCTGGAAAACCTCCTAGAAGATCGCACCGCCATCATCATCGCCCACCGCCTCTCCACCATTCGCAATGTGGATCGGATTTTGGTGTTGAAGCAAGGCACCCTAGTGGAGCAGGGGAGTCACGACGATCTCTTAGCCCAAGGTGGCCTCTACGCCAGCTTGTATAAGCTGCAAATGTTAGAGGTCTGAGGTCTAATCCCTCACAGCTATCCCTTGAGCGGTGACATAGAGCGTGGCCACCGCCAGGATAAAAAAGAGCCACGACAGGTCACAAGATGTGGGCACGCCAAACCCAGGTGGTGCTTTTGAGGCGTTCGCGCAGTGTTGCCGAAGGCATTATTCGATGGTGCCAGCCCAGTTGACCCGTCGCCATCTGCATCCGCTCGGTAGGGCGGCAATCATCCAAAGATAGGTGGTCAGGTGGGCCAGATTTGCCCAGCTATAGTCTTGACCCAACCCAGTCATCAGGGCATCGTAGAGGCGGGAGTTTTGTTCACAGCCTTCCTGAGTTTTGAGTGGTATCTGATTCTAGAATGCTGGCTCCCGATTCTTTTTCTATTGGCTCTATTCCCCTGCTGACGGGCATTTCAGCGATACAGAACAGGACTTTTGTCAGTCAATCAGCTTAGCGACTGGAATTCAAGATACGCTCGTTTGCATATGAACCTGACTAACTTTTGTCAGTCAACCAGGCTGCGGGATATCAAATACCACCAATAGCAGCCCTACATTTTTCTATTTCTATTAAGGGAAGTCTATGGAGATGTTAAGGACTGGGGCAATGGAGCCAGGTTGGGTGGGAACCTGGCTCGACGGATGATGGGATCAGACGGTAGGGACGAAGTTAGCCAGGAAGCTATCTTCGGTGAGGTCGGTGGCGGTGATCTTGCTGAGGATGGCAAGGGTTTCGTCACCGAAGCTGACGGTGGTGTTTTTGCCGGATTGGCCGAGGATGAGTTGGTTGTAGGTGAGGGTACCGACGAGGCCGATTAGGTCAATGCCAATCTCAAAGTCAACAATGGTGTCGGTGCCTTCGCCCGCTGCCAGAACAAAGATGTCGGCCCCCTGACCACCAGAGAAATCATCACCCGTAAGCCGGTCATTACCAAGACCGCCGCGCAGGATATCATCCCCGTCATCACCCCAGATGGCATCATCACCGGCATCCCCAAACAGGATGTCGTTGCCTGACTTGCCACCGATGCGATCATTGCCTGCACCGCCGCGAATGATATCGTCACCCCCATTGCGGCCCCCAGAATCAGACTTGCGGGTATTGCCATCCCCCCGCAGCACGTCGTCACCATCGCCCCCGAGGATGACATCATCCCCCAGATCCCCCGCCACGGTGTCACTCCCACCGGCCCCATTAATGCGGTTAGCGGACTGATCACCCACTAAAGTCTCGTCACTGTCATCACCACTCTCGATGGAAAAGCCGCTGGGATTCACCGCGAACTGACTGATGATCCTGGGCTCAAGCGCCAGAACCGCTTCAGGGTTGGCCAACACCTCTGCTTCGCTGTAGGCATCGATGCCATAGGTTGTGGCCGTTAGAGTTTGGGTTGCAGGATCGATGTCAAACTCAGTCCAGCTAAAGTTGTGGCTGACCACGTAGTCCCCTTGCAGCAGGGTGGCATCAATCAAACCATCGGCGGCTGCCAAGTTGTTGTTCAAGCCGACTGGGTCATAACCAAACAAATCAGTCTGGGCCACGAGCAGTTGCTTGATAAAGTCATCCTTGTCATTGGGGATATCATCCCCGTCTGGGGCCACCGGCAGTGAATTGTAAAAATCAAATTCGGCCTGACTGATGAGCCCAGCGGCAAAGCTGATATTGGCTACGTTAGGGCCAAAGCGACCGTCAAAGAACGCGACCGGTCCAGTGACGACTTCAAAGGCATTGGTGGCAATTTGTGGTTGCCCAGGGGCGACTTGGTAAGTGAGGTTATTGACGATGGTGCCATGGAAGTCTCCGGCCATGAAGACGACGTTATCGATGCCGTTATCGTTAATGAACTGGAGGATTTCAGTGCGCTCGGCAGCATAGCCTTCAAATCGATCTTCGGCATTGACGACTCCAAAGTTTTGGATGGGCTCCGGGATCAGGACAAACTTCCAGGTGGTGCCATTTTGATCGGCGGTTAGCAAGTCTGTCTTGATTTGTTCGACCTGAGCCCTTCCCAGTAGGGTCCGGGTCGGATCAAAGGCTTCCACCAAGAAAGGCGCTGGATTAGCGAGATCGGCAGGCTCTAATTGAGCATCCCGGAAGGAGCGGCTATCTAAAACAAAGATCGAGGCATCACTCCCGTAATCGTTGGCACGATAAAGTTTACGTTCGCCATCGGTACGGGCGTCGGCAGGGGTGTCGTAAAACTCATCCCGCAGGGGTTGGTACTCCTGATAGGCTTGCAGCGCATCTTCGTAGACTTGAGTGTCGTTGACGAACTCAACATTATCGGTGAAGAGAGGATCGGGGGAAGAACCGATATCAGGGGCATCAGGGGACTCTCCGGGAGCAGCGCCACCGGCAAAGTTATCCACGATTTCGTGATCATCAATGCTGGCCAGAATCGAGGTCGTAGCCTGCAAGTCTGATGTGGCGTTTAAGCCAAATCGGGGGCTTAACACCTCGCTGTGCTTGGCGCGAAACTCATTGAGGGTCCGGGCTTGGGATACTCCAGGTAGGCCAGGGGTTTCTAGGTCGGCATAGATGGTATCGCCCAGCTTGATGAAGAGATCTAAGTCGCTGTCAGCAGCGGAACTCAAGATCGGAAAAGGCGGAGCTTGCTGCCAATCTCCAGCTACCCCAAAGGTCAAGCCAGGGCTATCGCCCTGGTGAGAGGCCGTCCGAAAACGACCGATTTCACTGTTGCCGGCTGCATCAATGACCCGGAAATAATATTGCGTGCCCGCTGCCAAGCCCTCGACTTCGACCTTGACCGGCTGGTTGGGATCTGTGACGGTGGCAGTTGCCGATCCGGCGATCGCGCTAAAGTCTACCTCTGTCGAATAGTCAAAGGTGACTTCACCCGTGATGGTGCTGCGGGTCCAAAGTACGGCGGAGTCTTGGTCTACATCGCCGCTGGCTACCCCGTTCGGCAAGGTGTCGGCCACATCCACATAGACCAACCGGTGGTCGGAGGTGGGGAATTCCGCGAGGGGGAATAGGGGGTCGGTGCTGGCTTGCCAGAAGACCTGGGCGTCGGTGATACCCAGGTTGTTGGAAGGCAGCACGTAATCCACCCGTAGGTTTCCTGGGGTGCCATCGGGATTGCCCACCCCAGCAAAGCCAAAGTCAGCGGTATCAAAGGCTGGGTCACCCAGGTGGGTCTCGTTAGCCCCGGCCTGACGGTTGGCGGCATCGGGGCCACCGGCACTGCTGGGGGTGACGGCAGTATTGACCAGGGGATTTTCTAAGAGCTGTTGAGCCGCACCGGGAACGCTGTCGCCATCAAAGGGGTCGGCGTTTTGGTCTCCCATAATCACGAATTTGGAGCCCGCTGCTAAGCCGCCGGTGCCACCGTTGTCGTCATAGATATAGTCTGCGCCCTGGACGTAATCAGCCCAGAAGCGGATCTCATCGTGGTTGCGGGTACCATTGCGATCTTCGGGACCGTCGAAAACCGGGGGCGTGGGGTGGCTGGCTAGCACATGGATGATGTCACCATTCACCTGAATGGGCACATCCACATGGTTTTTGGAAGAGAGGCGCACCACCTCCAGTTCCTCGGGGGTGTACCAGTTTTCGGTGTCGCCATTACCATCGGTGTCGTTAGGGTCGGCGGGTAGTAAGGCACCGGGCATGTCCTTCCAGAGGAACGCTTGGAAGGTGCGAATTTGATCGGTGACGATGGGGTGCTTTGAGAAGATCGCGAAGCCAAACTGGCCTTCAAAAAAGCCAAACCCGAAGGCATCGTTGGGGGCAAAGTCCCCTGCTGCGCCACTGTTGTCGAGGTCGAAGCCCGAGGCCACCCCGGTGTTGGACGGGGCCACGTAGACGTAGGGATACTCAACCGGGTCAACCCCGTTTTGAGAGACGCCTAAGTAGTTGGTTTGAAACAGGTTGGCGGCCTCACCGGCCACGTCAAAGTCGAACTCGTTGATTAGCAACACGTCAGGGTTGGTGCGCTGGATGACTTCGGCCACGGCCTGGGCTTGGCTGTCATCTGGGGTAGAGAGGTTATCAATCAGTTGGCCGGCACTGGCGCGATTGAGGGAGGCGTTATAGGTTGCAAAGCGAAGGGGGGAACTTGCCATGGTGAACCTGGATAGTGTTTAGAACAGCAATAGGCAAAAGGCACAGCGCTAAACCCAACGGATGGTGTTTAAGGCTGGATGGGGCTAGACCCCAGTTAGCGGATCGAAAAGATTGCTTAAAAAGGCAGCGGCAGGGGATCGGGCCTGACCGGTTCTCCCGGTCAGGCCCGATCGCGCTTTGCCCTAAACCAGGGTGAAGTCCACTACCACCGTCTCTAGCAGCAGACCGTTGCCCCCCTTCTGGGAGTACAGCTCGAATTCAATCTGGTTAGCCCCCTGGGGAAGGCCGCTGCCCGTGAAGAAGTTGCCATTGGTGTCGCCAAACAAGGCATAGGGCGACACATTCTCCGTCCGGGTGGCCTGACCGTTGTTGAGATCCAGCTCGATACTCTGCACTTGACCCGCCAGCGGACTGCCATCGGCCAAGACGGCGGCCAAGGTCAGATTTTGAGCCGATAGCCCAGCGGTATCGATGGTGTCACCGGATTGGATGAACTGAATCAACTGGTCGGAGCTGGCATCATACAACCCGATCTGGAGCGGCGATAACCCCTGGGGATTCACCAACAGATCCACCGTGGCGATATCGGTGAGCAAACCATCGCTGGCGGTGTAGCTAAAGCTATCAGTGCCGGTAAAGCCGAGGTTAGGGATGTACTCAAAGATGCCGTTGGCCCCCAAGACCACCGTGCCGTTACTGGCGGCTGAACCCAGGGCAAAGGTGAGGGCATCACCGTTGGGGTCGCTGTCATTCAGGGCCACATTGCCCGTGAAGGTCTGGTCGGCAACGGTGGTGAAGGCGTCACCCACCGCATTGGGAGCCAGGTTGACCGGCGGAATGTCGGCGATGGTGAAGTTGCGGGTGACGGTGCCCAGCAGGGTGCCGTTGCCACCCGTTCCACTAAAGATGTTGAAGGTAATGGTATTGGCACCCAAGGGGATACTGCCGCCTCTGAAGTTGCCCCGGTTATCCCCAAACAGGGCATAGGGGGTGGCATTCTCGGTCTGGGTCTTCTGACCATTGTTGAGGTCGAGGACGATGCTGCCGACTTGCCCAAACAAGGGGCTGTCCGCTGAGACGGTGGCGGCAATAGAGACATTGTTGAGGTTGGCGATTTGGGCTAGGGAAATCACCGCCCCCTCAGTCAGGGGGGCAATTTCGGTATCGCTGGCGGCATCAAACAGCCCGATGTCGAGATTATGGCACGGGGGAGGCCAGATTTAAGCCAATGATCACCGGGTCATGGTCTGAGCTGCGGAAGGGGTTGGTGCCGTCAAAAATGCTGGGGTCGCGGCCAAACTCCAGGTTGTAGTCCAGGGCATCGGCCTCATCCGCATTGATGTGCCATTCCGTAGCGCCCGTCACCTGGCTCAGCAGGGTCGAGTTGGCCAGGGCGTAATCTAGGGTGCCGGTCTGACCATCAAACACAAAGGAGTAAGCCGCGTCACCCAAGAACTGCTCCGCCAGATCGGTGTAGCCCTCGGCTTCCAGGGTCCGCACCGGATCCTCGTTGGCGTAGGCGTTGAGATCTCCCAGAATCAGCACATCGGTGTCACCGGACCCGGTGGGATCGGTAGCCAACCAGTCGGCCAGGGCCTGAGCGGCTTTGGTGCGGGTGTCATTCCAGTAGCCCTGCCCGTCGAGCTGGTCGCTGTCGGGGTTGCTGGGGGCATCGGGAATGCCGTCATTGTTAGCATCCAGACCCGAATCTCCCTTGGATTTAAAGTGGTTCACCGAGGCGGTGAAGGTTTCACCCGAAGCGATTTCCGCAAAGGTTTGGGCCAAGGCGGCGCGGTTTTTGCCCTCCCCAGTGTTATTGGGATCCAAGAAGGCAGCGCTGTCGAGGATGGCGGCGTTGCCCACCAGGCTGACCGTGCGGGTGTCGTAGATGAAGCCCACCGCGATCGCGTCCCCCCCCACAAACTCACCGCCGGGGCGCACCCAGTCATAGGCCCCCGGCACCCCCAATTTGGCGTTGAGGGCATTGACTAATTCTTGAATGGCAATATCCCGAGGGTCTTGGGCACCGGCCACATCGGGGCTGGTGCCGCCTTTGAGGAAGTCATTTTCCAGCTCCACCAAACCCACCACATCGGCGTCAGCGGTGGCCAGGGCCTCGATCAGCTTGGCAAGCTGGCGATCGTATTCGTCTAGGGGACCGGTACCGGCAAGGCATTTTGGGGGTTGGTGTCAGCCCCTCGGGGATCGAGGTCATTGGGACCGACGCCCTCATTGCCAGGGAAGGTGTCGAGGGTGGTGAAGAAATTGAGCACGTTGAAACTGGCCACCTTCAGGGTGCCGCCCACATCGTCGGGGGTGGCTTCCCGAGGATTGGTGTCGGCAAAGGTATTGGTGCCATCCACCGCAGACCGCACCCGCCAAGTGGCCCCACTGGCATTGTTGCCCGCCCACTGGTAGGTCAATACGCCCGATAGGCCGGTAATGGTGTCTCCCATGGTGGGGGCGGTGGCGGTGTTAAAGCCCGCAAATCCATCCAGATTGGCGATCGGCTGGTTTTGGAAGTTCAGGCCATCGTCGTAGGTGATGGTGCGCGCCCCGTTATCGGCTTGATGTTGGGCAAACCCAGCCACATCCGGCAGGTTGTTTTGGGTGAACTGCTCTAGGCGACCCCCCTGACTGAGCTTGATTTCATTGAAGCGATCGAGCTGGAACATTTCGGTAATGCTCAGCGCGTCGGTGAAGGTGACCCGCATCCCTTCAAAGGCTTCCAGATCCGGCTGGAAATCGCCCCCTTGGCTGGTGGTCACCGCCGCGCTGGGCAGGGAAATCGACGCTGCGGTAGGCAGAGCATTACCTGAACTCACCACGGTGATGTTGGTGATGGTGTCGATTTGAGTCTCGCCAAAGAACTCATCGACGGTACCGGTAACGCGCACCTTGTCACCGATATTGACATCGGTAATGAAGTTGCCGCCCTCAAATACAAAGATGCCTTCGGAGGTGAGGCTATTGCCATCGCCATCGGTATCTTCTTCTTGGAGATAGAAGCCCCGCAGGTTGCGACCGGTATCGCCGTCCCCATCCTGGAAGTCACCGACGACGATCGCTTCCACCGTCACCACATTGCCCACCAGCGGGCTGGTATCACCACTGCCTTGAATGGCAGAAATCGACGTTACATTATCGTCGTCTTGGATGGTGCCCGTTGCGGTGGCCGTGGCGAGGGTGGCCCCAGCGGAGGGATTCGAGAGGGTGACCGTAAAGGTCTCATCGGTTTCACTATCGGTGTCCCCAGAGACAGGCACCGTAATGGTCTGAGTGGCTTCACCGGCGGCAAAATTAACGGTGCCAGTGGGGAAGGTGCCGCCAAAGTCGAGGCCATTGGCCTCGCTGCTGGTAACGGCAAAGTCAACCGCTGTGGGGCCAGTGAGGTCGCCAGAACGGGTGACGGTGAAGGTAAAGTCAGTGGTGCCGCCATTGCCCTCGGGCTGCACGCCATTGTCAGGGGCAATCGCCAGGGTGGTGCCCGGTGCAGCGCGGCAATCACAAAGTTATCCACCGCGAAGTCTTCATCCCCCGCATCAAGGCTGATGCTGAGCTGTAAATCGAGGCTGGCACCGGTACCGGCGATCGCCGCCCCAAAGGTCTGGGCCGCATTCCCCAGGGCCGCTCCATCACCAACCCCATCAAAATCTGTATCTTCCCGAAAAAGACCGTTGAACGGTCCGCCCGTGCTGGTGAAATCCGCCCCCGAGAACCAGAGCAACTCCTGGAAGCCGCCCCCGTCAATCTGATAGCTCAAGCGAATGAAGTCGCCGCTGTCAATGTCCCCTGGATCATCGAAAAACTCAGCAAAGTCGCCGCTGAAGCTGAGGTTGCTCAGCCCGGTGATATCCAACCCTGCCCAAGTCAAGGTAATCGGCAAGCTGGCCCCTTCCCCATCTAGGTCTTGCCCAGTCAAGAAGCTACCGTCAAAGCCGGTATAAGCCTTGAGGCCAACGGGAAGGGGGTCACCGCCAAAATCACCGCCGCTCCCATCCGCCAGACCCAAAAAGTCAAACCCGCTGCTGACCCCAGCATCGGAGAAAAATGGGGTGCTGATCGTAAATTGAGTCCCGTCATCAAAGGTTTCATTCAGCACCGCGTCATTTCCTAGGGTTGCACGAAATTCTCCTAGGGGAAATGGGGTGACCGCCGTACCATTCGCGACTTCGCCATCGAGGGCATCCGGGCCACTAAATTGCCAGTCCGCTAGATCAAAGGTCGGACTCGGACCGGTGCCATTGACGCGATAGGCCCAGCCATCCAGGTATTCCCAGGGCTGACCGCTGCCATCGACATTGATTTCCCCAAAGACATCCACCACCGCCCCATTGAAAAACAGCTCAATGGCGTCATCCCCATTGATCGCGGCGGCCCCACTGGTGTAGTTGGGGGCAAAACCGAAGAAGCTGCTAAACCCAGGGGATTCAGTAGCCACATAGAAATAGTCCCCCGCACTGATCGCATCTGGGGGAAACGTAAATTCTTCCCCATTACTGCCCCCGCCATTGTTGGCGGAGCCAAAGCCATACAGGCTGAGGTCGGGAATATCGGCCAGGGCGAAAAACTCGATCGCTTTGGGAATCCCCCCCGTCAGGGGGCCGTCGATAATACCGGTAATCACTAGGTTGCTCACGGATCTGTCCTCTTAAATCGCTACGCAAAGGATCGTTCTCAAGCGGCAGCCAATCTCAACCGTTAAGGGCCT
>JAAUQE010000349.1 GCA_012032425.1 Leptolyngbya sp. RL_3_1 | reverse complement strand
GTCTTTATCATCGGCTTGCGGCTGTGCGCGACCCTGCTGCTCCAGCAACTCGAACAACGTCAGCCCACCGTGAATATCTTTTTTGATTGCCCCTGCTGAACGGTTACCGCGCCTATCTAAATTGCTGGAACAGCGCTCTCATTACCGCATCGTCGGCGCTGCCCTGGCCTCCACGGCCAACGCGAAGGCCACCATCCACTCCATCCTTCGCTGCCAAGCCCAGGAGGTTATTGTCGCTGAACTGCCGCCAACGGAAAGTTGGCCTCTACCTCTATTGGCGAGCTTCCGCCGTTTCGGGGATTACCCCTGCGCCTGATTCCTTCTAGCGTCGAGGTGCATGCAGTCGGCGGGCATCCCCGAAAATCTTTGCGGGGATGCCCACCCTGCGTTCGGCACCACCCATGCTCTTAGGGCTGGACTATCGTACCAAGCGCGTGATTGACGGGGTCGCTGCCGCTGCTGGGTTATTGGTCTTAGCCCCGCTATTGATGGGGGTGCGATCGCCACTTAAAGTCACCTCTCCTGGTCCCGTTTTTTATCGGCAAGAGCGGGTCGGTCTGCATGGCAAAATCTTTCAGATGTGGAAATTTCGGACCATGGTGACCAATGCCGCCCTTCTCCAAGGCGATCTAGAAGCCCATAACGAATCTCAGGACGGAATTCTATTCAAAATCAAAGATGACCCGCGCCGCACCCAGGTGGGCAGTTTTTTGCGCCGTACCAGTATTGACGAGCTCCCCCAACTGATTAATGTGTTAGTGGGGCAAATGAGTTTAGTCGGCCCCCGCCCCCTACCCATCCGCGATGTCCACGCGTTTTAACTCTTGGCATCATATTCGCCATCAGGTCGTCCCCGGCATTACCGGACTGTGGCAAATTTCTGGGCGATCGCATATCGATAACTTTGACCAAGCGGCTCGCCTCGATCTCTACTACATCGACAATTGGACATTGAATCTGGATCTGGAAATTCTCGTCGAAACCCTGCGGATTGTCTTGTTTGCCAATGGTGCCTACTAAGGCTCGACCGATCACTACCGAAATCAACTGAGGGAAGCCCAACTCTAAAGTTGATCCGGGTCTTCCCCTAAGGCCCTCAAGCGGGCCGTAAGCCGTTCTGCCCGTTGCCGTTCTGCGTCTGCCCGTTGCCGTTCCGCGTCTGCCTGCTGTTGTTCAGCGCTCAACTGTTGCTGCATCTGGGCCACAAGTTGATCCGGTGTCGGATAGATTTTGCCCTGGGCGTCATACCAAGCCAAGATTTCCTGTTCAATGCCTCCGAGTATTTGTTGCGCACGTCCTAGCCCCAAACCGACCTCTGGCATCCAATAGGGTTCGCCAATTTGCAACTGATACTGGCCCTGGATCAGTTTATAGACTTCAAAGGGCTGGTGGCGTTCACGCTGCCAAAACTCAGGATTATAAATGACGTAGTAGAGAACCCCCAAGCGCTTATAGAGGGATAGCTTCTCGTCATATTCACCCCCCGGTTGATGAGAAACCATCTCCAACACAAGGATCGGCACAATCTCTTGTTCTTCCCAAACTGCATAGCTGCGGCGCGATCTACCCCCCTTGCGCCGCTCAACCCCCAGACTGAGGAAAGCATCGGGAACAACGGGCACCTTGGGGCTGACGCCAGTGGTGTGATAAACCCCCATATCAACACCAAAGTACCAATCCATCCGCTCGGACCAGAGGTTAGCCAAGATAAACAGCAACAGGTTTGGCAGCAGATTCTGGTCTTCATTATCCACGGGCGTATCGTCCGAGCAGGGCAAGTCTTCGGTAGAAGGCAAGCTGTATTTGAGGTCTGGAGAAATCATCGCTGCCGTGAGTACTAAACTACCCCTATTATAGAGAACGCCATAGACCCTCGCGGAGCGGCTGTAGAGCCCTGTCCAGGGCAGGACTATAATCGGTCGAGGGCAACAGCTCTGGCAAAAATCGAGTCATCGCCAAATTCTCTACGACTGGGAAAAAGTCTTGGGGGGCAGGCCCATCAATATGACGGCTTAGAACCCCAAAACCAGCACGTTCGCGGGGATATTGCCGGAGAGGGGCATTGTGTTTCACCCATTGATCAAAGGACTCAGAGCGGTCCATGCCCATCTGTATCACCTCCACTGCCTGGGGGTTGGGTACAGCTTGATTGGCCTGTAAGAGGGCTTTGGCAATCCATTGACTACGCCGTTGCGGCTCTAGCCAAGCTTTGAGGATGGGGAGATCGAGGGTCACCGCCTCATTCCTAGAGATGGCCAACAGAGCTGGCCCCAGGGGTAGACCGGCCTGTTGCCATTGAGTTTGGGCCGCAGGAAGGTTTCCCTGCCACCAATAGACGCCCCCCAAACACTGATGCAGATAGAGGGTGAAGGGATCTGGGTCAGGGCGATGTTTGAGTAATGCTTGGTACAGACGCAAAACCTCTGCTTGCACTTGGGGGTAAACCGAGGCCATGGGCGGTGCCTGTAGCAAGGGACTGGTAAGAAAGAGGGGATCTCTGACAATTTCTAGGGCGATCGCCTGCACCCCCAGGTCTGTTTTATTTTGCAACAGTAGACTTTGACCCAAGCTATAGAAGCCTCCCCGCTTAGCCGGCACCAGCTGAGTGGATTTGAGCAAAGATGTGGTGGCGGCTGCCCATTGGCGCTGCAACATCTGTTGCCAGCCGAGGCTACTGCTGCCTGATTCTTGATGGGGCGAGGCCAGAACATTACGCTGGAAAAATTCTAGACTTTGCTGAGATCGGGCCTGATTGACCTGGGCATTTTCACTGCGAACATGAGCCAAATTCCAGCCCAACTGGTAGCTGTAATAGGGTTCCCAGGGAGCCAGCCGATGGGCTTGTTCTAGCTTGGCGGTAAAGGATTCCACCTTCTTATCGGCTAAAGCAATAAACCCTTGACTAGAAAGCTGCCATGCTCGGTGAATAGGCGTCAACCATAGCCCCACCGCCAGCAATATACCGATCAGACTCCAGCAGCCGATCACCTGAGTGCGCTTAGAAATCTCAACCGTCTCTGGGGACTGGGGTAAGGCTTGACGCAATAAGGAGAGCAAGCCCACCAGATAAACTGTCAGGCTGCCACTAATCGCCGACAATATCGAGCTGATAATCGGTGAGGGCGACGATGCCGTACCCCGCTAGTCCGGCCAATAGACTCCAGGTGAGGATGCGATCGCCCTCTGGTTCCACCGCCTGCGATCGCTGCTTTTTCCCTTTGGGGTCATTGCTCAGTCTGAGGGCTGCGGTTGTCCCCCAGTCCGTCGTCGAAGATCGCCATAACCGCAGACCCCAGTACC
>JAAUQE010000348.1 GCA_012032425.1 Leptolyngbya sp. RL_3_1 | reverse complement strand
CGGCATGATGAGCAGGCGGATTAATCGCCATGAGTGACGGATTAATCTTCAACAGTGTAGGGGATTGATTGTTTTTCTATGGCCATGATTTGCGCCACCGTGGGTTGGCGTGACTCGCCTTGGGTAATGGGTGCGAGCAATGGGGATGGGCAGCCGCTCTGAAAAATGCTTTAGGGTGGTTGAATGCGGGTTGATCACCCAAGCAGGAGCCGCAGTCAGCGCCTGGAGGCCGTGATGACGGTCGAGCAGTTCTTGATCACCCACCTAGTACTCGGCGGCTTAAATAGCCTTAGCCTTGAACAAGGGGTTTAAGCCCCTTGCCTTGGGTTTGTAACGGTTGGGTTAATTCCGCCATTGAGTACTAGGCCCGCTAACTTAGGCCCGCTAACCACTGAGGAGACGGTTTTAACCATGGGAATTCATTTGCAGCAGGCCCTGGCAGTCGGACAGTACCTGGTCACTCAGCGTCTCAAGGGGCGCAAAAAGTACCCCTTGGTGTTGATGCTAGAGCCCTTATTCCGATGTAACTTAGCCTGTTCGGGCTGTGGCAAAATTCAGCACCCTAAGGAGATCCTGAAGCAAAATCTGTCTCCCGAAGACTGTTTTAAAGCGGTTGATGAATGCGGCGCGCCGGTGGTTTCTATCCCTGGGGGCGAGCCGTTGATGCACCCCCAAATTGACGAGATTGTGGCGGGCCTGGTGGCGCGCAAGAAGTTTATCTACCTCTGCACCAATGGCTTGCTGCTCGAAAAGAGCTTGGATAAATTTACCCCGTCTCCCTATCTCAGCTTCAGTGTTCATCTGGATGGAATGCGTGAGCTGCATGATCACTGTGTGGATCGCAAAGGGGTGTTTGATATTGCCGTCAGCGCGATTCGGGCGGCTAAGGCTAGGGGCTTTCGGGTCACCACCAACACCACCGTTTTTGAAGGGGCGGATCCAGCCCAGATTCAAGAGTTATTCGACTACCTCACCACCATGGGAGTAGATGGCATGATGGTGTCGCCCGGTTACAGCTACGCCTGGGCACCGGATCAAGACCACTTCCTACAAAGGGAGCAGACTAAGGCCCTGTTCCGAGAAATCCTCGCGCCGTTCCGGGCGGGCAAAAAGAACTGGTCCTTTAACCACAATCCCCTCTTTTTGGATTTCCTCACCGGTGACAAGGACTATGACTGCACCCCCTGGGGCAGCCCCAGCTACAGCGTCTTGGGGTGGCAGAAGCCCTGCTATTTGCTGAACGAAGGCTATTACGACACCTTCCAAGAACTCATTGAGAAAACGGAGTGGGAGCAGTACGGCACCCAGAGCGGTAACCCCAAATGTGCGGATTGCATGGTCCACTGCGGCTATGAACCAACGGCGGCGGTGGATGCGATGCAGCCTCAGAATATGGCGCGATCGCTCGGCAGCTTATTTGGGGCTGCGAAGTAAACAGATATTTTGCTTAGGATTTAAGTGACGCAGCACTCAGCTCCGCACCTGCTGTGTGGAGGATCTATCATCTGCTTTTTGCACGGGCCTCTCAAAACACCGTTGGCGATTGAACTTTCACAGACGGTAACCAGTTATCGTCCCGGACGCGGTTGTAGGCCCGATAGAGTTTGCGATTGAGCATCATGATCAACCCCACCGCATGTTCTGCCAATGCGTAAGGCGAGTAAGCCGGGACCCGCACCACCGTCATGCCCAGTGCTTGGGCGACGGCGAGGTCAACATTGTTGAACCCGGCACAGCGCAGGGCAATAATTTGGGTGCCGGTTTGAGCGATTTCTCGGAGGGTTTCCCCCGTCAGCTGATCTATTGATAAACACGCAAACAGCGGGAAAGCCGCTGGCCAGGGCAGCAGTTTTAACCGTTAACCGAGGTTCAAAGAAAACCAACTCATGGCTGTGGGCTGGATTCGTTTCCCGAAATATTTTCTGGTCGTAGGGCTTGGTGCTGAAAAAGGCAACTTTCAAAGGGTCACGTCACTCTGCTGATTTTTTAACAATAGGCTACCGTTACCCCGGTGCCGCCGTTAGCCTGCTCTGCCGCCTCAAACCGCTCGATCTGGGGATGGTGCTTGAGAAATTCCTGGACGCCCCGCCGCAATTTGCCGGTGCCGTGGCCATGGATAATCCAGATGGGACCCGAGCTGCTGGCGATCGCCTCCTCTAGTACCGCTTCGGCTTCCACCACCCGCATGCCCCGTAGGTCAAAGGTATTTTTCGAGGTGCGAATCGCGGGGGCGGGGGGTGGCGGAGTTTGGATCACGGTAGCTTTGGGCTTCGGCAAATCGGCCTTTTCCCCCGTTAACGATTCAATATCTTCGAGGCCAACGGTCATTTTCATCAGCCCGAACCGGACCGTGAGCTTGCCGTCGGCATCGGGGTTGCTGAGCACCTCGGCAGTCTGGCCCAAGCTCAGCAGGCGAATGCGATCGCCCGTTTTCGGCTTAAATCCAGCTTTCGGCTGGGCCACGACTTTGGGCTGGTGCCGCTCGGCAATAGCGTTCACCGCCGTTGTTGCCTTTTGGGCATCCTGGGCGGTGGCTTCCCCCTGCTGCAGCCGATGGATCACCTGGGCGATGTCCTTGCGGGCTGCCGCCACCGCCGCCTGGATGGCCTGTTCTTGCTGCTGCTGGAGCTGCCGCTCCCGCGCTTTCAAAAACTCGGCTTTGCGGGCCACCTCTTGGTGGAGTTTTTCGGTTTCACTCAGGAGCTGGCTCGCCGCCGTGGCGCGATCTTCCTGGCGTTTGCGCTGGGCTTCGAGGCCAGCAATCACCTGGTTGACGTCCTGAGACTTGCCCACCCCCACCAGGGCTTGGGCCGCATCCACCACCGCCGCATCCAGCCCTAAGCGGCGGGCAATGGTCAGGGCATTGGATCGTCCTGGAATCCCCCACAGCAGCCGATAGGTGGGGGAAAGGCTGACATCGTCAAACTCTACCGAGGCATTCTCAAACCGATCGTCCTCATATTTAAGGGCCTTGAGTTCGCCATAGTGGGTGGTGGCTAAGGTAAACCGCGCTCGATCGGCCAAATGCCGGAGCAGGGCGATCGCCAAGGCACTCCCCTCCGACGGATCCGTCCCCGCCCCCACCTCATCGACAAACTCAATGCGGGGCTAACTGGCAAACTAACCCTCATCTCGGCTCCGGCCGGTTTTGGCAAGACCACGCTGGTGAATGAATGGGCAATGGCCGCTGAAATGCCCATTGCATGGCTCTCGTTGGATGAGGAAGACAGCGATCCGGTACGATTCTGGCGCTATTTCATTGCCGGGTTGCAAACCATTCACGCCGAGTTTGGTGAGCAGATTATG
>JAAUQE010000347.1 GCA_012032425.1 Leptolyngbya sp. RL_3_1 | reverse complement strand
TCTTGCACCAGCTTATGGATAAAGCGATAGCGACCGCCGACCCGTTGGAGGAGGAGGCGATCGGTGCAGTGGTTGAGGAAGCGGGCGTAGTTCCAGGGGATGGCGTGGGTGCGATATAAAAGAAGCCGGAGGACGAGATGTTTGGTGCAGGTTAAGCCACCAGCATAAGTAGTTGCAATTAGGAGGATGAGGGAGATAAAGGGAAAAATTAAATCTAAAAATTCATTTTTGAACCCTATAGAAAATGCTGCTAGCGGAATCAACTTTAGGAAGATCAATATCATCAACAAGATCTTGATGTTTCTCAAGGGTGACCAAATACCCTGGTTTGGTTTTGTCCGAATGAAGATATCTGCTTTCAGGCCGTTAACTAGCCCTCTAATCAACCCATAAATTGGCCCATAAACCAGACCAAAGCTAGCCCATAAATCAGTCCATGAGTCAAGCCCAGGAGTCAGACTGAAAATCGGAATTTCAGTCAGCACTTGAAGCAGCTTAATAATCAGTTCAAAAAGCAGACCATAAATCAGCCCAAAAAGCAGACCATAAGTCAGCCAAAGAATTATCCCGTTTCCTAATTCCTTGAAAAATTGCTTGCGCGATAAATGGGAAGGTGAGAAATCGAAAACTTCAACAATAACAATAGAAGATCTTCTGCCAAGCAGCCCAAGAATGAGCCCAGTAAGCAGCCCAGCAAGCAGCCAAATAAGTAGCCCAGTAAGCAGCCAAAGAAGTAGTCCAAAATCAACCCAAAATCAACCCAAAAATCAGTCCATAAGACCATTGCTGTCTAATCGACGACAACATCCAAGGCTGCATTTTCTCAATCAAAAACTCATCCTCCGACTGGCTCTGCAACTGCTGCGCCAACCAAATCAACCAGCGCCGGGTCTGCTGTGCCGTAGGCTGTTTCCCCGCCGGATACTCCCGACTCTTGACCTGGCCATGCAAACACCGCTCCACATAGGCATCCAGCAGATAGTCCATTCGCGCTTGCGTCGTCTGCTGCTGCCGCCACTGCTCCCCATCGATCGCCGCATTCGCCAAAATCGACACGCTTAATAACAGCGGTGTCCGTACCAGCGCCAACAGCGCTGCGTCCTGTTGCAAGCTCTCCCACAGCGCCGCCATGTTCATCGAGCCCAGATAATCCTGAAGCTGCTGATCCGTCAGCGGTTCCAGGCAAATCGCCCCATTCAAGGCCAGCTTGGCAGCATACAGCTCGTATTCCTCAATGCGGCTGCACACCAGTAGCCGACTCGGCCCCTCCCCGATCGCAGCCAGCCATTAATGGCTGCCACCACCGGCTCCTGTCGCTGGGGCGGCAGCTCGTCCAGTCCATCCAGCAGCGGCAGCAGCACTTTCTCGCTGAGCCAGGTTTTCCCCAGCTTCTGCGACACCCCGTACTTGAGCTTGAGTTCCCCCAGCAGCCAATCGGTAATGCTCTGCTGCTCGTTCTGCCACGACGACAGATTAAACATCACCGGTATGGGTTCGTCCGGCTCCTGGTTGGCCCGCTGAATCAGCACCGCCGCCAGATCCAGCATTGTTGTAGTCTTGCCCGCACCGGGGTTGCCCAAGATCAGCAGCTTGCCCCCCACATCCCGCCGGTCAAACACTTCGGCAATGTGGGTGCCCGGTGCCAGGGTTTTGGTGCCCTGGTCGGCGGTACGCAGTTGGCTGTCCCAGGGGCGGCTGACCTGGTTGCGCTGCTCCGCCATATCCAGCCGAATCAAGATGGCATTGTGCAACGACTGCCGCAACCGGTCCTCCACCTCCGTCCACACCGCCTCGATCAGCGTCCTTTCATTGCGATCTGTTCGGGTCGCATCCGGCTTCTGGTCCGGCAAACCGTAATGGTGATGGATCTCCACCCGATTGCCATCCCCCGACACCACATTGGAATGGTCTAGGGATTCGCCAATATGGACATCTCGGCGGGAGGCAATTTCTGCACTGGATGGACCTGCTGCCCCTGCGGATGCTGAGACAACTTGATCGAGCGCTGATTCTAACGCGGGCAATCCAGGACCGAGCGGGCTTTCGGCCCATTCCAGTAGCGCTGCCACCCGATCCCCTGGTTTGGCGGTGTTGGGGGGCATATTTCCGGCGGCGGGCCGCAGCGTAAAGATCACCTGATCCAACTGCACCGTTGGTAGCGACAGCAGTCGCTGGGACAGGGCGAGGCGGGAGCGGTAATCGGCGGAGTCCGGCACGGGCAAGCGTCAGAAAAGTTGCCTCTACTGTAAACGTGAATCCCACCGCACCATGAAACCCGTTCTGTGACGGTCCGTGTTAGGCGCTACGGTGGGACGGGTAATGGGCAAGGTTTAATGATTATTAATGGGCTGGAGACTGTCGGGAGATGTTGAAAAAAATTGGTCTGGCGATCGCGATCGCCCTGTGCTTGGTGGGTCTAGCCGCAACACGCACCCAGGCTGAGATTGTCAATCAGGCGGTTGTCTACACCGTGGCGGGTCAGCCCTATGAGGGCTACTTTGTCCGTAATGAAGGCTTTGGGGACGAGCAGCCATTGGTGCTCTTGGTCCATGATTGGGATGGTTTGGGGGCTTACGAACAGCGCCGCGCCCAGATGCTGGCCGAGCAGGGCTACGCGGCTTTTGCGGTTGACCTTTACGGTCAAGGCGTTCGCCCCACCACGGTGGATGAGTCTCGGGCGGAGAGCGGCAAACTGTATGAAGATCGGGCGGCCCTGCGCGATCGCCTCTTTGCCAGCTTGGCCCAAGCCCAAACCATGACCGGGGTCGATCCCGACCGGGTGGCGATTTTGGGCTACTGCTTTGGGGGTGCAGCCGTGCTGGAATTTGCCCGCGCTGGGGCGGATCTGGATGGCTTTGTCAGCTTCCATGGCGGCTTAGCCACGCCCGAAGGCCAAGACTACAGTCAGGCGGCTGGGCCGCTGTTGATTCTCCATGGGGCCGATGACCCGGTGGCACCGATGACCCAAGTCGCAGAACTTGCCGATACCCTCACCGCTGCTGGGGTGGATTTCGACATGGAGATCTATGGCGGCGCTCGTCATTCTTTCACCGTATGGTCTGCCGATCGCGACAGCTCCCGCTACGAGGCTCAGGCAGATGTCAAATCTTGGCAGGCCCTGTTGCAGTTTTTGAATGAGACGCTGCGGTAAGGGACCGGCTGGCACCGGTTAGGGATCCGCAATCAAAAAACATACCAGGCGACAAAAGTTTCTGGGGGTAGGGCGCAAGGCGTTGCGCCCTGGGAAGCGGTACGCTATTTACCCGCTTGTTCCTTAGCATCAGTTCCAACCCTATCGGGGGCTGGGGGGCA
>JAAUQE010000346.1 GCA_012032425.1 Leptolyngbya sp. RL_3_1 | reverse complement strand
GGGCTTGCTGCCGTCCTGCTTCTGAGAGATTGCGTTGGGTGGAACAGTCGCCGAGGCGGAAGTTAGCCGGGTCGCCCGTGCCGGGAGCCAGGGCATGGCGCATCAGCAAGAAGTAAGCTGACTGTGGCTGACGCAACTGAGCCCAGATATCTCCCGCTGAATCCTTGGCTGCTTCTTTGGTCTCGGCCTTGGCTGGAGCCTCGACCACAAAGTTGAACTGGGCCTGCTTCCCCCCTGGAGCGTCCTGCATGACCATCAGCAGTTCTGGCTGAAACAGAAAATCCCCTGAATTGAGTGGCTCATTGGGCAAGTAAAGTTGCGTTGTCAGCACCGACCCCCTACCAGAACCGCCCGCCGGTTGCACCAGCACATGCAGGTGCCGGGTGCGACCGGGATAGAGGCCCGGCACAATGGTTTCCAGGCGGTAGCGTCCCTCGCTGTCGGTAAACTGGTGACCCCGCAGCGATCGCCTTCGTTATCGTAGTTGCCCTGGTCATCGGTCTGCCAAAATCTACTAGGCAATTGGCCAGGGGCTGGCAATCTGGGCTGAGCACCTGGCCGGTGAGGGTCAGCTTCGTGCCTGGGGTATTGGCTTCTAGCAGGGACTGGCGTTGGGGAGAGTTGGGGCTGTAAAACGGTCCAGGGGTCTGGGCGGGGGTGATGCTGCCCGGAAAAGCACTATCACCACAGGCAGGGGTGAGGGATAGGGACTGGGAGGATGGGGAAATAGTTGAACTTGCAACAGGTCGAGCCGCATTCGCCGCAGCGCGATCTCCCGATTGGCCCAGGGGGCGACGGCAGGCGGCTAGGGCCAGGGATGCGAGGAATAGGGGCGATCGCCGCAAAACCGACGTCGGCCTGGGGAGAAAACGCGCCGTTTTGCCATGGGATTGCCCTGCGATGGAGTAGCTTCCATTGTAATGAGCGTTTAAGCGCTGTGCTGGTTTCCCCATCGTCAGACTCCTTGCCCTGGTTTCTAGCCTCTGCCCAGAGAGGCGGTTGTTAGAGGCTCTAGCCTCCTGACGAAAGGTGGCCGGAGCGGCAGATGGATGTGAGCCAGGTAATCCTGTCCAGCCCGAATTGAGATGTGCTCGGGGTCAGCGTTGGTGGGGACTTCCCATCTAGCGATATCCGGAGCTGCGCCAAACAGCAGTACGGCTCCCATCACCACCATAATGGCGTTCTCTAAGACGCTCACGATTCCCAGCGGAGCGTTGGAATTTCCGCCGATGCAGGCGCAGTTGAGTTTGAGCTTGTCGATGTAAACCGCCTTGAAGGCCGAGATTGTGCCACTCGTACCTAGGATAAGTGAGCCGATGCCTGTTACGACAGGGGCAACACCCGACAAGAACCCCAGGCCCAGCAGCAACTCTAAAAACGGAAAGGTTTTGCCGTAGGGCTTCACTTGTTGGCTAATCAGGTCATACTTTTCAAAGCTTTCCACAAATGACTCTAGATCCATCAGCTTTTGATTCGCTAGCATTGCCAGCGCCATCCCCATGAACCCAGGGATACCCAGCGTCGCAGCCCAAGCCACTAACCCAGCAGTACCAAATAGTGCAACGACAGGACTGTAGGAATACACTGCTTTCTCGGCTGGTACACCAAAGCGCTCGGCGAGGTCGTTATAACCCCCGATTCGCTCATTGCCAAAGAAGATTTGAGGTGTTGTCGTGACCTCATGCTGGGCCTTAAACGCATCAATTTCTGTTTGGGAGGTCAGTTTGTGATCTTCAAACTCAACAGCATTATCCTTGAGTAGCTTGACAGCGCGTAGCCCCCAAGGGCACTCATGCTCAGGGCTAGACATGCGATAAAGCCTGACTGTTTCGGTATTGAGGCCCGTTGCTATCATCACAGGGTTCTCCTCGCTGGGTGTTGCAATTCCAGGCTAAACCCTACAGTTGACTGTAGAGTCAAGGAGAAATCGTTACCATGGGGGAGTCGCAAAAATAGAGGAGATCGCGATGGCAGCCTCGACTCTCTTAAAAATTGGAGATATTGCGAAGCTGACCGGCGTTTCGGTCGGTACGTTGCGCTATTACGAAACTCTAAAATTGTTACATCCTATCAAGCGAGGCCAGAACGGCTATCGCTATTACAGCCTTGAAATTGTTCAACAAGTGCAATTCATCAAGCAATCTCAGGCTCTAGGCTTTTCTTTAGAGGAGATTCGACAGCTTCTAGAAGTCTGCGATCGCGGGGAACCTCCCTGTTCATTGGTGCAGACCCTGCTGGATGAAAAGATTAATCAGTTGGGGGTACAAGTGCAGCAGATGATGGCGTTCAAGCTGGAGCTGGAAGGGTATCGCGATCGCTGGGCAAACGTTCCTAAGGCTAGGACAGATGACAAGGAGATTTGCCCCTTGATTGCCACCGTGGCGCTCCCATCTGATTGGGACCGGTAGTCTGGGGAAACGGCTGTTGAAGACTCCAGCCTTCTGAACCATCGTTGGACTGCGGTGAGGCTCCTTAATGGTGACTGGTATCTCCCACTAAGACTCGAATTAGCTGACCTGCTAGTAAGCCCAGAATCCCATAGGCGATCATGGCAGCCAGGAGGTTGAGATCAAAAATATAACGAGCGCCTTCGGCAGTGGGGCTAATGAACAGGGTTGAAAAGGGGGCAACAAAGGGCTCAGAAAGACCGTAGATGAAGCCCGCAAAGGAATTTTCAACATTTGCCCCAGAAGCCCGCAGGATAAAGCGCAACACCAACAGAATTTCCAGAGCCCCAATTAAGAAGTAAACGCCATTGATCAGGCGATTGGCGGTGAGGTTGGTGCGGGCAGCCCTAGCACGGCGATCGGCGATTTCTAGGCGACGTGCTTCGGCATCTAGCTCTAGAGTTTGGCGACGCTGCTGGTATTCAGCAGCGGTTTCGTTGGGTAGCCGCTGGTGGGTGGCATGGCTGGAGCTAGCCCGTGGTTGAGGGTCGCTGGAGCCGTTGGAGGAGCTTGAATTGGATGGAGCGCGATCGTGGGGGCCGGTCATTATTTTAAAGTCTTAGATTGGGGGCTGATAGCTTGCCAAAGTTGCTTTGTTTGTATGGGAATTGTACTGGGAAACTACGCTAGATCACTTTTGCAGGATTGGCACCCCTCTCTGGGGTCGTTGACTGCGCCTGTCACTCAGACAGGCCAACGGCTCCTCGCTTTGGAAACAGGAAGGTTGGGGGCGGGGGATCAAGATTCTATTCGGGGCTGGAGCAGCGCCAGGATTGGGACTCTCTTTTCCAGGAGTCTCCTAACCACTTGATAGGGTGCCAGACGGCAAATCTAGGGTTCTGACTGTTTCTCCCCTCGCCCACCATTG
>JAAUQE010000155.1 GCA_012032425.1 Leptolyngbya sp. RL_3_1 | reverse complement strand
AAGCCGCCAGACGTCGATCAGCCAGTTCAGCCGCATGTTCGGGGCGATCGTTTAACCCAGCCAGCAAAATATATTCAAAACTCACCCGTCGCCCAGTGGTCGCTACATAGTCCTGACATTCCGCTAGTAGCGCTTCGAGGCGATATTGGCGGGCGCTGGGAATCAGTTGCTCACGCTGGGCCTGATTAGAAGCATGCAGGCTCACGGCCAATGTGACCTGGAGATGATGCTCCCCGAGGCGACGAATGTGACCGGGAATGCCCACGGTGGAGAGAGTCATGTTGCGCTGGCCAATGCCCACATCCGTATTCAACGAATGAATTGCAGCCACGACGCTATCGGTATTCAGCAACGGTTCCCCCATACCCATGAACACGATATTGCTGACCCGTTGGCCAAAATCCTCTTGAACCGTCAACACCTGATCAACAATTTCGTGGGTGTCGAGATTCCGCAGAAACCCGCCTTTGCCGGTGGCGCAAAAGTCGCAGGCCATGGGACAGCCCACTTGAGAGGAGACACACACGGTCAACCGTTTGGCGGTGGGGATGCCAACCGCTTCGATAATGTTGCCGTCCTGGAGGCGCAGCAGATATTTGATGGTGCCGTCGGGGGCTTGGGAGCGGAAATGCAGGTGCGATCGCCCCACCGGCACGGCCTCAATCTGAGTCCGCCATGCCTTGGAGAAGACAGTGATGTCCCCCAAAGTACGCACCCCTTTGTCGTAAATCCACTGGTGCAGTTGCTTGCCCCGGTAAGCCGGTTGTCCTTGGCCGGTGACCCAGGCCGTCAATTGTTCTAAAGACTGACCCAGCAAAGGTTGCATAACTGTTGCCGACGCTGGAACAGAATGTACCGCTGGGGGCGAAAAAGAGGCAGAAGACATGGTTTGAACGACAACAGCCCACCCATCCTAACAAGGGACCCGATGTAACCAGGCCGCTTAACGAAACAATAGAGGGTGAACCCCTTTGCAGCTAGTACTCTTAGCATTGAACAAGGGGCTTAAGCCCCTTGCCTTGGGTTTGTAATGCTTGGGTTGATTCCAGTTTCTAGCCCCCTTGCCCCTCAACCACCCCTGCCCTCAGCAATAGTGCTATCAATTGAGCCGCCCGGTACTAGCGGTTAGCCTAAGCTTGCTTGGGCGGGAAGCTGGTATCAGGACCACTGGTTTTAACCGTATTGGGAGACGTCATCAGATCCGCCAGCCCCTCGGTCAAGAACTTGGGATCCATAAACACCACCTTGGAGTTTTCGCTTTCACCCAACTTGGTGTTGGCATCAACATATTGCTGGGCAATCAAAAAGTTCAGAATCTCCCGAGAGCCTTTATTTTTCTCCATTACATCAGAGAGCATCCGAATCGAATCAACGGTACCTTGAGCCCGTTTTACCGTGGCCTCCTGATCCCCCTGCGCTTCTAAGACCGTTGCCCGTCGCTTCAGCTCTGCGGCCTGCTGCTGCTGCATGGAATCCAAAACGGACTGAGGGGGTTGAATGCTCTGCACTTCTACCCGCGTGACCTTTACACCCCAGGGTTCGGTGGCCTCATCCAAAATATCGAGCAGGGCTTTATTCAGCTCATTCCGCGAGGAGAACGTCTTCTCAAACTCCATGGTGCCGACGCTGGAGCGCAAGGTGGTGATCACCAACTCCCGAATTGCCGCTTCTACGTCCTCAATGGAGTAATAGGTGCGCTCTAAATCCAAAACTCGCCAATACACCACCGCATCCACGTCCAGGGAGACGTTATCGCTGGTGATAGCGGGTTGGGGCTGCACATCCAGCAGCCGCTCCCGCACGCTTTCCTCCAGCACAATCGTGTCCATAAAGGGGACGATGAAGTTGAGTCCGGGGAGCAGCTTACGGTGATATCGCCCCAACCGCTCTACGAGGGCTTCAGTCCCTTGGTTGACAATACGAACCGAGCCGACGCTGTAGCCCATCACAATCAGGGACAAAATGGCAAAGATGGAAGGACCCATGGGGAAGCTCCTAGCCCGAGGTGAAACAAGATTGATGAGTAAGTGTAAACCCTTTGGCCGGGGTTGGCTTCAGAAGTTGCCTTCGGCGGTCGGGACTGGACTGACAATCAGCATATTGCCTTGGCGACTAACCACAGTGACGGTGGCTTCGGGAGCGATCTCCCCATCACTGATTTGAGAGCGAGCCTGCCAACTGCCGCCATCGTAGGAGACACGCCCGATCCCACCGGGGGGAATCACTTCTAGAACGCGGGCGTAGCGGTTGGGGGCGAGGGCTTTGGAATTACGCGGCACTAGGCCCCGCAAAATCAACGTAAAGGCTACCGACAAAATCGCCCACACCAGCAGTTGCTTAGCCAACACTGGAATGCTGAGGGCAATCAGAGCCGTGACGAGACCGGCACAACCCAGGGATACGGTAATCGGGTTGGGGGCCATTAGACTGATCCCGAGCAACCCAAGTCCCAACAACAGCCAAGGTAAAGGACCTAGGGTTAAATTCAACCAATCCAAAATGACCACAGTGTCTTAACTCGTCTTAGGGCGCTAGAGGGAAGCCAAAAAAATCCATGGAGGAAGAGGGCCATGCTGGTCTCAATTTTAACAATCCTGCCAGGAAGCGGTGGGGGGCTAGGCCACCCCGGTCAGTAGCACAATCAAAGTCACAATTCCGGCAGTGACCATGAGCCCAGCAGGCATAACTTTGCGGGTTTTAATCAGGCGCACCACGAAGGTTATTAGCAGCAGCACCGTCACCGCGATCCCCAGCCAGAGGCCCCAGCCCTGCCCTTGCCACAAGCCCAGGCTGGCGAGCAGCAACAGGATACCCGTGAGGGTTCCAGAAATCAGGGAGACTTTACTACCCGCCTGTTGATAGCCCATCCAGCCGCCAGCCAAAGCTAAAACGCCATAGAGTAGGGCGGCGATCGCGGCGACGGTCATAACAGGGTACTCCTAAGGGCAAAGACAGCATTGAGGCTGAATTGAGGGTAACCGAAACCAGCGTTGTCAAAGACCAGACGCGGCGCAATCGCGGCATACGCGAGGTCTGGATTAAAACAAGAGGGCGTTTAACTTTGCGCCGAGCCGCAGGCAAAGTTTGAGAGACTCAATCAAAAAGTCAGCGCTATTATCGCTGGCTTTTGGCCTATAGTTCGTTTTTCAAAGAAAATTACATCAAGAAGCCCATGATGAGAATTGAACTCATGACCTCACCCTTACCAAGGGTGTGCTCTACCGCTGAGCTACATGGGCTGATGTCGTGGTGGGCCGGGCTGGATTCGAACCAGCGTAGGCGTAGCCAGCGGATTTACAGTCCGCCCCCATTAACCACTCGGGCACCGACCCGCCATCCACGATTGCTAATCCTATCACAGATAATCGCCCTTCTTAACCCTTTCTGATTAGTTGCCAACGATTCTCGGTATGGCCCTGCTAGCGCTGCATTCACCCTGGCTTGATCAAGGCGCTTGCCCAAGACTAGGCTCAGGTCACCCCGATCAGACTGCGCTTATGCTCAAGTGTGATCGCGATCGGGGGAAAGGGATGCCCTGTAGGATAGAGAAGGGATATTACGAATTGTGATTCCTGGTTTTACCCGTTTGCATCCAAACCCATGGCTTTTCTTCGCGCCTACGTTGCTCCCTTACTAATTGTGCTGACCTTTGTGGTGGCGATGGTGGCTGTCAGCGCCCGCATCTTTTTGCCCAGTGACATGATGGCCCCGGCCCCCATTGAAGAGCCCTTAGACAAAGCCATCTCACCAGCAGCTTTGGATACCGCCACAGCGGGATCTGACTTAGCTAGCATTCCTGTTCTGAGTGTCCTGGGGTGATCTGCCCGTCTCACCCCCCCGCTCCTTTTGCACTGGCGGGATATCACCTACAGCATGGCACGCGCCGAGACCGGGATCGCCTGGTGCAGTTTATGGCGCTAGCCTACGGCGAACAGGGTCATGACTGTCGATTAGCAGCCCTCACCCAAACTGTCCAGACGCATTTTGTGGATGATGCACCCCTTTGGTGGGTGGTACCGCAGCAGGGCTTGGCTGCACCGGTGGCTTGTCTCTGGCTGGGTAACGCGATCGCGCCCCATCAGGGAAATCGGTATGGCTGTATTTTGCTGCTGTATGTTGCCCCTGAGTACCGGCGTCGGGGCATTGCTACTGCCCTGCTACAGCAGGCGCAAGCCTGGGCGATTGCCCGAGGCGATCAGCAGTTGGGTCTCCAGGTTTTTGCCGATAATGCCGCAGCGCTGGCCCTGTATCGAAAACTGGGGTACGACACCACCGCCCTATGGATGACCCAGAATTTAAGGTGATGTACTGAAGCCCCGCTGCGTCATCTCAAATAGGCAGGATGCCTCGCTGGGGTGCAGAGGCGTTAGAAGGCATGAACCGCCATCATCGATAGTTGGTGAATTGCAGGGCCACGGGCCACTCTTCCGCTTTGAGTAGGGCGATCGCCGCTTGCAAATCATCTTTTGACTTCGCGGTTACCCGTACGGCATCGCCTTGAATGGAACCCTGCACTTTCTTGAATTGGTCGCGCAGTTGCTTGGTAATTTGCTTGGCGATCTCTTTGTCAATGCCTTTTTTCAGGGTGACCACCTGACGAACCCGACTGCCGCTGGCTGACTCAGTGGCACCAAATTCGAAAATCTTTAGGGATAGGTTACGTTTCGCGGCCTTGGTTTGCAGGATGGTGTGGACACTTGCAAAGTTAGCTGGCCGTCAGTCTCGATGGTAATCGTGTCTTCGCTCAGATCGAGGGTGGTCTTACTGCCTTTGAGATCGTAGCGGGTTTCAAGTTCCCGTCGGGTTTGATCGAGGGCGTTGACCAATTCTTGCCGATCAAAATCGCTGACCACGTCAAAGGAGTAACTAGAAGCCATGATGTACAGAGTAGTGAATAATTGCGTTCAATCCATCCGCACTGAAGCAAGCCCGGAGGAATGATGTACCGTCCGTACAACCTACCAAACCTTGGTGGCCTATCGATAGCGTAACGGAAAGGTGCTGAGAACCCAGAAGCAGCCCCTTAGGCTAAGGCCGAGCGACAAGCCATGATTAATAGGGTAAAGGTTCCAAGGGCCGCGATCGCATACATGGGCGATCGCAACAGCGGTATATCCAGGATATAAAACAGACTGTAAAACAAGCGCCCCCCTAAATGGGCAATGGCCGCCCCGAGCGCCAGAGTGGAGTTTTGTCCGGTGACGTAAGCAGCCAATACGGCTGGGGCAAACAGACTGAAGGCTTCAAAGCTATTTTCGTGCGCCCAAGTTGCTCGCTGTGCATAGGGCGGCAACTTATCGAACAGGGCGCGAGGGGCCGATTGGTCGTAACCCACTTGAAAACGGGCGATCGCCACCACCACAAAGGGCACATAAATCAATATGGCGGCCAGCACCAAACAACAGAGGAGCAGGCCCGGTATCGGCGCTGCTCCAGAAAACAAACTATTCATGACTCAAACGATCCCCAAATCGAAATACAGCGTTTTTGAAGCTACTGAGGTAAAAAATAGCCGTGAAACCCTTGCTGCCAGGATATCGACCATACCTCACCAGGCAAAAAAATGCGGTAAATCCTAATCAAAATAAAACAGCGTCACAATTTTGCGCTGATCTTCAGCGTCCTGGCAGGTTTGCAATAGGGTGTGACTATCGTGAAAGGCAAAGCAGATCAGCTGCTGACAGCGAGAGATGATTTCCTGATTGCAGAGGGCGCTGGCTTCCGCTAACGATAGAGAATCATTAGTCGAATTTTCGACTAGGTGCATCACCTGCTCTAGCTGATCACGAGACTCCTGGGGTTGCTTGTCCAGGCTTTGGGGCAGAATCACCGTCAACAAGTTGGGATCAGCTTGGATGGCTCCGCGAATAGCGGCAGAGTTCGTACCCGTTGCCCCTGAGGTCAAAATCGTGTTGCCCGACATGACCAGCGCATAGCTCATCAGCTCAATCAGCTTTTGATGGGTAATGGGAACATGGCGCGATCCTAAAATGGCGACGCGCTTAGAGCCTGACTGTTGAATCGCAGCAAGCTCTTGCAAAAAAACATCAGCCTTAGGCGTTTCCAAGGGGGCTTCAATAGACTGGCTCAACGGAGATACAAGGATGTCAACGACGCGCTCATTGTATCAGCCTATGGGATTTAGGACTGATCCCGTCAAACCCAAGCAACGCTTAGGAAACTGCTGCCTTGGCCAAAGCGGGCGGGTCAATCGCCAATAACGCCATCAAGCGACTCAGATCTAAATGCTCGGCGAAGACTTCCTGCACAAGGGGAACTTTGTCGGGGTTGTTGAGGGGAACCTGGCCAAATAGCGTATCGATCCGCTCTACGGTCGTCAGGGTATCGGTGACCACTGACAGCACTGGAATCTCTTTGTCTGTCGCCAGCGTAATCACGTCGTCAGTGGGGGGAATCTGCCCGGTCAAAATCAGGCAATGGGTGGAGGTTTCTAAGGCGGCAATTTGCAGATCGCGGCGATCGCCCCCCGTCACCACCGCCTGATGGATACCCTGCCGAAAAAATCGCAGCGCCGAATTGACATTCATTGCGCCAATTTTAAGGCTCTCGACAACCAGGTCTAAGTGGTTATCGCAGCACAAAACCTCCGCATCTAAGCGACCCACTAATTCACTCACCCGGACCCCTTGGAGGTAGGGCATTTGAGGTAAGGCGGCTAACACCGCAATACCTTGGGCTTCTAAGTAGGGCACGACTTGCCCTGACACAAACGCTTGGTCGGCCTCAGGAATACTATTAATCACCACTCCCACCAGCCTATTGCCTAAGCGTTGCTGAGCCGAGAGGATTTCATCCACCATTTGGCGCGAGTTAAACCGCATCACCAAAAGCACTGATGCATCTAAAGCCCTGGCCATGTCGGGCAGCGCCAGCTTCACCAGTGCGCCCTGCTCTAAGGTGCGGGTCCCTCCAACAGGGCCACATTTTCTCCAGCCCGCTGGCGATATTGATGTAGGGCTTCCGTAAAATTTGTCGTCCCGCCTTGGTGTAACTGGGCGATGATAGCATCGTCGTCTAGGCAGAGCAGGGTGGGGAGGCAAGCCGCTGCGGGGAGTGACAGAACTTCTGGAATAAAGTTGAGGTCAGTATCAGCACAGACGGGGACGCCTGCCTGGGTGGGGGTTTCCACAGTGGCGAGGGGCTTGCCATAGGCAACCTTGAGACCCTGCTCCATCAGCTGGGAAGCGATCGCCAAGATCATCGCCGACTTACCACTATGGGGCTCTGTCGACCCAATCAAGACATACTGGGTTGATTTGGGCACGCCGTTTAATCCTCACCGCAACGTAAACAAGCACTTTCTTTTCATTGTGCCACCAACCGTGGCGCGGCCCGACCAGCGAGCTAATCATCCAGGCGCAGCAGTTTTCGATAAAACCCTTTAGAAAAGTCCGCCGCCCGCTTCTGGCGTAGGGCGACAACCACGTCAAAGAGATAATCTACAAATTCAAAGGTCGCCAGGGTGATTTCGTAGCTTAAATCAGCGTCATCATCAAACTGTAGACGGCACCGAGTCAGATCCGCCGGTAAGGTTGAGACATTCCAGGTCGCCAAGAAAGGGATGCTGTCTCCCCCCTCAATGATGCGTTCTCCCTCTAAATTGCCTTGTTTATAGAGACCGATAGCGTAGGGCAAAGCATTGCGTTTGGTGCCTTGGTAATAGGGCAAATAAACGCCAATATCTTGCTTTGTCGCGGGCTTGATTTCATCGAAGGTAATCGTCATGGCTCCCATTGAACGTGTCACAACTACCAGCCCAATGACCTAGGCCATCAGTGAGCTGGTCGATTTGGTGGGTCGAATTGAACGTATCGTTCCCGAGACTATCCCTTGAGAGACTCAAGCATGCCACCCGTGATAGTACAGGCTGGCTGTGTTGATGCCTTTAGAAGAGCCCCCCACCTAGATCAGGCCTCAAACCGCTAGGATGATTGAGAGAAATCCTCGGCTTGAGCCTCACCGGTGGATCGCCTTCGGGCCGAATCAAAATCCGGTCAAGGGTTTGAGGCTTGACCTGGGTTTTGCTTGGCAAGGCTTTGCGGCATCCCCATAGCTCCAGCCGTTAATAATATTCAATTCCCCTAGAGCATACCCGGTGACTCATTTTTCAACACACTTGTGTTTTGATCTCCAGACAACAAACAATAATGCCTCCCCTAGCCAAATTCTAGAGCGGGATCGAGAACCGTCGCTGGGTGGCTGATCCCCAGGCATACCCGAACAAAACATTGCGTAGAGATTTGATTGATAGAAATTTGGTTTAGGGACTGAATATGACCCATACAACTCAGTCGAAAACATCCCCAGGGCACCCCCAGGACATTGAACCATGGCAGCCCCTTGATCAGCGGGGTGGTTCTAGACGCTTGAAGGCAGCGATCGCCCTCAGCAGCCTTTGGAGCATCGTATTCGTTATGCATCTGTGGGTTTGGGGAGGGTGGCTCGTATTGGGTTTTACCCTGGGGACCGGAGCCTACTTATTTAACCTGTTGTTATTTGCCAGGACGCATCCCCTGCCGGAGGCGTTACCGAGCGCCACGACGCTGGCGGAGATGACGCTACCGGGCAAGGCAAGGGCGGAGAGGGTCGTAGCAGCCTGGGCTGACGACGTGAACCAATGGCCCCGGATTTCGATTTTAGTGGCCGCCAAAAATGAAGTCGCCGTCATTACCCGTCTGGTCAAAGCCCTAGCCAACCTGGATTATCCGTCTGAGCGCTATGACCTCTGGATGATCGATGACAACAGCGATGACGGTACGGGCGAGCAGTTAGATCAATTGGCAGACCAATACCCCAATGTCCATGTCACTCACCGGGACGGAACTGCGACGGGGGGCAAGTCAGGGGCGCTGAACCAAGTTTGGCCTCAAACCCAGGGTGATGTACTGGCGGTCTTTGATGCCGATGCCCAAGTCCCAGCCGATCTGCTGCTGCGAGTGGTACCGCTCTTTCAGCAGCAACAGGTGGGGGCAGTGCAGGTGCGTAAGGAGATCGCCAATGCTGGCACCAACTTCTGGACCCGAGGCCAAGCCGCAGAAATGGCGTTCGACGGCTACTGCCAGCTTAAGCGGGTCGGACAAGGGGGATTAGGGGAATTACGGGGCAATGGTCAATTTGTGCGGCGATCCGCCCTAGAGCAGTTTGGCGGCTGGAATGAAGCCACCATTACTGACGATTTGGATCTGACCTTTCGGCTGCATTTAACCGGGTGGTCGATTCCGGTGGTGTTTTTCCCAACGGTGGCTGAGGAGGGCGTGACGAATCTGATGGCCCTGTGGCATCAACGCAATCGCTGGGCTGAGGGGGGCTATCAGCGCTACTTAGACTACTGGCAGTTGCTCACCCCCAGCCGTCTGGGATGGCGCAAGCTCTCCGATTTAATGATGTTTGGGATGATTCAGTATGCGATCCCGACCATGGCCGTGCCCGACTTGGCTTTGGCAATCGCCCGGAATCGCCCTCCCATGCTGGTGCCGGTCACTAGTATTGCCTTAGCCTTTTCGGCGATCGGCATGTTAAACGGCCTGCGGCTGAGCCAAGCCACGTCTTGGTTTAGCCGGATCTTGCATGCGGTGCAGGGTCGATTTACATGGGCCACTGGCTGGTGGTTGTGGCCACGGTCACCCTGCGCATGGCGATTCGCCCCAAACGGCTGAAATGGGTCAAGACCGATCATGGTCGGGGCAATGTCCCCATCGTGGAAGCCGCCAGCGCCGTTCCTGAGTAATCTATTTAGCGCGCCTAAACTCTGACCCCACCCAAACGTATCGTTCGGCCTACGGTAAAAACTCAAGTTTTCAAGTGGGATGGGGTTTAATTCACCAGGGGATCGCTATCGCTGCTGTAGATCTGTAGCCGCGCTGTCCCGGCTCGGTGAGGCCGATTCAGGTCTCCGGCTGGGGCAACAACCACCTCAAAGAGATAAACCCCTTCCCAACGCGGATTACGGGGCGGGGTGGGTGGCCAAGGTGACAAGCTGGC
>JAAUQE010000345.1 GCA_012032425.1 Leptolyngbya sp. RL_3_1 | reverse complement strand
TCACGCGGGCGCCGACTCGCAAGGTCGCAGCGTGTTTCGCTTGGGCAACGGCACCGACGGCAGCGACCCGAGTGCCGAACGTTACCGTGAAGCCCTCGACGCACTCGACGCCATCGACGGTATCTCCATCATCGCTGCCCCCGGGCTCGAGTACCTCAGTTCAAGCTCAGGCCATTCGCACCGAACTGGTCGGCACGCCGAGCGCCGCGGGGCATATCGCATCGCCGTGCTCGATGGACCTCAAGCGCAAACGGTGGGCCAGATTCGCAACATTCGCGCCACCATGGACAGCGATCACGCGGCGCTTTATCACCCGTGGATCGTGGTGCAAAACCCCGATGCTCGTCCCGGTGACCGCAGTCGGCCCCTCGAGATTCCGGTGCCGCCATCGGGGCACGTGTGTGGCATCTACGCCCGCAACGACATTGAAAAAAGCGTCGCCAAGGCTCCCGCCGCGATCTCCAACCCCAACAACGACACCCGAGGCCGATATCGGGTCAACAGCCCAAACGCGATCGCCCCCCAATTTCATCAACGGTAATGGGAGCGATCGCACTTTTGCTCAAGCAGCCAAAACCACATCCTCATAAATTGTTGCGATCGCACAATCCAACGCCAAACTCGCAAAACAAACCCGATCTCCAGCCCGATAGCGCGTCAAAAACCACACCCCATCCTGATTGCGCTGAAAATAATCAACGCGACACCGATCTTGGCTGACTAGAACATAATCTTGGAGTGTTTCCAACTCGCTGTAGTCCTCAAACTTATCCCCCCGGTCAAAAGCCTCAGTCCCCTCAGACAGCACCTCAATAATGATTTTGGGATAATGCTTGTAATACGTGTTTTCCCGATCCCGTTGATCACAGGTCACCAACAGATCAGGATAGTAGTAGCAATTGCGAGAGCGAATTTGCACCTTCATATCGGTCGGATATAACCGGCAGGTCGTCCCCCTTAAATGGGGCCTTAACAGGGCCGTCAGATTCGCCACAATCATCACATGGGCATCACTGGCTCCCGCCATCGCATAGACTTGGCCATCAATGTATTCATGTTTGATCCGGCTAGCCTTCTCAGCCGCTAAATACTGTTCAGGCTTGAGATAGGGCTGAGCTTGGGCCGAAGTCATCGTTTTAGCATCCTGCCGTTGGGTACATTTCTGGCCTTGGGCTAGTTGGCCTCACCCTTGAACTTATTTTAATCGCAGGAGATTGCCTAAGGTCGCCCCCTGAGCGAGATCGCCCCACCGCACAACACCGTATACCCCGCCCCGATCGCCGCCACCAGCCCAAACGATAGCCCCCAATCATAGAGCTGCCCGCCGATGACCAGCCCCAGCCTCGCCGCCAAATTCGACACCGACACCATTAGCGCATAGGTAAACCCCTCCGCCCCCCGAGGGCAAATCCGCACCATCAGCCCCAAAAGCCCCAGATTACCCAGCATCGCCATAAACCCCCGCACCAGATACACCCCGTAGGCACTGGCGACATCCTGCATAAACGCCAGACTCATCGTGGCCAAGGCCCCCGCCGCGATGGTCCCGAGGGACCGGCCTCTGGCCATCGCTAACCCCAGCAACGACACCCGAGGCCCATAGCGCGTTAGCAGTGCAAAGGCGATCGCCCTTGGCCGGTCGGAGACCATCGCCCCAGCCCCAGCCCGGATAACCCAATGGGTGTTGGGGTTGAGTGGGGCGGTGGGCGGTCCATTGGCAGCACAATTGCGCCCCATTCCCCCCCTACAATGGTGATAGAGTACCGGGAGCTAATCCGATGTCTACCGAACAGATGGGTAAAATCCTGACTACGCTGACTATTACCAATCGCATTGATCAGGCCAATGCCAAGCAGGGATTGATTCCAGCAGAAGCCGTCAGAAGTGTAACGATTGAACAGGTGTTGGTAGATACCGGAGCGACGACCCTATGTTTACCCGCCGTCGCGATCGCCCAGCTTGGGCTCGACCTCCTGCGTGAGGTAGACGTTTCTACAGCCAATGGGTTGAGCACAGCGCGCATTTTTCAAGACGCCCATTTGTCCCTGCTGGGGCGAGAAGGAAACTTTGAATGTTTAGAACTTCCCGGTGGCCAAAATGCCCTGCTAGGGGTGATTCCGTTAGAAGCCCTCGGCATTGAACTGGATCTGCAAAATCAAACCCTTAAATTACTACCCGAAACCTCAGTCGATACCTACCTGACGATTCTTTAGTTGCGATCGCTTCTGAAACCCCAGCCCTAAGCTCCAATTCGGCAAATTTGAGTATGGCTCTGGGCAAACTCAAGCAAATCTGTATAGAACAAAACTACACCCTAGCAATTCCCAACCACATCAATCGGTGAAATTTTGCGGTAATCGTCCCATCACTTCCAGATCCCAGGGACAGTTGTGTTTTGCTGCTAACTCCCTTTGGATAGGAAGGGTCGAGATCGCCCTCTAATCTCGTAGCCAAGCAAACATTTCACCCAACGGAAGCTGGATAGCTTTGGCAAAATTGGGCACCGGTAAAACTGCATCTAGATCCCCAAAGCCCTGCACCGATTTATCAGCGCCATACACAAAGACAAAAGACTCCTCTGGGTCAATTAACCAGCCCATCTCTGTGCCGTGGTCGAGACCATGGAAAATGTTGCGAATCACCTTGGTTTGGCTTTGTTGGGGCGACAGAATTTCGATCATCCAATCTGGAGCAATGTCAAAGACATTTTCAACCCGACCATCGGCCCGTCGAGGAATTCGACTCCAAAGAAAAGCGGACACATCCGGCACAATCGAACGCCCGCCAAAAGTACAGCGAAGCTCTGGATAAGCGCGACCGATCTTCGACGGCTTTAGCGCCCCATTCAAAGCCGTTACTAAATCACCCTGCAATGTGCTGTGTTCACCTTGGGGCATCGGCTTCTGGATAATCTCTGCGTCAACATATTCACTGGCAGGGGTCGTTTCTGGGAGAGCTAGAAATTCTGCCAATGTCAATGTTTAGTCGGTGCTTGAACCATAAAGCGACCCTTATTTTTTGAGGCTTAGTTGGCTGCGCCCTTTAATCTTAATGGCTGGCGGAAGATCGCCCCCTGAGCACGATCGCCCCACCACACAACACCGTATACCCCGCCCCGATCATCGCCACCAGCCCAAACGATAGCCCCCAATCATAGAGCTGCCCGCCGATCACCAGCCCCAGACTCGCCGCCAAATTCGACACCGACACCATCAGCGCATAGGTAAACCCCTCCGCCCCCTTGGGGCAGAGCCGCACCATCAGCCCCAAAAGCCCCAGATTACCCAGCATCGCCATCAACCCCCGCACCAGGGAAACCCCGTAGGCGCTGGGGACATCC
>JAAUQE010000344.1 GCA_012032425.1 Leptolyngbya sp. RL_3_1 | reverse complement strand
GCCACGGCAGGGCGATGCTCAATGCCCACACGGCCTGGAATAGCACCCCGCTTTGCGTAGATACCTTTGCGCCGTTGTCGCCGCTTATGAGCTTGTCTAAGGTACTGCTGGTAGGTCCCTAAGCCTTGGTGATTGGCATAGAGCATTTGATAAAGGGTTTCATGACTGGGGGACTCAAAGCCGTCTCGCTTGAGTCGTCCGCAGAGTTGTTCTGGACTGTGGTACTGCTGAAGGTGTTGTTTGATTTTCTCAATGACTACAGCGCTAACACCTGGTTGACTGACAAAAGTCAATCAGGTTGGTAGGCAAACGAGCACACCCTAAACTCCAGTCTCTGCTTCGTTTGTTGATGCTGCCTTCTCGAAGCCATCGCCGGTTCAGGATCACGATTATGCAAGAAACGAACCTGCTGAACCAGTCGCCACCCTTCTTGCAAAGCCGCCTTGACCCATTCGAAGCCAATGCGAAAATAGCTATTGCCACGAAACCAATGAGTATCGACCCAACGCCGCCGCCCCGACTCAACCACAGCCATCCCTTGAGCCGTGACATAGAGCGTAGCCACTGCCAGGATAAAAAAGAGCCGCGATAAGTCACAAACAGAGCGAATTTCACTCTTCTGTAAATTCCAGCCATTAGACTGGTCATCGAGAAATGCCTCCTCAATATCAAAGCGCAGACCATATTCACGAAAGGTTTGTAGATTGGTTGTCTCGTCACTGACAATGGCCCAAAACTCACCATTGACGTTATTGCGGCCAAAGATGAGGTGAACCGGTCCATACCATTGGGTCTTATGTATCTTGACGTTGTGGAAGCAACGCGCCTCCCCCCGAGCAAAGTGGAAGTCCTTGAGTTGATGCCACCCTTTATGGGCACGCCAAACCCAGGTGGAGCTTTTGAGGCGTTCGCGCAGCGTTGCCGAAGGCATTATTCGATAGTGCCAGCCCAGTTGCCCCATCGCCATCTGCATCAGTTCGGTGTGGATAAAGCCTCTATCCGCCAGCAAAATTACCTTGATGCCAGCCGGAAGGTATTTAGCCGCGTCAGTAAGCAACTGCTGATAGTCGCTAAACGCGACGGAGGCGCTCTCGTGTTCCAGTACCCGCCAAGCGAGGGGTAAGGCCCGACCCCGATGCACCACAGCCAGTTGTGGTAAACATCAGACTATCCTATGAGCCCCTTATAGAAAGGGTTCTAGGTGTTGCACTTCATTCTTGAATTGGCGCATTGGGTTTCGTGCCGCAACCGCAACCTACATCGTCTTATTACGTCTTCCTAACGGCAACATTACGGTTCACAAAGCTGGCGATCTCCTGGGCTGAGGGTCGGGCTGGTTTTGAGATAGTTGCGCACCCAGTCACAGGCATAATCCAGCGGGTCGAGCTGCAAAATCGCGTCTAGATCCCAGCGGATCACGGTATTGTCGCCACTGGCCGAAAAGAGCAGGCGACCATCGGGACTAAACACTACCTCTTGAACCTTGGCGGTATGGCGATCCAAAGTTGTGACGAGCGCTCCGTCTAAAGTCCATAGCTTAATCGTTTTATCAACGCTGGCGGAAGCCAGCAGCGGTTGCTGTGAGGCGGCAGCGATCGCCGCCGGAGAAAAGGTCACATCATTCACCTGATCGGTATGGCCCATCAGGGTCGTTAACGCTCGGGTCGGTGATCCCGACGAAAGATCCCAAAGCTTCACCCTGTGGTCCTCGCTGGCAGAGGCCAGAAGCTGGTCATCGGGACTAAAGGCCAGATCTCGAATGGGGGCGGTATGTTCCGCTAGGGAAGTGATCAACGCCCCGGTCAGGAAGTCCCAAAGGTTGATCGTGTTATCTCTGCCCCCAGAAGCCAGTTGGTCACCGCTGTGCTTCCAGGCCAAGCTGATGGCGGGGCTCCTGCGGCCAGTCAGGGTAACTAGCTCAGGGCCATCAGGTTGCCAGATCTGGATGACCGGCTGCATTGAGGTGGCGGCGATCGCCTGTCCATCGGGGCTAAAGGCGACTGAGCCAGCCCCAGAACGAGCCTCACCCAGGGGCGTACCATCAGTTGCCAACGGCGGACGGTGCGATCCATGCTGCTAGAGACTAAGGTTTGGCCATCTGGACTAAAGTCAACGTCCAACACTGGGGCTTGGTGGCCCTCCAGGGTTCGCAGCAGGGTGCCATCGGGTTGCCAGAGTTTGATGGTGCGATCGGAGCTGGTGGAGGCCAAGGTCTGCCCATCGGGGCTGATGGCGATCGCAATCACCGAGGACTGATGACCGCTGAACACCGAATACAGCGGCGAGTTCAGCCGCCACAGCACCACAGCCCGATCTTCACCACCGCCGGAGGACGCTAAATACTGGCCGTCAGGGCTAAAGGCGATTTCCGAACCGACCGCCGTAATGCCGGAGTAGGCCAAAATCGGTTCGCCATTCATCCGCCAAAACCGCACGTCATGATCGTCACTGCTGGAGACCAGCATTTGGCCGTCAGGGCTAAACCGCACCGTGGCCACTGCGGCGCGATGGCCCGCCAAAGTATTCAAGCTGTCACCGTCCCGGCTCCAGAGACGGATGGTCTGGTCGGTGCTGGATGAAGCAAAGCGACGGCCATCGGGACTAAACACCACATCTGTTACTGTGGCCGTATGTCCCGTCAATGTCTTGATTAAGCCATCGGCATTCCCCTGGGGATCCCAGACTTTGAGAGTGCTGTCGGCGCTGGCAGAGACCAAAATCTCGCCATCCGGATCAAAGGCCAACGATCGCACCATCGCCCCATGGCCCGAGAACGTGCGGACCAGCGTGCCATCTGGTCGCCAAAGTTTGATCTGCCCATCGATATCCCCCGAGGCCAGCAGATCGCCTTGGGGGCTGACGGCCAGACTAATAATCCCAGCGCCGCCCTCCCAGTGCTGTAGCTCATCCCCCGTCCTGGTATCCCAGACTTTGAGACGGTTGTCGCCCCCCCCTGAAAACAGCGATCGCCCCCAGGGCTAAAGGCAATGGCATCCGCCCTGCGATCATGCCCCGACAAGGTTGTTAAGAGCGTGCCATCGGGTTGCCAGAGCTTCAGGGTGCCATCGGCACTGGCCGAGGCAATCTGCTCACCGTCGGGACGATAGGCCACAGCCCGAATCGCCCCTTGATGGCCACTTAAGCGGTTAACTTCATTAATGCCAAAAATGATTTTGTGCAGCACGTCATCCACTTCCCGACGTAAAGCGGGGTCAGGATTCTGGAGCTGATCGAGCTTCTGGCGGGCACGAATCGCTTCCAGCAGTGCATCCAGCCGATGAAAGGAGGCAAACCAGCCCTGGGCCGAAGCGGTTAAGGCTTGGATTTCACTCCGGCGGGC
>JAAUQE010000343.1 GCA_012032425.1 Leptolyngbya sp. RL_3_1 | reverse complement strand
GACAGCGCTATTGGTCAAAATCCTCGAGGCCAACGACCAAACAGCATTACCGCACTGCGGAGCGAGAGTGGGGTCCCCGGTGGCTCCGGACAAAATGATCAGCACAAAACAACCGGCGTTAAATAGACAGCCCACCATAGCGGTGCGGCGCTTTCCCAGCCGGGGCACGATCCAAAACCCCGCCAGGGCAATGCCCATCAAAATGCCGTAGCCCCAAAACTGATTCAGGCCAGCGCTTTGGCCTAAGGTGAGGCCAAACACCTCACGGGCGTAGGGCTCTAGCACCGGCTGCTGCAAAAACAGGCTGATGGTCATCACCAGCAAAAACCCAAAGAAAATTCCGGTCTGGCGGGAAGCGGTCAGCACCTGTAGGGCCTGCTTAAAGGTGATTTGGTCTTCACGGCCCGCCAAGGTCGAGCGACTGCTAAAGCGGGAGTAACGCTTCTCGATCCCCAAGGTGGCGGTGATCCCCAAGGCCACCACCGCCAGGGGAAAGATGATAAAGAGCTGGGTGATCGAGGCTTGTAAGGTCTCAGGGCTAATCCCCTCCAGCATTTTCTCCCCTGCGATCGCCCCCGCCACAATCCCCACCATCAGCATCGCCCAGACGATCCCCACCAGTTGAGAGCGGTTGTCTTCGTCAGAGACATCCACCAACAGGGCGGCAAACGGAGTCGAGCAGACGCTAATGCACAGACCGTACAGGGCCAAGGTGCCCGCTAGCACCCCGAGCCAAGCGGTGGTGGTGGGGCTCCAACCTGCGGCGGCACTGGCCCCCAAGGGCCACACCACTTGAATGGCCATAAACAGACAGATGGCCTGCAAGCCCAGCCCCAGCCACACATAGCCGGTGCGGTGATAGCCCCAAAAGGGTTTGGCATCAGACATTTGCCCAAACCACACCCGCGCTGGGGAAACAAACTGATACATGGCGATCGCCCCCGAAGCCAGCAAGGCCGGGATCTTCAGCTCTGAAATCAGCACCTGGTTCAATATCCCCAGGGTGAGTATCGACAGCAGCCCCAAGCCCATCTGAAACAGCCCCAACCGGAACATGGTGAACAGGTTGAGGCGGGGCGGAGCAGATTTGGGGAGCGCAACACCGGAAGGGGACATGGGCGGCATGGCATTAGACTGACCCTAAACAGCATAAAGCCCTGGGGAAAGCGATCGCCTACAGGACTCGGTCCGAGGTGAATCGACCAGGGCCATAATCCATGGACTTACAGGAGGCAAATCCGATGATTCTGCGTTTACTACTCGCCCCGATCACCGGTCCCTTCACGGGGGTCACCTGGATTGCCGAGAAAATTTTAGAACAGGCGGAGGGGGAAACCGACGCGTTAGAAGTGCTGCAAAAGCGCTTACTCACCCTACAACTGGCCTTCGACATGGGGGATGTGGAAGAGGACGCGTTTGAAGTCGAGGAAGAGGAACTGCTGCTGGCCATCCAGGCGATTCAAGATCAGCGGGAGCAGGATGGGGAGTAGCGTGCGGGGGAGCAAGGGGCCTAGGGAGCGAGGGAGCGGGGAGCTGGCCTGGAAATTCACAGTCGATCCCCGTGTGGGCTGAGCTTGTCGAAGCCCCTACCACTACAGCATTGCAGTCGCCCTTCGACAGGCTCAGGGCTAACGGTTAAAACACACTGTAATTTTTTGGGAAACGCTGTAAGCCTTATGAATCAAAACTCCCTTACAAAGGTGTGATCGATCGCTGGCAGGTGGGGCAGACGGCGTGGATCATCAGTTGGCAATCGAGCAGTTGATAGCCCGATTTCTGAGCGGTTTTAGCCCCGACCTTGAGCACGGAGTCATTGCGAAACTCAATGGTCTTGTTGCAGCGGACGCAGATCAAATGGTGATGGTGATGGGGGGCGGGCTGGTTGATTTCGTAGCGCTTTTGGCCTTCCGCCAGTTCCAGCTCCCGGACAATGCCCATGCGGGCCATCAGCTTGACGTTGCGATAAATGGTCGAGAGGCTAATCGGCTCTCCCTTCTCCTTCATCAATTCACACAGTTCCTCAGCGCTGAGGTGATCTCCCTTCGGCAAGTTCTGAAAGGTCTCCAGAATGATTTCTCGCTGGGGAGTCATGCGCCATCCCCGCTCATTCAGCTCAGCCTTCATTGCCGTGGGAGTGTAGGTCGCCATAGGTCGGGGATCAATAATCAACAAGAAGCACTTATTGAGAATGATAACCGAGTCAAGAGTTCTTTGCAATAGTCGTGGCTTAATGAGAATAACAGCCAAGAAGACCGGGCTTTAACGCTTGATCCCCATCTGCACCCGCCAAAGACTGGCGTATAACCCGTTGCGCTCTAACAGCTCCTCATGGGTGCCCCATTCCACCAGTTGCCCTTGCTCCATCACATAGATGGCATCAGCATTGCGAATGGTGGAGAGGCGATGGGCAATCGCGATGGTGGTCCGATCCTGAGTGATTTTCTCCAGGGAGCGCTGGATGGCGGCTTCGGTCTCGTTGTCCACTGCGGAGGTAGCCTCGTCCAGCACCAAAATCGGCGGGTTCTTGAGGACGGCGCGGGCGATCGCCAGTCGCTGCCGCTGCCCCCCCGACAGCTTCTGGCCCCGCTCCCCGACGATGGTGTCGTAGCCCTGGGGCAGGGTGGCAATAAACTCGTGGGCCTCAGCAATGCGGGCCGCCTGCTCGATTTGCGCTGCCGTCGCCCCAAAGGTGCCGTAGGCGATGTTTTCCGCCACGGTGCCATGGAACAAAAACACATCCTGACTGACCAGCCCCACCGCCTGACGCAAATCGCCGGGATCCAGCTCCCGTAGATCCAGCCCATCCAGGGTGATGCGGCCCCCATCCACCTCGTAAAACCGCAGCAGCAGCTTCACCAGCGTGCTTTTGCCAGAGCCTGTGGAGCCGACAATGGCGATGGTTTGCCCCGCCGGCACCTTCAGGGTAAGGTGCTCAACCACTGGGGTCCGATCTCGGTAAGCAAAGGTGACATCCTCAAAGCGAATCTCCCCTTGGATGTTGCTCACCGGCAATCGCCGCTGGCCGGGATGCAGGGCAATGGGCGTATCCAGCAAGTCTAAAGCCCGCTGGGTCGAAGCCATGGCCCGCTGGTATTGGTCGAGGGTGTCCCCCAATCGGGTCAAAGGCCAGAGCAAGCGCTGGGTCAAAAACACCAGCACGCTGTAGGTGCCCACGGCCAAATCCCCGGCGACTGCCAGGAGCCCGCCATAGAGCAGGGTGGCGGTAAAGCCAATCAAAATCAAAATCCGAATCAGGGGAATAAAGGCGGCGCTGAGGGCGATCGCCTTGCGATTACTGAGGCGATATTGCTCGCTCTCCTGGCGCACCCGTTCAGTTTCGTAGGTCTCG
>JAAUQE010000342.1 GCA_012032425.1 Leptolyngbya sp. RL_3_1 | reverse complement strand
CGTCGCCGCCCTGAGCGTACCGGGCACCTCGCCCCCTTACCCCGTTAAAGGCTCCATGGTGTCTTGCTTTCTCACCCCCAGCCCCGAGGTGACCTTTACCCATCCCCCCGAGTTGGGGGACCAGATCCGCGCCTGGATGCCGGACTTCATGATGGATGTGCCCAACTTTCGCTCCGATGAGAAAGCCCGCATTCTCGGCAACCTCTACACCCTCTGTGACCAGCGCTTCACCCTGGCGGAAAAACTGATCGCCCAGGACGACCCCGACTTCTTGATGCTGGTGGATATGGGGGTGGACCGCATCCACCATGCCTTCTGGAAACCCATGGATCCCCGTCATCCCCAGTACGAGCCCGATTCCCCCTTTGCCACCGCCATCCATGATTACTACGTCCATGTGGACCAGCGGGTGGGAGAGCTACTGCACCGCTGCGATGACGACACCGCCGTGCTGGTGGTCTCTGACCATGGCGCTCAGCCCTTGATGGGGGGGGTCTGCATTAACGAGTGGCTGATGGCCAATGGCTACCTCACCCTCAGTGAAGCCCCGGCGGAGCCCATGGCCCTCGACCAGGCGACAGTGGATTGGAGCCAGACCCGCGTCTGGGGGGCGGGGGGCTACTATGCCCGGATTTTCTTGAATGTGCAGGGGCGGGAGCCGGAGGGCACCGTGGCCATGGCCGACTACGAAGCCCTGCGGGCAGAGCTGACGGAAAAGCTCTCGCACTTGCGGACCCCTGAGGGAGAGCCGATGCCGGTGAAGGTCTACAAGCCCCAGGAAATCTACCAAAAGGTGCGGGGGCGAGCTCCGACTTGATTGTGTATTTCGATGATTTGGCTTGGCGATCGGTGGGTAGCGTCGGCATTGACGGTCTCTACACGATAGAAAATGACACCGGTCCCGATGACGCCAACCATGCCCCCTTTGGCCTGATGATTTTCCATGACCCCAAAGCCCCTAAGGGCGGGCAGGTGCTGACCGGGGCGCAGCTCTACGACATTGTGCCGACAGTGCTAGACCGCTACGATATTCCCGCTCCGAAAGGGCTGCGGGGCAAGGTGCTGCCGGTATAGTAGCCGCTGCCACAGGCGTTGGATTGCCGGGATCACCCGGCTATGGTGAGGGCAATTCGGCGCTGTCTCTCGGCACTTTAATCAAAGGCGGGCAAAACGGCGATCGCTGGCTAACCATCGGCGGGACTGGTGGGCTGGGACAGGGTGTTGCTGCCGCTGCCTTAGGGCTGCAAGGCCAGGGCTGGTGAAGGCATTAAGGTGGCCATGGCCCGCTGCACCTGTCGTTGCACCGCCTCGGCGGAGCGGTGCAGCGCCGCCTGTTGGGCCTGATCGAGCGAAACCTCCAAGACGGCCTCTACCCCCTGGGCACCGATTTTGCAGGGCACGCCGATAAAGAGATCGTGGAGTTGGTATTCCCCCGTCAAATAGGCCGCTGCCGGTAAAATGCGGTGGCGATCGCCCAAAATCGCTGCCACCATGGCATAAACCGAAGCACCGGGCGCATAGTGGGCACCACCGGTTTTCAGCAGATTCACAATTTCCGCACCGCCATGCTGCGTGCGCTGCACCAATCGCTGAATCGTGGCGGCATCTAGCAGCTCCGTCAGAGGAATGCCGCTGACGGTGGCATGGTTGGGGAGGGGCACCATCAGATCGCCATGGCCCCCCAAGACCAGGGCCGACACGTCCGTCACGGGGACATTTAAGGCCATGGCAATAAACGTCCGAAAGCGGGCAGAGTCGAGCACCCCAGCCATCCCCATGACCTGTTGGTGAGGCAGCCCGCTGACTTGCCAAGCCAGATAGGCCATGACATCCAGTGGATTGGTGACGATGATGAATTGGGCCTGGGGGGAACGGGCGATCGCCTGACGGACCGTTTCTATCACAATCGGGCCGTTGACGAGGGCCAGATCGTCCCGAGTCATACCCGGTTTGCGAGGCAGCCCAGCGGTGACCACCACCACGTCCGAGTTGGCGGTGTCGTCATAGTCATTCGTGCCCGTAATCTGGCGGGTATGGCCCTCAATCGCCCCAGCCTGAGTCAAATCGAGGGCAATCCCTTGGGGTCGCCCCGGCACCACATCAATTAACACCACGTCCGCCAACTGCTGATCAATCAGGCGCTTGGCGAGGGCATTGCCAACGCTACCGGCTCCCACAACGGTGACCCGAGGAATGACGTGGGACGAAGCAGCATGTATACGAGACACCATCGGGTTACCTCCCAGGGCAAATTAAATTAGCGTTGGCCCCTAGTACTGGGCGACTCAAGTGATACACGATTGCTGAGAGCAGGGGTGCTTAAGGGGCAAGGGGGCTAGGAACTGGAATGGTCAGATTCATTCCGCCCTTGAGTACTAGTGGTCTGCCATCTGGCAATATATCGGTTGGGTGGCGCGATCGCAAAACCCAACACAGCCCATGATTGTTGGGTTCCACTGCATTTCACCCAACCTACGAAACGGGCCACTCTGCTTACAGTATTTCTGAAGCTAGTGAGCTACACAAACCACCCTGAAACCTTTGTACTCAGGCAAAGGAGCGGACCTACCAGGCCAGGATGTATCAGGGCTACTGCTCAATTATGGCAATCTTTTGGGAGTGCAAAGACTAATTGTTAGAGTTCTTACATTCTGCCTAGGAATAGGTAGAAATCAGCTCGAAAAACCGTTTTGAATGGCTCAAATTCTCCATTTGAGTGGGATTGGGACGATTTTAAAAGTGCCACAGGGTAGGGATTTCTCTACGAAATAATTTGGGATTGACCTGTAGACGACCCCATCTGCTCACAGGGATCTGCCCGCTTATGTTGCCCCTAAACCCCGGCGTTAGCGCTGATTACCCAAGGCTGACGTTGCCTGAAAATGCCCCCTACTTGTCACTTTGGCAAACCGCTTGCTTTAGCCCTCTACAGCCCTATGAATCGGTCACCCGGCAATATGAATCGCTGGGGGTTCGGTTTAGCCGCGCGATCGCCCTGCGCCCCTCTAACCCAGACTTTATTGCTGACCCCAACGGGCTGGTGCTCATGCCCACGAACACTGGCCAAGGGATCACCCTGCACCTCCGCCGTTCCATCGTGCAAGTCCAGTTGCAGGTGATGGGCAGCCAGCCCGTCGTGCTGTTCAGCTTAGATGGTGCGGGCTACTGCGTTGCCCAAGGGCAATTGCACCAGCCTGCTCCGTTGCAACGCTTTAACAGCAACCCTCAGGGGGCTTGGCAGCAGTGCCTTACCCTCGCCACCCATGCCGTGCGGACCGTGCGGATCGGGTCAAAAGCCCCTTTGTGGTCCATAGCCTCAAGGTACGCCATCAGCATCAGCCTTAGGACCGC
>JAAUQE010000341.1 GCA_012032425.1 Leptolyngbya sp. RL_3_1 | reverse complement strand
TCCTGCCCCTCGTTTGTGGCACGCTGATGAACCAGCATTGTGGCGCTCTGCGTCGCGATTCCCATCGGGAACGCTCTCTGCCCTCTACTTGAGTGAGTTTGCCTCGCCTAAGGTGCGCGAGTGGATCAAGCCAGGGCTTGAGATGCTGGCCGGCATTCCCACCGTGGTTTATGGCTACTTTGCGCTGATCTTTGTGACGCCGCTGCTGCAAAACATCCTGCGATCGCTGTTGGGCTTTGACCTGCCTGGCTTCAATGCCCTTAGCCCTGGCCTGGTCATGGGAATCATGATCATCCCTTTGATTGCTTCGGTTAGTGAAGATGCCATGCGGGCGGTGCCCCGCGATCTGCGAGAGGCCGCTTACGCCACGGGCAGTACGCGCCTGCAAACGGCTTGGACGGTGGTGTTCCCGGCGGCGGCTTCGGGGGTTTCCTCGTCTTATATTTTGGCGGTGTCCCGTGCGGTGGGCGAAACCATGATTGTGAGCGTGGCGGCAGGGCTTCAGCCCACGCTGACCCTCAATCCCACCGAGCCCGCAGCGACCATTACGGCCTATATCGTTCAGGTGAGCCTAGGCGATATTCCCCATGGCTCCACGGAATACCAGACCATTTTTGCCGCTGGTTTGGTGTTGGCTCTGGTCACGCTGACCTTCAATGTGATTGGCCATTTCCTCAGTAAGCGCTACCGGGAGAATTATTCATGACTAGCGTGATTCAGCAAGACGGGCTGCAAAAGATGCGGGCCTCGATTTCTCGCCGACAGCTCTATAGCGGCTTGTTTGCCATGGTGGGCCTGACGGCTATTTTGGTCGCCCTGCTCGTTTTGCTGGTGCTGATTTTGAGCCTCTTGGTGGAGGGGCTGCCCAACCTCTCCCTGCGTTTTTTGAGCTTACCCCCCCAGTAGTTTTGCAGAAGATGCAGGGGTCAAGATTGCGATCGCGGGCAGTGCCTTAGTCATGCTAGTGACCGCTGTATCCGCCATTCCCGTGGGGGTTGCCGCAGGGATTTACCTAGAAGAATATGCCCGCAAGGGCTGGCTCTCGGACTTGATTGAAATTAATGTCACGAATTTAGCCGGGGTGCCTCGATTGTGTATGGCTTGCTGGCGCTGGGCTTGTTTAAATACGCGCTCAACCTGGGGGAGACCATTTTGACCGCAGGGTTAACCCTGGCCCTGCTGGTTTTACCCGTGGTCATTGTCACCACGCGGGAAGCGCTGCGGGCCATTCCTGACAGTTTGCGGGAAGCCTCCTATGCTCTGGGGGCCAGCAAATGGCGCACGATTAAAGACCATGTTTTGCCCTATTCGGCGGGCAGCATTATGACCGGGGTCATCATCGGCCTGTCCAGGGCCATTGGCGAAACGGCGCCCCTGATTACCATCGGTGCGCTGACCTTCATTACCTTTTTGCCCGATTCTCCCTTGCGGGGGGAATTTCCCTATGTTTCGCCCGAATGGTCTTTGAATTGGCTCAAAGCGCCCTTCACGGTGTTGCCGATCCAAATGTTCAACTGGATGTCCCGGCCCAACGCTGCATTTGAAGCCAACGCAGCCGCAGCGGGCATTGTCATCATTGTGTTGACCCTGGGCATGAACGGTTTGGCTATCTATCTTCGTTATCGTCTGCGCAAAGGAATTCAATGGTAAGAGACGCTGTGAATCGCAATGCAACACCTGGAGCCGGGATAGGGCAAACGGTGGAAATCGAGAAGGCTAAAGTGGAGGCGTCTAACCTGAGCTTCTACTATGGCGATAACCGGGTCTTAAACGGGGTGAGCTTACCTATTAATGAGCACAAGGTCACGGCTTTGATCGGCCCTTCGGGCTGCGGCAAAACCACGCTGCTGCGCTGCTTCAACCGGATGCATGACCTCTACCCCGGTAATCGCTATGAGGGGAAAATTCTGCTGGATTCGGCGGTGAATCTGCTGTCCAAGAAAATTGACCCGATCGAAGTGCGGATGCGGGTGGGCATGGTGTTTCAGCGCCCCAATCCATTTCCCAAATCAATCTATGAAAATGTGGCCTACGGCCTGCGGGTACAGGGGGAAAAGCGCCGCCGGGTGATTGATGAAAAAGTGGAGCGATCGCTGCGATCGGCAGCGCTGTGGGATGAGGTCAAGGATCGGCTGAGCGAGGTTGCCAATGCCCTTTCTGGGGGGCAGCAGCAGCGGCTGTGCATCGCTCGAGCCTTAGCCACAGACCCGGAGCTGATGCTGTTTGACGAGCCCACATCCGCCCTGGACCCGATCGCCACGGCCAGCATTGAGGACTTAATGGCGAGCCTGAAGGAGAAAGTGACGATTTTGGTGGTGACCCACAGCATGCAGCAAGCAGCTCGGATTTCGGACTACACGGCGTTTATGTACTTGGGTGAGCTAATGGAGTTTGGCCCTACTCAGCAAATGTTCCAGGAGCCGCAACAGCAGCGCACGAGGGATTACATCAGTGGTCGCTTCGGCTAGGCAGGCAGGCTTCACCCCCCCCCTGAGTTCGACAGCCACAAAACGCCCTCACCCCCAGCCCCCTCTGGAAGTTTCTTAAACTGGTCTTGCCATAAGCTTGCCCTGGTCTTAACTCAAGTTGGGCAGTAATCACGTTGAATGAACCTATGGTGTTGGCCTTGGTAGTGGAACGGGCGGTTGACGGTGGCTGCAATACCCGACCATCGCTGCCAGGGCCATGGTATTGTGCCGAGGGCTGAAATTTTGTCAAATGAGGAACTTATCAACCAAGCTAGGGCCTGGGGGTTTGGCTGTGAGAAATCACCAGAAGGGAGTCTGAGTATCTTTCCCCAGGGTAAGGGAGCTCGGCCCTGGCAGATTGTCTGGGATGGTGACTACTGGGTTGTCTTTTCCCAGGAGCGAGCATCACTCAATTTGTACCCGGAAGATGTGATGCAATTTCTTCAGCAGCAGCGCTCTGGTTAGGCCGGGCCGGGCGCTATGTCAGGGAGATTGAGCGGGCGATCGCGGTGACAGAGAGCTGAGCGGCCCCAGTCGGTTTGGCTTGAACCCCAGGCAGACCCGTCTTTTTCACAATCCTTAAACCTGTTTCTGACATAAGCAGCGATAAAATTTCCAGGTACTTTAGAACGACGAGACCGAGCTAAATTTCTGAGAGGTTGTTTGAGAAAGGCCGCTAACGGTAGTAGGATCAGCGATGAGTCTATCAAAACTGATGCGGGTTCACCGCTTCATTGCTGTTTAAGGCTGCCAACTTGATGCTGGGCCGAACTCTCAAACAGCCTCCGAGTCAGGTCGGTACAGTCGTTCTGCCCGGGTGTTGACTCATAGAGCCTCGTTTATATGTCCAGTTGGCGGCCTACCCCGAGGTTTGCAGTGGGAACT
>JAAUQE010000340.1 GCA_012032425.1 Leptolyngbya sp. RL_3_1 | reverse complement strand
GAGCATCCCTTCCTGCATCCGCGCCCGCCCGAAGCGCAGACAATGAACACCGGCAGGCGTTCCGCCGTGGCCCGCTCAATCAGCCGCGTCAGCTTTTCCCCCACAACGGAGCCCATGCTGCCGCCCATGAAGCGGAAGTCCATCACCCCCAGGGCAACGGGCTGGCCTTCAATTTCGCCCAGGCCGGTTTGTACCGAGTCGGTCAGGCCGGTTTTGGCCTGGGTGGCCTTAAGGTAGTCCCTGTAGGTGCGGCGATCGGCGAAACTCCAGCGGGTCCGTCGGCTGCACCTGTTCATTCAGCGGCTGCCAGGTGCCCGCATCAATGAGCTGCTCAATGCGTTCACCGCTAAAAATCCGCAATGATGGTTGCACTCCAAGCAAACCATCTGATTGGCTCGCAAATCCTTGGTATAGGTCAGCACGCCACAGGCATCACACTTAGTCCAAAGGCCATCGGAAACATCCCGCTCCGGTTGAACCTGCTGTGTCGGCTCGGCCTTGCGGCGATTTGCAAACCAATCGAATAGAGACATGAACAACCCTTCCCAGCACTGGTTACAGGGCCAACGGATCGCATCCCCTAACCCGCCCTCATCCTACCAGTTTGTCCAGAGCGGCTTCAGCCCAGCCGCCGAAAAGGCCCGCAGCCCGCCCGCAGCCTCAGCCCGCTGGGAAAAACGCCCCCAGATACAGCCCGATCAACCCCTGGCCCAGAGGGCACTCACCGCCGCCCCCAGGGCCAAACAAGGCCCAAAGGGCATCTGCTGTCGCCGCTGGAAGCAACCCCCACAGCCACACCCACCAAACCCACCACCGCCCCCACCAAAAGCCGCCAAAAAAAATCCCCAGCACCAAAAGCTTCCAGCCCAGCCAGGCCCCCATCATCGCCGCCAGCTTGGCATCGCCGCCGCCCATGGCATCCTGGCGAAACAGGACAGTCCCCAACAGCCCGATCGCCCCCAGCAACCACAGCGCCAGGGGCAAAACCGGGGTACGGCTCCCCAAGATCAACAGGGGAAGACTGGGGGCGGTATTTTGCACCGCAAACACCCCCAACCCACTCACCAATAAAACTGCGCCCACCCACCCAGCTATACGCATGACTCGGGAACTCCAGGCATCATATCAATCATGGTAGAGGATGATTTCTCCACCCCATCACCCCTCCACCTCTTTACCCTTGACCCCTCCACCCGCCCACCGAGCCAGGGGAACACAGTCCAAGTCAAAGGCATCCAAGGCCCGCGCCACCACAAAGTCCACTAGGTCCAGAACTGTCTGAGGGCGATGATACCAGGCTGGGATCGCTGGCACGATATGGGCACCGGCTTCGGCTAGGGCGGTCAGGTTCCGGAGGTGAATCACGCTAAACGGGGTTTCCCGAGGGACAATCACCAGCGGTTTACGCTCCTTGAGCTGCACATCGGCGGCCCGCTCTAGCAGGTCGGAGCTGAGTCCGGCGGCGAGTTTACCCACCGTCCCCATGCTGCAAGGGATAATCACCATGCCTCGGGTACGAAAGGAGCCGCTGGCAATGTTGGCCCCCACATCGCTCCAGGGGTGGCAGCGAATTTGGCCATCCTGTAACACCCCCGCTTGATCCCGCCAAAACTGGGCTTGGGCCTCAGGCTCACCCGGCATTTGCAGGCCCTGCTCTGCCTTCCAGACTTGGTAGGTGGCTTTTGAGGCCACCAGCTCTATGGGAATCTCAGCCTCTAGCAGAAACTTGATCGCCCGCACCGCATAAATCAGACCCGATGCCCCCGTAATCCCTATGGTCAACGGCAGGGATGGGGCTGCATTACTCTTCAGAATCGTCGTCACCCTCGTCTAGGTCACCCTCGTCTAGGTCACCCTCGTCTAGGTCATCAGCGTCATCATCGTCGGCGTCATCGTCTAAGTCTGCGCCATTGAGTTCATAGTCGGGCCTCAAGTCAGCGGTCGTCCCGTTTTCATCGGGGGCATCATCGTCATCCTCTTCACCCGCTTCACTACCGCCACCGACGGCAACCAGATCAATTTGTTGACGATAGTAGTCTACGTTTTTGACCTGGACCTCGACGCGATCGCCCAGGCGGAACTGGCGACGATTTTTGCGCCCCACCAGTCGCTGCTGTCGAGAACGGTATTCGTACCAGTCATCCTTGAGGGAGCTGACGTGAACTAACCCTTCCACCAACAGCTCTTCAATTTCGACAAAGAACCCGTAGGACTGGACGCCGGTGATCAAGCCATGGAAGACAGAGCCCATGTGATCTCGCATGAAGGCAGCCTTTTTCAGCCCTTCTAGGTCAGATTCGGCTTCTTGAGCCAGACGTTCTTGGTCGGTAAGGGAGCTGACGATCCGGTCAATGTAGTCTTCGAACTCATGGTGCAGCTCCGGGGGCAGCACATTCCAGTTGATGTTGCCATGGCTGCTGCTGTGGCGCAGGTTGACCCGATCTTTGGAGCGCGTGGAGCGGCGATCGCGGCCCTCGGCAAAGATGCCGTGGAGCACCCGATGCACCATCAAATCTGAGTAGCGACGGGTGGGGGAGGTGAAATGGGTATAGCCCTCGGTTAAGGCAAGGCCAAAGTGGATATCGGGATGGCGCTATAGAACGGTGGCTTAAAGGTAGACAGCAGCAGATAGGTGAGAATCTTCTCGGATTGAGACTCGGCAAACTGCTGCGTAAAGCGCTGGTAATCACCGGGCTCAATGGTCTCCGCATCCTCCATATGAAGCTGGATTTCCATATTTTCGGCGAGCTTCACCAGTTCCTGCACGTCGGACACATTGGGGGGACGATGGAGTCGGTAAATGGCGGGTACCGCTAGGGCCTTGAGGTGAGACGCGACCACCTGATTGGCCAGCAGCATGAATTCTGTGACAATCATCCGGGCGGGCAGCAAGGTCGAGACCACCATCACCCCCAGGAGCCCCTCGTCGTCGTACTGAAACTTGGGTGAGGAATAGGAGGCCAGGGCCTCTTCGGCATCAGCGGGAAACTCATGCTCGGGGAGATTGAGCTCAAAGGAGCCCCGCTTCAGCCGCTGCTGGTGAACTTTTTGACTCAGGGAGAAGAGAGATTCAAGTAACCCATAAACCGGTTCAAAGGCGGCAAGTTCTGCCGGATTGACCCCCAGTTTTTCCAGCTCCTCTGGGTTCTCACGGGCCAAAATCCCCTGGGCCTGCTGATAGTTCAGGGCCACATCCACCTGAATTAGGGTGGGCTGCAATTCAAAAGCCAGCATTTCCCCCTCGGGGATGAGGGTGACGAGGACCGAGATCGCTAGGCGCTCTTTGCCCTGGTATCAAGGAGCATAAGCTACCCGACTAAGGGCGGCGGCAGCATGGGAATCGACCTCATTGCCAGATACA
>JAAUQE010000154.1 GCA_012032425.1 Leptolyngbya sp. RL_3_1 | reverse complement strand
GACACGAGCGACATGAGTGTCTAGCTTTGTCCTTGAGTTGATCATCCCTATAACCCCTAGTGCTCGGCGGCTTAAATAGCCTTAGCCTTGAACAAGGGGCTTAAGCCCCTTGCCTTGGGTTTGTAATGGTTGGGTTAATTCCGCCCTTGAGTACTAGGGACAAGCTGAAAATCTCTAAAAGCGTAGGAACTGGTTTCATCCGGCTCCTACGCTTTTTTTAAAGCTTGGCAACCCACATGGATATTGGTAACAAATCCATCTTTGTCTATCCCTAAGCCTGCTAGGGTATACCTTCTAGTGATTTTGCTGTCCGCTCAGCGGTCTGGTCGCTTGGGTTTCTCTGCCCTTGACTGCATGAAAGCCCATTGTTGCTGCTGCCCCCATACCGAGGCTGAGGACCCGATTTATGCGCCATTCGGTTCCTGTTGTAGAAACGCTACTGCAGGTCATTCCTCAATTGCGATCTCAACTTTTTTTCAAAGCCTCTCTGACCGCCCTGTCCCATGCCATGGAAGATCAGGTGCTGGCGGGTACTGGTAATCCCCTGGTGATTGCCAGTTTTCAGCAAGAGCGGTTTTATCGCCAGGAAGCCCATCGCTATGAGCGGATTGCTGGCCTGACCAATCAGGTTTATGTGCTGTCTGCCGCTGGCACGAGTTTTGAGAACCAGGCCGATGGCTACGAAACCATTGCCTTTGACGCGGATGACGTCCTCACCCAGGAATGGAACTTGGTGGTCTTGGGTGAGCACTATCAATCCTGCTTGATCTGTCGGGAGCGGGATCCAGCCCCTTCTGTCTTGCAGAGTGCCAGCGGCGGCATCGCCCCAGAACAAACCCGCCGGTTTGAAGGCATCTGGACCCAAGATCCCCAGGTAAGCCAGTACGCGGCCCTAATCTTGCTGGATCGGATCCTCGACTACAGCCCTGATCTCCAGGACAAGGTGGCCCTGGCTAAGCGTCAGTATGTCGATGCCGAAGCCCTAACACTACAGCCCGAAATCAACACCCTAGAAGCCGATCCCTTTACCCAACGGCTAGTAACTTACCTGCAAGCAGGGCAGTACAAGCTCCTCAAGGCATACAAAGCGATCTCCATTCAAGAACGTCGCGAACGGTTGATCAACTCGATTACGGCGGTGATTCGGCGGTCTTTAGATCCGGGCAAGATTTTTCAGATTGCCGTCGATGAATTGGGCCAAGCCCTACAGGCTTGCCGCTGTGTCGTCTATCGCTACCATCCGGCTGAAATGGGGGTGACCATTCGTTATGAGTATCGTCATTGGGAGGTGGCTTCTCTGGTGGGAACCGTTTGGCCTTTAGCTGAGAATCCGCTGCTGAATCGAGCCCATCGCGATCGCGACACCATTGTGATTCCCGATACGGCTGAGCCTGACCCTCAATACGCTGATGAATTGATGGGCCTCCAGGCTCTGATCGAACAATGGAACATTCGTTCTTGGCTGATCGTGCCTCTCATCCATCAGCAGCGCTTGTTAGGGGTAATTGAGCTACACCATTGCCAATCGCCCCCTGAGACCTGGCAAGAGGGCGATCGCGCCCTCGTAGAAGCCGTTGCGGCCCAACTGAGTGTGGCCCTGATTCAAGCGGATGCCTATGCCCATCTCCAAGACCTTAACCAGCAGCTTGCGGCCTTAGAGCAAACCCGCAGCAACCTGATTGCGATTACGGGCCACGAATTGCGCACCCCCCTCTCTACCATTCAGGTGTGTTTAGAAAGCCTCGCCTCAGAGCCCGATATGCCCGCCGTACTCCAGGCCACGATGCTGTCTTCGGCCTTAGAAGATGCCGAACGGATGCGCAAGCTGGTCCAGGATTTCCTCACCCTATCCCGTTTGGAAGGGGGGCAGATTCAGTGGGATCTGGAGGTGCTGGCGATCGGAGAATGTATTGATTTAGCCTTGAGCAGCATTCAAGCCCGCTACCTGAGCGGTGGCGACTGTCCGAAGATTCGCGTCGATTTACCCCCCAAGCTACCGCTGATTCGGGCCGATGGCGAGTGGGTGGTCGAGGTGATTGCCAAGCTGCTGGACAATGCCTGCAAGTTTACTGAGGTCAGCGGCGAAATCGTGATCTCCACGCAACATATCGATGAATCGACTTTGCAGGTCACGATTGCAGACAATGGTCGCGGCATTGAAACCTACCGCCTAGAAACTGTTTTTGATCGCTTTTATCAAGAGGAGGGGGCACTACGCCGGACGGCGGGGGGCACGGGCCTGGGTCTGGCCATGTGTCGTCAAATCATCGAGGGTTTGAAAGGCCGCATCTGGGCCACCTCGGCAGGGCGCGACCAAGGCAGTCAGTTCCACTTCACGCTCCCCCTGGCCGAGCAACAACCTCCCCCCGCGACCAAACGCCGTAAAAGCAAAGCATCCCAGAAAAAAACGTAGATCCGCAATCGTTAGCCAGTTCAGGGCCTAGAGGGTTGGTTTTGCTTGGCAAGGGACACCATCTGAAGAACTGTTACACTTCCTCAACAAGTCGCTAAACCCGTCCAAACGCGGTGATACGATGCCGTCAAACGGTTGAGAGATAGCATTCATGGCAGAAACTCTGACTGGCACAACTCCAGTATTTGGCGGCAGCACCGGCGGTCTTCTTAGCAAGGCTGAAGTGGAAGAAAAATACGCCATCACTTGGACTAGCTCCAAGGAACAGGTCTTTGAAATGCCTACTGGGGGCGCTGCGGTAATGAATTCGGGTGAGAACCTACTGTATCTGGCCCGCAAAGAGCAGTGTTTGGCTTTAGGGACGCAACTGCGCACCAAGTTTAAGCCCAAGATTCAGGACTACAAGATTTACCGGGTTTACCCCAGTGGCGAAACCCAGTATCTGCATCCTGCTGATGGTGTCTTCCCTGAGAAGGTGAACGAAGGGCGCGAAGCGGTAGGTACGATTGGCCGTAATATCGGCAAAAACCCCGATCCCGCCACGGTTAAGTTCAGCGGTAAGGAGCCTTACGAGGTTTAGCCCCCGTTCCTCGCTCCTTGATCGCCCATGGCGTAAAGCTTGTGCCATGGGCGACGCCAGAAAGCTGATGGATAAATACCTAGTACTCGACGGCATAAATAGCCTTAGCATTTAACAAGGGGCTTAAGCCTCTTGCCTTGGGTTTGTAATGGTTGGGTTAATTCCGCCCTTGAGTACTAGCGCTTTAAAGCGTGCCGGAGACTTTCTGGCCCCAGCGATAATATCTGGTCAACAGGGGTGCAGCCTAGCTGTACCCCTGTTGTTTACTGGCGTTGTTAGTTTACTGAATCGGTTAGTTTACTGACGCTGCAATGAGACTTGGCCTCGTTTTGCCATCCCTGCATCCGGCCCGTAAGGGCGACGGCACTTGCTCGCATGATTGCTCCCACCTTTGACACGTTTGCTCAGCTCCGCGATCGCGGCAATTTGATCCCGGTGTATCAGGAGATTGCCGCTGATATTGACACCCCGGTCTCGGCTTGGCATAAGGTTTGTGCCGGGGAGCCCTACAGTTTTTGTTGGAGTCCGTTGAGGGGGGTGAAACCCTAGGGCGCTATAGCTTGCTGGGCTGTGACCCCCTGTGGGTGCTAGAGACCCGTGGCCCCCTCACCACCCAAACCTATCGAGACGGCCACACCAAAACCTATGAGGGCGATCCGTTCACGGTGCTGCCCCAATGTTTGGCCAGCTATCAGCCGGTCACCTTACCGGAATTACCCCCTGGCATCGGCGGGCTATTTGGGTTTTGGGGCTATGAGCTGATTCAGTGGATCGAGCCGACGGTGCCCATTCACGATCGCACCACCGCTGACTTGCCCGATGGCATCTGGATGCAGGTGGACAACCTGCTGATTTTTGACCAAGTCAAACGCAAAATCTGGGTGGTGGCCTATGCGGATCTGCGACAACCGGGCTGTGACCTAGCCGCTGCTTATGGACAAGCCTGCGATCGCATCCAGACCCTAGTCACCAAGCTGACCGCTCCGACCCCAGGGCTCCAACCCCTAGTAGACTGGCAAGCCCCTGGTAAGGGTGCCAAGACGACTCTGGCCTATGAGAGTAACCGCACCGAGGCTGACTTTTGCACAGCGGTACAGCGCGCTAAAGACTACATCCGGGCTGGGGATATCTTTCAGGTGGTGATTTCCCAACGGCTGACCACCCCTTACCAGGGCAATCCTTTTGACCTGTATCGGTCCTTGCGGCTGGTGAACCCCTCCCCCTACATGGCGTACTTTTGCTTTCCCGGTTGGCGGTTGATTGGGTCGAGCCCAGAGGTCATGGTTAAAGCCGACCAGCAGCCCAGCGCAGAAGCCATGGTGGCCACGGTCCGCCCCATCGCCGGGACTCGTCCCCGAGGCCAAAACCCCACCACAGATGAGGCCCTAGCCCAAGAACTCCTGGCTGATCCAAAAGAGATTGCCGAGCACGTCATGCTGGTGGATCTGGGACGCAATGACCTGGGGCGGGTGTGCCGCAGCGGCACCGTCTCCGTAGACCAACTGATGGTGATTGAACGCTACTCCCACGTCATGCACATTGTCAGCAATGTGATTGGCGAGTTAGCCCCCCACAAGACGGCGTGGGATCTGCTGAAAGCCTGTTTCCCGGCTGGCACCGTTAGCGGTGCGCCCAAAATTCGAGCCATGCAGATTATTCATGAGCTAGAGCCCGATCGCCGGGGTCCCTACTCGGGGGTCTATGGCTACTACGATTTTGAGGGGCAGTTGAACACGGCCATTACGATCCGCACCATGATCGTTGAACCAGTTGAGCCCCATCCAGCCTCTGATCTTGATTCCCATGATTGGCGGGTGACGGTGCAGGCGGGCGCGGGTTTGGTGGCTGATTCTGTACCGGATAACGAGTTTCAAGAAACCCTCAATAAAGCCCGAGGCATGTTGGAAGCGATTCGCTGCCTAAGCAAGCCGGTGACTTAGTTTAGGGGCGCTTGGTCTTGGGGCGCTTGCCCCATAGAGGTCAGCAAACCGTCTACTTTTTCATTGGGAACCGGTGCCAGAATAACGGCTTCATAGGGAACCACGCCGCTCTTTTCACTGCCCAAACATTGGGCCGCTGCCTTGGAGAGATCTAGGCTGCGTTGACCGATATAGGGGCCGCGATCGTTGATTCGCACCACCACGGTTTTACCATTCAGACGATTGCGGATTTTAAGGCGGGTCCCAAAGGGCAGGGTCTTATGGGCAGCGGTCAAGGCATTTTGGTCAAACCGCTCCCCATTGGCGGTTTGTCGGCCATGGAACCCAGGACCATACCAAGAGGCCGTTCCATAGAATGCTTGAGCGGTTTCGTGAAAGCCCTGCATGGCCATCTGTACAGCGGCTAAGCCTAAGGGTTCTGCATCTAAGGCAATGCGGAGGTTATTCACCCATTGCACCGCAACGGCAGCAGCCGGTAGCTCTGGGTGAAGATGCATGGTTTCATTGACGACAAGCACAATATCGTCATTGAGGCTGACCGCCGCGAAATTTTGACCGAACAGAGGCCGTAAATCATCGGCGTCTAAGGATGTAGCCTGGAGCTGCGATCGCAGCTTAGCGGCAATCTGCTCAGCGGCATCGGTTCCCATCACCGTGCCAATGTATTGATTGTGAACCCATACCTGCCAACGGGATGCCGTGTTGAGGGCGATCGGCTGGGCTTGATAGGGAACCGATGTCCCGACGAGGCATTGATCTGGGGTAGATGGATCCGAGGTGAGGAGATTGGGGGACACCGGTTCCCCGGCTGGAGCAGCGGTAGAGGTGAAATCAGCTTTAACCAGCCTGACAGCACCTATGACCTCGTCTTGCCAGTCGGCTTTGGTTTCAGGCAGGGCGGTGAGGCTGGCTAAGGAATGGTCAAAGGTGGTTTGCAGGGTGTGATGGGGAAATAGATCGCCGACTAGGGGCTGTGGGGCGATGGCGGTGGTACTGGGGATCAACCAACTATCGGTGTCCCCGTAATCCCGAAAGGCAAGCGGGGCGGAGAGGGGAGAGCCGCCCACCCATAAGCCTGAGCCAGGGGAACAAACCATTCAGACACTTCTGCTAATGCAGGGGTGTCAATGGTGCTGGGAGAATGGGACGCCGTATCAGCAATTGATCCTGATTGGTTGAGCAAGGATGCTGCCCAAACCAGTCCTAAAATTTCCATAGTGTGCCGTGCTTGAGAAACAAAGGTTTCTAAAAATCGCTAATAAAAAAGTGTCCGTAACGTAGGACACACAATTCAGTGGTTTTTTAGTATACCTGCTTATCTCTAGACTGGGGATCAGTAGACCGATGTTTGCGATTTGAGGGCGATTCTAGGGGTTTTTAACCCATTAGCCAGAGCAGCATCCAGGCTGGCATAACCTATCAAGTATCGTCAATTTGTCAGTCGAGGTTAGATGGCTAATCCCCAAAGGATGGAGGCGATGCCAACCCTGGAGCAGCGCTTGTTGAATCATCTGAATGTTTTAGGGCGCGATCGCGATCCCTACCTAGCGGCAGCGGGCCATCAGTGGGTGCAGGATTATATCCGCGCAGAATTCTCTCAATGGGGAGTCGTCGAGCGTCATTCCTTTCAGGTGCGGGGGCAGACCCATTACAACTGGATCCTGAAGCTGCCGTCCGGTGAACCGGAACACCCAGGCGCTTCCCCCCTTGCCCCCATCTTGGTGGGGGCTCATTATGATGCCGTGCCAGGAACCCCAGGGGCCGATGACAATGCCAGTGGGGTCGCGGTTTTGCTGGAGCTGGCTCGCTATGCCCACCAGCATCCCCTGAAGCGACCGTTGTGGTGCGTCGCCTTTGATATGGAGGAGTATGGTCTGCTAGGGAGTCGGGCCTATGGCCAAGCGTTGAAGGATCAGGGCCAGCCGCTCAGATTAATGCTGTCTCTCGAGATGCTGGGCTACTGCGACGAAACCCCCCATAGCCAGCAGTACCCTAAGCCCTGGTTAGGGGCGATTTACCCCAACCAGGGCAACTTCATTGGCCTCATCGGCAACCTGCCCAGCCTCTTGGATTTGAGGCAACTCAAGCGGCAGATTATTCAGGTGGGCGCGCCCTGCGAGTGGCTGCCGGTGCCGTTCAAGGGGCATTTGATTCCATCAACGCGGCTGAGTGACCATGCCCCGTTTTGGGACTTGGGCTACCGGGCCGCCATGGTGACTGACACCGCTTTTCTCAGAAATCCCCACTACCACAAGGGGAGCGATCGCCTCGAAACCCTCAACCTCAATTTCATGGCCAAAGTCGCCCTTGGGCTCATGGCTGGTCTGACGGCTACTTCGTAATCCTGGCTGGAGCGATCTCAGCGAAGGGCTTTGCATGGCGGTAGGGCAGGAGTTAAGACGGATCGATCACCGGGCCTGCTTCTGGCTCTAGGGTGACCTTATCCGACAAGACTGGAATCTCCAGCAGATGTTGCAGATCGATCGCTGTCAGCAGGGCCGACCAGGCCACCGAGTCGCTGGTATCTTGCGCCAACTGAGCCGAAGCGGCTAAGGCATCATGCCAGAGTCCTGCTGATGCATAAATGCCAGGGAGTTGCTCGGGTGTAGCGGTTGCTAGGGCCTCCTCTACGGCCTCAGAAGCAGCCACTCTGGCCACGGTGCCACCCACCACAATATTGGCGCTGGGATCTTCAATGTCGCAGGCGATCGAAAGGTACCAGTAGTAGGATTCACCCAGTTCTAGGGCCTTTTGGACCCCATTGTCTGGAATGTCCAAACTGAAAATGCCGGACTTGCCTTGAGGGGAGAATTCACCTTCGTAGAACAGGGCATTGGTGGTTTCGTTGTAGACCACAAATTTCACCGCCTCGGCATCGGTTTCTGGCAGGTAAAAGAAAAAGCTGGGATATGCGTCAATGGTCTGCCCGTAATTACTCTCCGGCATCAGCGCGGTAAGTTGCAGCGGCGCATCGGCAGCGACGCAGGTTTCGCTACGGGTGGAGCCGGATTGACGGTTGCCCGGTGCGCTCAGCCCTGGCAGGTTGAGGTTCAGTCCGGCTTGGGCCATGAGTGGTTTTTGGGTCAAGCCAAAACTACCGCCCAAGACAAGGGCCGCAGCGCTGAGAGAAAAGAGGGGGCGGAATGGGTGACGATTGTACATGGGGTGCTCGGGGGTGATGAACAGACAGTCAATCGACCGTTGCATGAACTGGAAAGACCTGGCTGGACAAGGCGGCAATCGCCGCAAGGGTCAATTATGGCGTTGAGAGACGAAGGTTGGGACGGATGCTTTGGGGCACAAGGCATGTTGTTTTAGACTTCCCCACCTAGGTCTACAATGCATTTTCTAGAAATCCCCAATAAAAATGTTAGAGACAGGACTTACGCAGCCACGATTGCTGGCACTACCGATGGCGTGGGGATCTCCCCTGCCCCCCTTATCAAGGGGGATGGCGACAGCCGGGGGGATCTGGCAACCCGCTGAGGTCTGTTCCCGTGCGTAAGTCCTGAGAGATTTTGAGATTCCCGATTTGGTTCCCAATCAGGCGAAAAACAGAGGCTAGTATGGACCTGATCTTCATTATGCCTTTGCCTAATTTGGTTTATGGCTGTCCCTCCTGAACAAACATCGGCTGTTTCCTGGCAGAAAATTGTGGCCAATGGGCTGGAACGGCTGGGGCATCCGATTGTGATGGCCACAGCAGCGGCGGCGGCATTGGTGTTGGGCGGACGGGCTTTGGGGCTGCTCCAAGGGGCAGAACTGGCCACCTATGACCAACTGCTGCGTTTACGCCCCAGCGAAGCCCCTGACGATCGCCTGTTGGTGGTGGGGATCACTGAAGCCGACATTCAGACCCGCCAGGAATGGCCCATCAGTGACCAAACCATTGCCGATGTATTGACTGTGATCCTAGCGGCTGAACCGGTGGCAGTGGGTCTGGATTTATTTCGCGATGTGCCGATTGGGCCGGGGCGAGAGGCGTTGCTTGAAACCCTTGCGAGTAGTCCACTCATTGTCGGGGTTTGCAAGGTCAGTAGTGCTGACAATGCCGGGGTGGCTCCACCGCCCGGTATGCCCGCAGAGCAGATCGGGTTCTCTGATTTGCCGGTGGATTCGGGGGGGGATTTTACGGCGGAGCTTGGTGGCCACTGCCCCCCCTCCTTTAGATACCTCAGTGGGTGATCATCTCTGCAACACCCGCCTCCCCGATGCCCCCGAATCGCTGTTTTCGCTCAGTGCGCGGCTCTCGTTTTACTATTTCTTGGCCCAGGAACTCGCGCCAGAATTAACGGACAGCGGCGATATTCGGGTTGGGACGGTGACCTTGTCGCGACTAGATGGCCAAATCGGTGGCTATCAACGGGCCGATACCGAGGGCTACCAGATTTTGCTGAATTATCGGGCGGCTGAGGCAGCGGTCCCTCAAGTGAGTCTGACCCAAGTGCTGGCTGGAGAGGTGCCGCCAGAAATGCTCCGCGATCGCATTATTTTAATTGGGGCCACCACCCCCGAGGCTAAAGATGCCTTTTACACCCCCTATAGTGGCGGCTTGCGCGATCGCCAGCAGATGCCGGGGGTGATGGTCCATGCCCAGGCCACCAGCCAGCTCATTAGCGCGGTCGTGGATGATCGCACCCTACTGTGGAGCTGGCCTGACGCTGTTGAAGGCATCTGGATCGCGCTGTGGGGGTTGGGGGGCGCTATTTTTGCCTGGTATGTGCGTCGCCCGATTTGGTTTGCTTTGGGCACGGCGGCGATGATTGGCGGACTCTATGGCAGTGTCTATCTTTTGTTTTTACAGGGGGGCTGGATTCCCTGGGTGCCTGCGGCGATCGCCCTGCTGGCCGCTTCAGGGGTGGTGGTGCTGGTGGATCGTTTTAATAAGAGCGACTATGGCCGAGCTGTTTACCGCCAGGTCAAGAGCTTCCTCAAGCTCAACATCGAGATTGATGAATCTCGGGTGGGTGAGCAGGTGGCGGAGATTACTGAAACCCAATATTTTTCTGATTTGCAGCAGCGGGCTCGAGATCTGCGCCAAAAGCGGGAGCAGCCTGATCAACCCTCAAAGCCAAAACCTCCAGCGTCTCCTGAAGCTTCGGATGAGATGTTTAATGACTATTTGGGGGGACTGCGGCACAAGGCTCAGCGCCTGCACCCGCCGGATCAGGCTTCGGAAGATGCTGAAGATAAAACGGATGACT
>JAAUQE010000339.1 GCA_012032425.1 Leptolyngbya sp. RL_3_1 | reverse complement strand
CCTCCCCTTACGGGTTGAACATTCTGAGGCGGACATCCGCTTGAACACTAGCGGGGAAAGCGTTTAGGAGCCTTTCCAACTCCCCCGAACGACTTCGAGTCGCGCGGCTAACGATTGAGTTGAGCCGCGAACGCCGTCGAGTACGACGTCGTCGGGCTAACGGCGTTCGTCGGCTCCAACGAGTTGTTAAGTCGTGGCGGAGATCACTCTTTCAGGGTTCCCAAGTACTAACAGATAACTGTTATATTTGCCTCACAAGTAACTTTTAAATCCGCCGCCGATTTAACTATTAATTAGAAAGAACCATTCCACATAAATCCCCTATATGGATGTTTAGGTAGAACAGCGTCAGCCTAACTCCCGAATTCTGGGTGATTATGTGGAAATATTTCAGCCTAATTCTCTACCATGGGTGATTAGGCTGAATTGTTCAGTATAACCACCCCTTCCAAGCAGTTGACTCACCGCTCAATTCTGTTTTGTGACAAGCAAGGCGCGGGAATCGAGATGCTTTTCACCGAGGACCAACCGCTATTGAAGCGGAGATCGCTATAAAACCGTGTCTAACGCGGCAATCAAGCGATCGCCCAAGCGATCGCAAAATTGGGCGGGCAGGTTCATCTTTCTCATTGCCTCAGTCAACGGCATTGGCGTAGAGCTGGTCAGCCAGGGTCTCGATCAGGTCCCCCATCGTCAGTTGCTGCCGCCACGACTGGGGGATCGCTGTGACGCTGTAAAAGGCCCCCGCCAACTGCCCGCAAATTGCGCTCGTGGTGTCGGCATCATCCCCCAGATTGACCGCCTTTAAAACCGCCGCCTCAAAGCTGTCCGTTGACCAAAAGCTCCAGAGGGCGGCCTCCAAACTATCCACCACGTAGCCGTTGCCGCGAATGTCGCTGTCGGGTTTATGGCGGTACTGCCCAGCGGCGATCGCCCCAATACTGTCCGGTAAATCTCCGAGATCCCCATGGCCAAACAAAACCTGTTCCTTGGACTCCCCTTGCAGCGCCGCTACCAACATTGCCCCGAATAAGCGACTGGCCGCAACACATTCATAGGCCCCATGGGTGGTGCGGGCACTTTGACCCGACTGAGAGATAGCCAGAGGTGGATCAGCAGCAAAAAACATCGGTACCGGGGCCAGCCGCATAATGCAGCCATTCCCTGCGGATCGAGGGGAGGTAGAGCCACTAAAAGGCTCCTGGGTGAGCCGATATTGGCCTAAAGCCTGGGCCACGGTATTGCCAATGTCAAAGCACTTTCCGGTGCTGCTGAGATAGCCCGCCGTTTGCCAGCGGCAATAGCGCTCCATTTGGTCCAAGGGGTCAAACGCTCCTTGCTCCACCAAGCTGGTGGCCAGACAGAGGGCCATGGAAGTGTCGTCAGTCCAATGTCCGGGCGGCAGGTCAAAGGGACCGCCCCCCACCATATCCACGACGGCGGGAAACGATCCTCTCGGCAAAAATTCCACCGTGGTGCCGACGGCATCTCCTGCCGCTAGGCCCATGAGGCAACCTTGAAAGCGGGCTTTGTCCATGATTTGGGCTGGTGAGACGGCTTCAAGGTCAACGTGCCCAGATTGCCCGGTTTTCTGCTAAAGGTTCTCTGCCGAGCCCCGGTTCCGTGAATCTAACGACCGGATTTCACCGTCCGTTTGCTGTAAAGGGCAATAGAATTTCCCTGCATCCTCTCTTTCTGAGGCCCCATGCCCAAAGGCAATGTCACCAAGATGATGGATCCCCTGATCACCCTGGGTGCTCCCGTTACCGCCATTAGCGAGCCCCTACGTACGGCCTTTGGGACCCTGTCTCCCACCTTTCAACCCAAGGATTTGACCACGGGGCGGCTGCAAGCGATTTTGGATGGCCTCGAAGATGCGGTGCTTTTGGTGGATGCCTTAGAGCAGCCCCTATATGTGAATGAAGCGGTTTTTGATCTGTTGGGGTTCAACCCCGCCCGAGAAACCCTGGAAATCTGGGCGGCCCAGTGCGGGGCGCAGCGACCGGGCTGTGACGGTCCTTACCCTTGGGCAGACTTTCCGCTGTCACGGGTGCTGCGGGGAGAGTCGGGCCACCCGATCGAAATTTACCTCGATCACCCCCGCGTCGCGCCAGTCACTTGGCTCCGGGTGAGCGCTCGCCCCCTCAAGGGAAGTGGGCAGCATGTGGCCGGAGCGATTGTGGTGCTGCGGGATATCACCGCCCGCAAACGCTACGAGACAGATCTGCAAAATTCGCGCAATTGCTTTGAGGCTCAGGCCAATCAACTGACCGCCACCCTGACCGAGCTCAAAGCGGCCCAAAGTCAGCTGATCCAAACCGAAAAGATGTCGAGCCTGGGGCAGGTGGTGGCGGGGGTGGCCCATGAAATTAACAATCCGATTGGGTTTATCCACGGCAATTTGGTGCATGTGGATGCCTATGTGCAGGATTTGCTGGGTTTGATGGATGCCTACCAGCAACATTTACCCGAGGTGCCCGATGCGATCGCCCCCTACCTAGAGGTGATGGATCTGCCGTTTATGCGGGAGGATCTGCCCAAACTGGTGGCCTCCATGCGTATGGGTACGGCTCGGATCAAAGATATCGTGCTGTCGCTGCGTAATTTTTCTCGCTTAGATGAAGCCGCTGTCAAAACCGTAGACCTGCACGAAGGGCTCAACAGCACCCTTACCCTGCTGGGCAATCGGTTGCGGGCTAAGGCAGACCAGCGGTCGATTGAGCTGGTGAAAGCCTACGGATCGCTGCCCCCCGTCGCCTGCTATGCCGGACAGCTCAATCAGGTGTTTATGAGTATTTTGACCAATGCCATCGATGCCTTGGCGGTGCAGCGGCGATCGCCTGCCGACTCTGCCCCCACTGACGCCATCAATGCGCCCCCCACGATTACTCTCCGCACTGAAGCCACTGGCGGGGATTGGGTACGGATCGAAATCAGCAATAACGGCCCTGAAATTGAGGAGGCGGTGCGCCAGCGGATTTTTGACCCATTTTTTACTACCAAAGCGGTGGGTAAAGGCCAGGGCATGGGCTTGGCGATCAGCTATCAAATCGTGGTCGATCAGCACGGCGGCTCTCTCAAGTGCCTGTCTTCGGCTGAAGGCACCACCTTTCGGATTGATATTCCGGTACAGCAGATGGGTGGGTAGAGTAAGGGCAACTAGGGACTGGGTTCGTATCCTTCCGTGAGTTACGGGTTTTGCTCTGCTCTACCCACACCTGTTACCGGCACCCTGCTCAACGCCGCATGCAAGACCCACTTGACTTTGGACAATCAGGGTGGATGAAGAGCAGGAAAGTGGTAGAGGCTATAAATCATCATGCTCTACCACTCATGTCAAACCATCTTGAAACGCTGTGCCAATTTCGCCAAGCCATTTACGC
>JAAUQE010000153.1 GCA_012032425.1 Leptolyngbya sp. RL_3_1 | reverse complement strand
AAGGCTGACGGGCACCAGCAACCCGAAACCATCCGAATGCGACAAGACCCAGACGGCACCTACCGCCGTGCCTGAGTCCCCTGCTGGTGCCCCTGCTGATATCACCGCTGTGATTAAGCAGCACCTAGACGCGCCAGTGGTGGCAGTGGTGGGGCCGCAAGGGGTAGGGAAGTCTACCTTCCTTCACTGGCTCTATGGCCAGATTCCAGGGGCGGCGATCGCCCTCGATCCTCACGCTGCCAAAGGTGACCACGCGGGCCTAGTGGTGGTGGGGGCTGGGATGGACTATGAGGCCATTGATGGGGCAGTTACCCAGGTGCGGGAACTGGTAGAGGAGCGCTACCGGGCTAGGGCACAGGGCACCACCACGTTTCCAAAGCTATTGGTCGTGGTGGAAGAACTCACCAACTGGGCCGATAAAGTCGGCAGTGCCAAGGCGTTGATTAAGGAAGCGCTATCGGATTTCAGGAAAGCGAATGTGCAGTTAGTGCTGGTGGCCCATGGCAAAACCAATGCCTTGATGGGGGGCTCTGATGGCATGGCGGCTTTGCGTCAGTCGGGCATGTTGCTGCTGGAAATCAGCGAAAAAGGTAAAGGGACTTTGACCATACCGGGGGACCAGCGCCGCGCTATGGCGGTATCGATTCCCTTGCTACAGGGTCAGCCCGTCACCCGCCCTGGTCTGCCGTTTCGGTTGGGGGATGGCGCGATCGTCACCCCACCTGCTGACACTCCCCAAGCCAAGGTTATCCGGCACCTGGAAAACTGCCCCGATGGCATCCCTCAAGGGGCACTGATCCAGAAGGTTAGCGAGCTGAAAACCATGAGCAAGGATGCCGCCGTGATCTTCCTAACCCGCATGGCGCTGGAAGGTCAGATTAGGTCTGAGACTACCGATCAAAGCGTCCGATACTTCACCGCCTAGATGCCTAGATGGGGGGGCTAGATGCCGCCTAGATGCCCATCTAGGCCGGTATCTAGCCCCATCTAGCCTAGATATCTAGCCCGGTATCTAGCCCCATCTAGGCTAGATATCTAGCCCCCTGGTTACTATGCCGGGGGGCTTTACTATGCGGTCAATCGTCCCCAGATTCGGGCAATTTCCGCCAGTAGCGTCTGAAAGGTTTCTCGGAATGCCCGGTGCTCCATTTCATTGATGGCGCGATCGCTGTGGCTATCAGGATTACCTTGAGACGAATTCGAGGTCTTTCATAGGGTTGGCGAACTTTCAAGAGGTTTCCCTTCTACTCATCCTTATAGATGCCTGATCCAGAAGTACCAGGCCAAGCTGAAGGCGACGATATAGAACAGCAGCTCTCCCCATGTCACTGGGGCATCAAAACTACCGCCATATTCCATCCAGGTTTCGCCGCTGTTCGTAGCTAGTAGATAGTTCATGACATCCCCCTAAACCGAATCATCAACCCACCCGCAACGCTCACAGTCCCAATGAACCCGCGCCGGGGTTGTCTGCCGTATCGGCATCTCACAGTTAGGGCACCGGCCAGTAAACATCGGGTGAGTATCCAGCAACTCTAACCGCTGCTGATTTGTCAGGCGCTGCAAAGGCTCGATCACCAGCTCATCACCGTAGTAGCTGGCCCCCTCAGGCTCCCACCATTCCAATGGGTCGGCAGCGCCCTGGTGCTCATTGGGCCGGAAATCTAGGCAGCTCTCACCAGCCGCGCCGGTGGGGTGGATGGCGCAAACCAGATAGGGATTATGGGTGTAGAAAAGGCAGAGATCGCAGATGTCGAGCTTGGGCATAAATCTGGTTACCTGGTTTACTGGTCATCTGGTAAACCAAACCGGGCTTTGAGTGCTTCCACCATCACTTCAGTCATAGTGATGTCTTTCACCTTGGCTTGGATAGCCCAGTGTTTACGCCACTTCTTAGGCACTTTGACGCATAGGTTAGCCATCTCTATAGGCGTCTGGTTATCTGGTTCATTGGTTACCTGTTCTACTGGTTGAACAGGTATCTGGTCATCTGGTTTAGGTGACTGCTTGGCCCGCTTGATGAGGTTCCCATACTTGCCGCCTTGCTCACTCATTGCAGTACCCCTGACACTTCCTTACCCAACGCTTCATAGTCCATCCACCCAAGGCGATCGCGGCCTGTCATGGCTGATACTGGCACCCCTGCCAGCGCTGCCTTTTGGAAACCGGCAGCACGGCGGATCATCGTACTGAAGACCGGCACCCCATTACCCTGCAATTCATCACGCATCGTCTCGCCCTCTCTGCTGGGCTTAGGGGGCACGATGGTAAGCAATGCCCTATAGTTGGCATCCCCCAGCGCCGCTGCCGTTTGAAGCATCGGCTCAAGGCTCACGATATCGGGCACCGTTGGCAGGATGAGCAGATCGCACCCTTCCGATAGTTCTTTTAAGTCGTTACTGTCGGGCCGTGCTGGGGTATCTATCACGAGATAGTCTCTACCCTGCACCATCTTCATTGCCTTACGTTCATCGGCCACCGTGAAGGGTAGGTGGCCGCGCTCAGACCAAGCGATCGCGGTGCGGTTGGGGTCGCCATCGACTAGGACCGTATCACCCAAACCACTAAAGTAGGTGGCCAGGTGTATAGCCGTCATTGACTTCCCACAGCCGCCCTTATAGCCGGTTATGGTTATTATCTTCATATGCTCTGGTTATCTGGTTGTCTGGTTTGCTGCCTGTCCAGATAGCCAGAACATTATCAGAGGATTCAGACTGTGTGGCAGTTGCCTGAAATCAATGTTTCCCCAGCATCAGTGAGACACCAGGGTTGATGCAATTTAGTCCAATTTGGGCCTAGACGAGTGAGACAGTCCCTTAACCATTTGGTTGAATGTCCCTCACAGCAGGACTTTTACGGCATAGCTAGTCCATCTGCATAGCTGCTGAATAAAGCAACTAATCAATGAGTTTTCAAGGGTTTCAGTCTGTTGTGACAGTTGCGTGAGTCCAATAGTGAGACAGCCCCGGCAGCAATTCACCAAGGGGGCCATCCACTACCCTGAAAGCTTTGCTGGGGGGGGTGGGCCTAATTGTGAACTCGATTGCGAACCCTGAAAGCGCTGCCTTCAAAGGATTTGAGCCACTTATGCAAAGTACTTTAGGGGACTGATTGTGAACCGCCCTGGCACGCGCATGGCTACCTGAAAAAAAATAAAAAAACTCGCGCATCGCTATGTCACGAAACTCAAAAATACCATTTGCGAGCCTCCTCGAAAATGGGGGGGTATTCCGGAATAATTCCGAATGCAATGCTTTACTACTGGGGTTTTCCGCTTTTGAGGGGGAGCTATTCCGGAATGGAGATCAAGGAATTCCAGAATCAGTCCCCCATCAATGCTTTCTCACGAGGCCTTTTGTTCTTGTGTTTCTTGGTACCGATACCAAGCCCAACCCGGTTTGAAACCGCGCTCAGACGCGTACATTTGCCAAATCTCAAGTGGGGGGCGTAATTCAAGCAGCTTGTGATAAATCCATCCATGGCTATAGCGGCGCTGTAGGGCCGTGGCCAGCAACCCTTGATAGGCTTGACGCCATTCCTCTAGGGGGTCCGGTGCCACCTGTTCCAATACCCCAGCGCCGTCTTTAAATTCCTCTGGGGGCTCAGGTTCAGACTCAATCACCAAGCCTTCAGGGGTGCGGTTAATCACCCGCTGCGACTGCTCAACCCCTTCGAGAGTCCATACTCGGGGCCTGGTCGGCAGGCCGTGAATTGCCCAGTTTCGGGTGTGATCGAGGATGAGCGCGTAATCCTTGCCGGGAGCGGGCCTGAGGGCACGGCCTACCATTTGCAGCCACAACGATAGCGATTTGGTAGGGCGGGCTACCTGCACCGCGTCAAGCGTCGGCAAATCGTAGCCCTCGGTAAAAAGCCCGCAATTGCTGAGCACCAACGTTTCTCCAGATTCAAACCGGGCCAGGGCGGCTTTACGCTCATCCGATGGGGTGTCCCCGTCGAGATGTTCGGCAGGAATCCCCGCCACGCGATAGCACTGGGCGATCGCTTTGCTATGAGCCACAGACACAGCAAAGGCAAGGCAGCGCTTACCGGGGCAGTGCTGGCGGTAGCTGCCAATCAGTGAGCCCGATAGCTCGATCGCATCATTCTGCCGCTCCATATCTCCGATGGCATAATCACCGCCACGGCTGCGACCGGTGGTCATCGGATTGGGGTCACCAAATAATCGAAACTCGCTCAGGTGCCCTTGCTGAATCAGTTCCGATACCGTCGGGCCGGTGACCAGAGCATCGTAAATATCATCGAATCCTGTGCCATCAGCACGGGCCGGGGTGGCCGTCACGCCCAAAACGTAGGCGTCAGGGTAGGCTTTCAGGATCCGGCGATAGGTGGCCGCCGTGCTGTGGTGGCACTCATCAACAATGACCAAGCCAGGGCACTCCAGGCGACTTAGCCGATTAACTAACGACTGAACGCTGGCAACCTGAACCGGTGCGCTGTAGTTCGGCTTATGGCCACTTTTGATGATGCCGACATCACAGCCCGCGATCGCACTCGCCTTACCGGCTGCTTGCTCAATAAGCTCTTGCCGATGAGCCAAGATCAAAACCTGCTCACCACGCTGGACGAACTCGGAAGCGATCGCACTGAAGATGATGGTTTTCCCGGCCCCAGTCGGCAGTTGCGTCAAAATTTTGAGGTTTTGCCTCCATACCTGGTGAATCTGGCTTACCAGGTATCTCTGGTAAATTCGGAGTTGAATTTGGGGGGTATTCGGTTGGGTTTTAGAGAGTAAGGAATGCTGAATCATGCCGTTGCCCTCCTGAGGTAGTTATTTTCAGGGGGCGGATCACCCACGTCAGGGGGGGCTGGAACTGGGCTAAAGTCTTGCTGTGCCTGCATCGTACTGACCCGCTGCGTTGTCCCAACGGGGGGGCACCCCCCGCCCCTAGTTGATTTCCGGGCGGCAACCATTGCGGCCCAATACAGCTTGAGCTTCCAGAATGTGCGCTTGCCTAACCCGCTGTAGCCCAGTCCCTTGAGGAATGCATTGACGGCTTCCCATAGCTGGGTGGCACTGGTGAAGGTGTAGCGCTTGCGTAGCGCCTTCATTGCCATCCGTAACCGGTCTCGGGCATCCTTCGATCGCTTCTCATTGACACTACGGGCACCACTGCCAGGACGCTTGATGAAGTGCCCAAGCCTGCAAAGCTTATGCTTCACCCAGCGTCTGACGTGGCTAACGTCTCTTTGCTCAGACTTGGAAGCATTCTCGGAATAGCCATACTGGCGTAGCCGTTCCCAGACTCGGGCTTCTGCCTTCGGTGGGTCGGTGATGCCTTCTACTTCGATCACATAAGCCGTATGGGCACCAATCACTTGATTGGATCTGACGGTCGGTGACCACCGGAAATTCTTCGAGAGGTTAAAACGGGTGTCTTTCTTCTCTCTCCCTTTGAAACCTAGCGGCTTAGCCCGCTTGCCCCCCAAAGGCAAAGCGGGCGTAAAAGCCGCCTGGGGTGACACGACACCTTGATTTACTTCTGCCTTCTGCCTCTTTGTGATGGGCTTAGCTTTGGGGCTATAACCGATGAAAGTACGGATATCGTTATGAGCGATCGCCGCCTTTAGCTCGGATGCCAACTCATCCCGCCAGCCCAACCGCTCTAGGGTCAGTGGGTCAACTGGGAATGAGCATTCCGATATGCAAGGTAACCGGCAGCCATGCATTAAGACTTTGCCGTCTACGGTGTCACCGGCTGGAACATTGGGGAAGGTCTCTAATTGCCCTTGCCCTAACTGGAAACCCGCGCCAATGAGGATGTCTTTGAGCCGGTGAGCAATTTTGAGGGAATCCCTAGCATCGTCAAAGGCCAGGATGATGTGATAGCCACCGCTGGATGATGAACGCACCACTACGGGCCGTAAGCCTTGCTCCTCTAGCAATGTGATGAGCTGTGCCCAGGCTGTCAGGCTATTGCTGGGGTGAAAGTTACTGGTCTTATCAACGTCAATGGTGGCGACCCTGGTTCGTTTGCCGGGGCGCTTGCCGATAATCTCGCCTTTCTCATACCGTCGCTCAATTTCAGATGGTCTTAGGGGCAGGTGATAGTAGGATTTGCCGTTCTGCCCTGGGTATAGGGGTAGGCGCTTCTGCCCTTTGGTCGCCGATACCCGCTGAGTGATCCAGCTATTGTTCCTGCGAATGATGTACCCGTAACTGGCATCACTGCCATACAGATGGGCAAGGAAACCGATAGACTCTCTTGAATTTTCTCGTTCTTGGTCCCACTTGTCGCAAGTTGGGATAGTATGTCTCTGGTGGTGACTGAACGAATCCTGCGTTAAAGTCATGTTGTAACTTCTGGGTTGCTGTCCGTTTCTGTGCTTTGCAGGGCTACGAGAAACGGGTGAATATTGAAGCCTCTGGCAGTCCTCACTGCTGGAGGCTTCGTCTTTAAGGGATAACGCTAATCCTTGCCCATGGAGCGTTTCGCCAAAAATTGGGGGTCCACTTTGGGCAGGTATGAGCTAACTCGAAGTTAGTCCGAGTTAGACGCTGAAATTCAGAGCAGCAAAAGCTTGCAGCGTCTGATCGGCGCTGTTAGTATTGCGGGTAAGCATTTTCAAATTCCCCTGAGAAGCCCCCGGTTGCCGCCGGTGGTTTTTCGCTTTTATGGGGTCAGTATTCGGTTACATAGGTCATCACCCCCTTCAATGGCGTTGATCTTAGTGCGATCGCTCAAAAGTGGACCAGGTTAACTCTGGAAAGGTTCACCGCCCAACTGTCTCACTTGCTCTTTGAGACGTTCTGACGCCCTAGACCTACCGCTTCAGCAGTACTTGTCTGGCTTAACTGGTAGCTGCCATCGGGCATCATGAAGCCTTCTATTTCCAGGCTTCCGATAAAGATTGCTTCCCGTTGAGCTTTGTCAGTCATGGCTTATCGCCGTCTCCTTGAGATTCTTTAGGAAACTCGCCTGTAGTTTTGGCTTGCCTGATCGCCGTCTCAATGAGAAACGCCCCAAGGTTGGCAACTGGACGGCCTTGAGATTCGGCCCATATCTCTAACTCCTGATAGACCACATCGGGAAGTGTCAGGAACACGCGCTTGCTCACGGCATCGCTCGGCATATTGATCGCCTCAATACTACTGCTTAGCTGCAAAGTTGCAACGTTTCGCTATTGAGTGTAGCTGATAAGCTGCTTGACAGCTACATATTTGTTGCTAGTATCAATCTAGCTAGACACGGCATCAAAACGGGCTTGGCACGGGAAAGCGCCATAAATCCGTTCAGAATCCGTGCCGGTTCAGTGCTGACAACGTTTTGAGGCGTTCCAATGAGTAATAGATCCCTTCATTCCTTCTGCAAAGAACACAACCTTCCTAAATCCAGCGTGAAAACCTGGCTCAATTCCAATGACTACGACACCAGCAACGGGCTAACCCCTGATGCTGAAACTGCTGCCCTGGCTCAATTTGTCCCTATGCAGCCGGTGGCCGTCTCTGTTGAGCCTGAAACCATAGGTGGCCAGGTCACTCAGATTCAAAGCCGCACTAATCCCCTTATCCCAATCAATATCGAAAACCTGACAATCAACGTCACCACAGCCAACACAGCCCAGCTCAATGACGAAACTGCCCACTTTCAGCAGGTGAATGCTGCTGCCCTGCAAGGCATTGGTCGATATTTGCAGGCTGACTTGGTGGCCACCGTGCAAAGCCAGGTTGCTCAGAATCGTCATGCTGTGGCGGGTCTGGGTGCCAGCGCCGCCGTTAACCTGGCCAACAGCTTGGGAAAGCCCCAAGCCGATACCGCCGCCTAATTTGGGTGTGTGCGATCGCCCTGCTCATTCTGCTGATTTGAAAACGCTAAGGAAGCCAAGCCATGAAAGATTTAGCCTGCAACCATCTTGCAGAAATCGCCCAAGAACTAGAGCGAGATGCTGAAGCAGCCCCCACCGACACAGCCGCTCGACTGACTCAGGCCGTGCGGCACATCAGGGCAGCGATCGCCCTGCTACAGCCCCCAAAATCCAGCGATCGCACATAAGAGAGGGCAGGGGATTGCGCCCCCGCCCTCGGTTTGTCCCTAATCACAAGGACCGTTTAATCATGACTCAAAACGCTTTGACCTACGGGGGTATTACCATCCCCGGCCCCCAAGCTCAGCCCCCGGCTGGGCATCCCGACATCGCCTTTAGGCCCAACTGCCCCCAAGTAGGGGCAATGATGCAGGCCAACGGCCTGGTCGCTCACACCATCAACCTGCCAGACGGCACGATCCGAGTCCTGGCAGAAATGCCCCCTATGGATGGGGCCAAGGTCGTGCGGGAACTCGATACCGCTGGGCTGTGCAAAGTAGGCGGCATTGACGTACCGCTTATTTTTACCGACCAGCTCCCCCAGAAAACCATCGCCCGCATATCAGCCAGTGCGGGCGATGCCCCACCCGTCGTCACCATCGCCAGTGAAGCTGGGGGCTTGCCCTTGGTGCCCATCGGTCTCGGTGCCCTACTGGTAGCCGGGGCCATAGCCGGTGTGGCGTGGTGGCGGTCTCGTAGTGGCGGTAACAATGCCACCCAGCAGATCATCACCCCCCCACCTGCTGCTGAGCCCAGCACCCCAGCACCGCCCGTGGCTAGCAGCGATCTGATCGACCACCTATGGGGGAACTAACCATGAAGATGTTTAGAAACCCCATAGGTGGCATCGTCGTACCCGGTTTGTTGCTGATCATCGGGGCGGTGTCCAGCCTCACCGATCAGGGACGCCGCGATCGCCAAGCCCTAGCCCGCGATGCCGCTCAAACCGCTGTGCAGGAGCGGCTAGAGACGGCACAGACCGAAGCCCGCGATCGCCTAGCCGTCAGTCGATATCAGGGGCCATGTGCCTATATCCCTGATGCCCAGCTCACCCCCGGCATGGCGCTGCTGGGGACGGTGGCCAGCCCTTGCCCAATGGCACCGCCATCTGTGACGCCTACGGCACCACCGCTGTCATGGCCGATGGGGTCACTGCCGACCTGGCCACCACCGCCGATCAGTCCGTAGTTCGTTCATTCTTGGGATGGTAGCCATGGGCAAGAAAAAAGACAAAACGCCTAAAGTGCCTGTCAATCAACAATCTCCAGGGCAAGACCCGAAAAAAGTTGACACCCTCATGGGTGGGGCGATCCTGCTGGCCGCTGGTCTCGTTGTGGGGGCGATCGCCTTCATGAACGTTGGCCCTTACCGTGACCTCATCTACAGCGCCCTGACCGAATGGGGCTGGCTGAGTTGGCTCTATACCATCCCCGTGATTGGCCAATGGCTAGATAGTGCAGCCATCCTGCTAGCGATCATCGTGGGGGCCGCTCTTTTTGCCGGGATTCAACTGGGGGAGATCTGGCCCCTCGTGAGTGCAGAGAAAACCACTAAGGACCGTAAGTGGGGTCGCAAGATGCTGTTTTTGGTGGCGTTGGCTTGCTGCTGCTATGCCCTCGATGCCGTGGCCTGTAGCTTTTTCTGGCCACCGCTGAAAGTTGATTTCCAGCAATTTCGTTGGGCAGCGCTGCTCTCTGACATTGCTTGGGGGAATCTGTTTGTCACGTTGGTGACCCTATTTGGTCTCTCTGGTTACGTGTGGCTGTGGCGGCAAATCGCCCGCGTCATGTAGCCCCGTTGCAAACCCTATGCCCCCTGACATCAGGGGGTTTTGTCTTATGGATGAGCTGAAATTAGAGCTACAAAACCAGGCAATCAGTCGAGCGGCGGTCGGGATGTCTACCACGGCCCAGATCGCCGCCGTTGCCAGTGCCCTCTGTTGGCCGGTGGGTCTATGGGTCGGTGGGTGGCTGGGGGTTGCTGCCCTGGCCAGCGCCGCTGTGCTGGTGATGGGGGGCACGGTGGCCGCCATCGATGAGGAAATCAAAGCGATTGAGTCTGGCGACAAGACCAAAATTAAACAGTGGTTGTCTGAGGATGATCTGACCGAGGCAATGCAACGCCATGGGCTGCAAGGGACGCCCGATTCCCCAAAGCTGACGGGCACCAGCAACCCGAAACCATCCGAATGCGACAAGACCCAGACGGCACCTACCGCCGTGCCTGAGTCCCCTGCTGGTGCCCTGCTGATATCACCGCTGTGATTAAGCAGCACCTAGACGCGCCAGTGGTGGCAGTGGTGGGGCCGCAAGGGGTAGGGAAGTCTACCTTCCTTCACTGGCTCTATGGCCAGATTCCAGGGGCGCGATCGCCCTCGATCCTCACGCTGCCAAAGGTGACCACGC
>JAAUQE010000007.1 GCA_012032425.1 Leptolyngbya sp. RL_3_1 | reverse complement strand
GGGGAGCAGAGAAAACCCCACCCCGCCCTGCGGGCACCCCCTCCGTAGGAGGGGATCAATATCCGGGCTTCTGCTTACTGCTGAATCAGGGACAGGAGCTGCTCGGTCGAGACCTTGCTGCTCATATCCGTCCCCGCCAAGAGACTGTCTGCCAAATCTCGCTTGGCCTTGTGCAGCGCCACAATCTTGTCCTCGATCGTCCCCTTCGCCACTAACCGATAAATGGTCACCGGCTTTTGTTGACCGATGCGGTGGGCGCGATCGCTGGCCTGGTCTTCCACTGCTGGGTTCCACCAGGGATCCATGTGGATTACATAGTCGGCGGCGGTGAGGTTGAGGCCGGTGCCCCCTGCCTTCAGGCTGATCAAAAACACATCCCCGACCCCCTGCTGGAAGGCATCCACGCGGATTTTGCGCTGCTTAGCCGGGGTGCTGCCGTCGAGATATTGGTAGGTGATGTTTTGCCCGTCCAGGTACTCCCGCAGATGGTGAGGTGATCGACAAACTGACTAAACACCAGGGCCTTGTGGCCGTTGTCCAATAGCTCTTCTAGGATTTCGCCAAACTGCTCTAGCTTGGCACTGGGCAGGGACAGCTCCGGGCGCACCAGGTTGGGGTTGCAGCAGGCCCGCCGCAGCCGCATGATCTCCGCCAATACCTTCAAGTGCTTTTGTCCGGCGGGGTCATCCAGATCGCTGAGCTTGTCGATCGCCTCCCGCCTGAGCGCCTCATAGAAGGCCATCTCTGACTTGCTGAGTTCCACCTGGAGGGTGATTTCGGTGCGGGAGGGCAGCTCCTTCAGCACCTGATCTTTGGTGCGCCGCAGAATAAACGGCTGGATCAGGCGACGCAAGGCTTCGCTAGCGGCTTCGTCTTGGTCCCGCTCGATCGCGTAGGCAAAGCGCTGGTTAAAGCTATCCAAGGATCCCAACAGGCCGGGGTTGATAAAGCGAAACAGGTTCCACAGTTCCCCCAGGTGGTTTTCGATCGGGGTGCCGGTGGTGATGATTTTGAAGTTGCCCTGGAGGGCCATGGCTGCTTGGGAGCGCTTGGTGTCGGCATTTTTGATCGCCTGGGCTTCGTCCAAAACGATGGTTTGCCAGACGACTTTGGCCAGCATTGCCGCCACCTCCTCTTGCTGGAGCAGCCCATAGCTACAGACCACCAGGTCGCGGGGTTCGAGATCGTCGAGCATTTGCTGGCGATCGCCGCTGCCAAACACCTTCACCGTCAGGGTGGGGGCAAACCGCTCCGCTTCGCTGATCCAGTTCATGCCGACGGAGGTGGGGGCGATCACGAGGGCCGGACCACCGTCGCTGCGACTGAGGATGACGGCGATCGCTTGCAGGGTTTTGCCCAGACCCATGTCGTCGGCCAGACAGGCCCCCACCCCCCAGTTGGCCAGTCGTGCTAGCCAGGTGTAGCCGTCCTGCTGATAATCCCGCAGGGTAGCGGTGAGTTCAGCCGGGAGCTGGGGTTCGATGGTGCGGGCGGCTTTAATGCGCTCCAGGTGAGCTTTCCAGGCTTTATCCACCTTGAGCTGGGCGACATCGTCCACCATGTCCTCTAGGGCTAGGGCGGCGAGACCGTGGATGCGCATTGCTTTGTTTTTGCCCTTACCCTGGCCGTCGGAGAGCCGCTTTAAGGTTTGCAGCCGCTGGCGAAATTCATCGGTGAGGGCCAAAAACTGCCCGTCGGAGAGGGAAATAAACTTGCCGGAGGTGTTCTCTAATAGCGCCATCAACTGTTGCAGATCGATCACCTGATCGTCGCTGATCTGGACTTCACCACTGGCGGCAAACCAGTCCTGCTGCTGGCGAATATTGAGCTTGAAATTCCCCAGGCCCAACTGCCGTGATACCCGCAGCTTTTCCCCCTCGGGCCATTCGATCCGGACGCTATCCCCCAATTCCTGGAGCTGCACCAGCAGTTCGAGGCAATCCTCCGGTTCCTCAATCAGCCATTCCCCGTTTTCGGGCTTGTAGTCTTGCAAAACCGGGCAAGCGGTTTTCACCGCCTTGGCCTGTTGCTTTTCCACCTTTAGGTCCCGCTGGGTTTGCAGGCGTTTGCCTTCCACTTCGGCGATCACCGTTTCGCCCCCTTTGCCCGGAGCATAATAGGCCCCCCCTTCGGGAAAGGGATGGACCAGCAGCGATACCTTCAGGCCGTCCCCAGCAGGGAGCAAATGCACGCGGGGGGTGGCATCGGCGGGTACGGATTCCGCCGCGACCCCACCACCAATGTCGGACTGGACGGTGACGAGACTGGAGACCGCCGCGATCGCCTGTAGCACTCGCGCCTCGGCTTGAATGGGCACCTCTAGGCGATTATTTGGCCCCAGTAGCTCCGCAATCCGGCGATGATCGTCCTTGATGCCGATTACTTTTAGGCGCGTCGGGGTTTCCTTAAAGGCCAAAATCTTGGCGTTGGTGGGGATGCTGGGGGATAGCTCTAACTGCAAACGCTCCCCCGACAGCCGTTTGACCAACAGCTCCGGTTCCCCCGCCACCACATCCACCCGTACATTCTCAGTCCCTTCCCAAAACACCAGGGGATGGCCGACTAAGGCCAGTAAAGCCTGATCGCCAAAGGAATAGTAGGGTTTGGCTGAGCCGTAGTAGTAATACTGCGACTCGTACTCCACTTCGAGGGCGCTGGTGATCTGATGATCTTGGGGGGTCATGTAGGTGGGCATCTCCCCTACCGTGGCAAAGCGCTTCAGGGCGATCACCTTGCCTTAGTCCAGCCTCCCTTGACGCTCAATTTTTGCTCTAGGGGGATGAGTTCCCAATCGGTCACGGCGCTAAACCGTAGCCGCCATGCCATCCGAAAGCTGGGTTGGGTAACGCTGGGGGTGGGGGCGATCGCCGTGGTGAGATTCGCCATGGCGCTGAGGGAGAGTTCCCAGGCCTCTTGGCGCTGTAGCACCTGGGCCAGGGGCTGGCTACCGGTTTGTTCCCGCAGGCTTCGGCCATTTCCTGGTAAATGTCATCCGCTTGCAGCCGGACCAGTAGCTCAGCAATCTCTAGGGCTAGCCAACCGTAATTCGCTTGGGAGGCGTCCCGATAGCGATGCACCAGTTGCGGCACCAGCCACCGATCCAGATCTTTGGCATCGAGCCAATAAAGACTATAGATTTCCAGCAGGACCGCCACCCCAGGGCTGGTTACCCCATAGTCTGAAAATTGCTCACGGGCATTGAGCACTTTGCTCAATTGGCCCTGCTGGGTTTGCACCACCGCCAGTAACGGCCCCATATTGCCCTGGAGCCAATGGTCTGGCTGTTTTTGCAGCAATAGGCAGTACTGTTTGGCCTCTTCATGATCCACAGGGCTGCCTGCCTTGAGCAGGGCAAAGAAATACAGCACAGCGGCTGAGGTCTCAAACCAATCGACCTGGGCGCTTTGGGTCTTCCCGGCGGCTTTAAGACTCAAGCGGTAGTAGGCAAGGGCGTCGTCGTTATGGCCGGTCAAAAAGCCATCGCCCCCAATAGCGCATCGCGCTTAGCCTGATGGGCGCGATCATCGCCCATGGCCGTCAGTACGCCCTGGGCTTCACTCAAGTGGCCCTTGAGCCAGAGCTGCTCGGCATAGGCTAGACAGAGTTCGGGCTGGGCTTGGTCGGCGTTGTAAATCGTTTCTGTCAGCTTAAAGGCGGCATCGGCGCGGCTACAGTGTTTGGCGGCGTTTTCTAAAATCAACCGCAGCCCCAACTGGCCAAACTCGGGAGTAAGCTGCTGCACCCAGTCTGGGTCAAAGGGATTATTGAGCATGTTCCGGAGCGCCTCTGGAAAGGTCAGGGTCGAGTTCCAGTAGGCGTGACGCCGATCTTCAAGGAGGGTATCAATGGCGGCTGAGTCCTGGCGGTAGATGGCGATTCGCAGTTCCCGCCGCCAGGTTTTTTCGGTATTGAATTGGCGCGGCCCGTGGGTGACGTAGCGTTTGCGGATGGGGAAAAGCTGGGCGATCGCCGTCGCAATGGGTTCAAAGGTACCGGTGATCACGGCATCCCGCACCCCAATATCGATCAGTAGTTTCGGACAGCGGGGGCCTTCACCCGTATTCTGAATCAAGATGCCCTGCTGAATTAACTTGGTAATCTGGCTGCTAAATTGACTCTGGCTTAACGGCTTGATGCTGTGCCGCTTGGCAATGGGTAAAATCGCCTCGCTCCAGCATTTAAAGCTGTTGGCGCGACTCAAGGGCTCATAGAGCACCGCCAAGACCTGCACCAGCGATCGCTGCACCACGGTCAGTTGACGATACTTGTGTTGGAGTGCTTTTTGCTGAGCAAGTGAGTCAGAAGCCATAGCGTCAGCCTTTCACCAATAGATGGTTATTGTAGCGGCAGGCGCTGAAATGTCTGGTACTTCTAGAGCGATTCGAGTCTCAACGCGTACATTTTTTGCGATCGGCCCAATTCTTGGGGTTCAAATCCCCAATGGTTAATCAGGCCGATGGATTCCGCAAGACGAGACATTGGCGCTTCGCTACAACCGATGTGGGCACCTCTTGTGGGTGCATCCCACTTTTGCAAATTCATGGCCCTCATCCCCCAGCCCCTTCTCCCAACATACAAGGGGAGCCGGATTCAAAGTCCCTCTCCCTAGCTGCTGAGCGGAGCCGAAGCAGGGAGAGGGCTTAAAGCCTTTGGCATACAAGAAAAGGGTGAGGGCTCACGAAAGTGGGATACTCCCGATTGCACCGTCAGCGATTTATCCCTAAGACATCGGGCTCAATGTAGGGGACGCGATCCTGGAGAACCCGGCTCCACCAGACCGGCCTCCAGGGTGGCATCGGCAATGTTCTGGGGCATCGGAGATAATTGCTGGGCCTGCACCTCCACCACCCTTGGCCCCTCCATGGCACTAACCGTCCATCGCCAGCCCCCATAGCAGGTGGCATCCCCCACGACCGGGATCTTATGGAGTTGGTAGATGACAAAACCCGCTAGGGTTTGGTAGTCGTCCTGATCGGGCAACTCAAGATTGAATTGCTCATTCAACTCAGTGATCGAAATTTGCGCTTGAATGCGATAGCAGTCGCCCTCTAAGGATTGAATCCAGCTCACCGGGAGCGCTTCACTGTCATGGTGATCGCCAATGATTTCAGCAATTACATCTTGTCGCGTCACTAACCCCGCCGTGCCCCCAAATTCATCCAAAATCATCACCATTGATTGTCCCGATCGCTTCATAATTTGCAGCAAATTATGGAGCTGGGTCGATTTGGTGACGAAGCGGGTCGGGTAAACCCAGGGGCTGACCGGGCTACGGGGCGTAATCTGCTGGCTGGCCAAGGGTTCGACCAAGTCTTTCCAGCGAATCACCCCGATCACATCGTCCAAGGATTCATTGATCACCGGGAATTGGGTGTACCCCGTGGCCACAATCGCATCCAGCAGATCTTGGAGCGTCGCCATTTGCGGCAGGGCTTGAATTTGGGTGCGGGGCACCATGACTTCATCAACGGTGACATCGCGAAACTCAAAGACGTTTTTGAGCAGCTCCCGTTCGTCGGCATCAAACCCTGCTGATTCGGTGGAGGTCTGAATGATCAGGTGCAGTTCTTCGGGAGTCAGACGGCTATGCCAGCTTTGGCTCCCCTGGTAATCAATGCCCACGAGCCGCAGTAAGCCACGGGTGGATTGATTCAAAATCCAGACAAAGGGCATGAAAAAGCGCGCAATGGTGAGGCTAGGGGACCCTAAAAACCGGGCCATCTGCTCTGGATAAAGCAGCGCTACCGCTTTGGGGCAGAGTTCTCCCAGCACAATCTGTAGATAGGCAATGGCGGCAAAGGCCAGCAAAATCGCGACCGAATGAGCCACCACCTGCACCGTGGGCGGAGACAGGGCGAGGAAATCGAGCTGCTGGGCCAAAATCACCGCCATGGTATCCTCCCCGATCCAACCGAGGGCCAGACTGGACAGGGTGATGCCAATTTGAGTGGTGGAGAGGAGGCGTTCGAGGCTGCGCTGAAACTGCTGCACGGTCTGGGCCTGCACATCCCCAGCGGCCACGAGCTGATTAATGCGCGATCGCGCACCGACACAATCGAAAACTCAGCGGCCACAAAGAAGGCATTGATACCAATCAGGGCCAAGACTGCTAGCAATCGGATAAAGACATCAAAACGAGTCAAGTCCATCGACTAGCGATCCAAGTAGGTGCTGTTGCGACTGATCTCCAAGGAAGAACACGAGTTAAAACCGCTGGGCTTAATTGCTGGGTGGCTCCGCGTCAGGGGCCGCCCCCCCTGAGATCCGGGTTTGAACATCATTGAGAATGTCTTGCTCATTGCGCAAGACGGCAGCTTGGCCAGAGGGCGTGGCGCGGTTGGCAGCAGCGCTGCTGGCCGGTCGAGAGTCAGGCTGTCGCACCCCGGTCAGGGCTTGGCGACCTAGGGCATATCCCCAAGAGGCGCTGACCACACCAGCACCAATCATGAGGGCGAGTAAGAGCGTTGTGAACGCAACGGCTGGATTAATGCCCATGCGGCAAGAAAGAGCGTTGAAAAGAATGTCAGTTAATCATAGTGCTGCCAACCCATTTCCGCACAGGGGCAGATCTGATCCGGTGTCACAGATCGGTCATACCGCGCTTGGTTGGGGGTGTGAGGGTGAAGGGTAGGGTTGATTCATTTGGCAGAGAAAAAAGCTGATCTGCCCCATGGGCAACTCTAAACATCACGGCGATGTCGAACTGCTATAACGAAATCTGCACGAAACGATCGGTGCAAAGGCCCAGCCAGTAACGCTGTCCGCGAGGTCCAGGACGGCGGTGCGTCCTGGTGGAGGGGGTCTGGGGGCAATCCAAACGCCCCCAGTAGAAGCGACTCATGGCCCACCTAAATCTTCGCCTTAGCTGACCTACTTAAAAAAAGACAGTTTTTCTTCCTTTAGAGAATCAAACCTAGGGGGTAAGGGGATAGGGAGTGGGGTGATGCATGATCTTAGGTCGGAGGCTTTCTGGCCCCAGCTATAATGTGTAAATTCAATTGACCGCCACCAGGGTTGGCCGAGCGGATTAGGCAGCGAACTCATAATTCGCCTTAGGCAGGTTCGACCCCTGCACCCTGGATTATCACACCATCCATCCAGCATCGAACTCTAGGCTTGACACCTGTTTCCAGGGTTTAGGCGTTGGCGTTCAGCCCCCGTCGCAGGTGGCTGCTGACCCCATCCACCAAGGCCGTGAGCACCACCAATGCCCCTAGGGTGAGGGTGAGCCCTGGGTAATTGAAGCTGCTGATTTGTTCGGTCATCAGTCGCCCTAGCCCCCCGGCACCGACGAGGCCAACCATCACGGTTTCCCGCAGGCACACCTCCCAGCGATAGCAGATGTAGGCCAGAAAACGTCCGAGATTTTGGGGCAAAATGCCGTAGAGCATCACGCTGGTGGTCCCTGAGCCCAGGGTGCGGAGGGCGAGCACGGGCCGATCGTCGAGGTTTTCGTTTACCTCGGCCATCAGCCGCCCCAGGACACCAAAGTTATGGATGGCGAGGGCGATCGCCCCCGGCCACCCGCCGGGGAAAAAAATATAGAGGGCGACCAAGGCCCAGATCGGGGCCGGAATGGCCCGACAGAGGAGCAACAGTAGACGGCTGCTGATCAGCAGACTCCACCCGTACCCAGCCTGAAAGCCGCGCCGCGCCCCAAGATTGGCCCACAGCAGCCCGCCGGGAAGCGTGATATTTTGGGCGGCTGGAAACGAGATCAAGCAGGCTAAACTGCCGCGAGGCGATCGCCACCACCGCCATCGCCAGGGTCTGTACCGACAGGGGGAGTAACGGACGGAGCGCGACCCAGGTGAGGGGAAACGGATTGGCCGCTCGGAGCAAACCCGTCAACCGCTGCCCTGTGGCCGGTGCCCACAGCAGCCCCCAATTCAAGGACAGGCTCCCAAAGCAGAGGGGGATGGCCATCCCCACGGCCACCCCGCTCCCCCACAATCCACGGATCTCGGCCCGGTGGTCCCGCTGAGGGCAGGGCAGCGGGCAGGGCATGGGGATCGGACTCAGCCGGTGCGGGCGCGCCCGATTCAGATCGAGGCGACTGGTGCAGCCCAATCGCCGCCGCACCACCCCGCTCCACCCGTCTACTAAGCCATTCAGCAGCATCAGGGCGTAAAAGCCCGTCCAGAGCTGGTGATACTGCAAGGACTGCAAGCTCAACAGAATTTCATAGCCCAGCCCCCCGGCTCCGATGATGCCTAAAACGGCAGCGGCCCGCAGCGAACATTCAAATCGGTAAAAACTGTAGGAGAGCAGATTGGGCCATGCTTGGGGCAGGAGCCCATACAACCAGGCGTTGCAGGGCGGCGTGCCCGTGGTCAGCAGCGCCTGTAGCGGGGCCTGGGGGGTTTCGTCAAAAATATCGGCGAATACCTTGGCCACGATCGCCCCAAAAGGAATCGCGATCGCCAATACCGCCGCCAGCGGATCCAGGCCGATCACCTGGATCAACAGCAGCCCCCACACCAGCGCGTGGATGGCTCGGGGAATCGCCAATCCCCACCGCAGCAATCGCCAGACCCAGCGCCCCCTAGCCCGATGTCGGGGCCAGACGGTGCGCCACCAGGTTTCGGAGCACAGGACGCCTACCAGTAAACCCAGTCCCAGACTCAGGACGGTGCCGCAGACCCCATAGGCAAAGGTGACCCCTGTCGCTTTCACCAGGGTGAGGAGAAAATCACTCTGCAAATCTGGGGTGAGGCTGGCGGCCAAAAACTGCCGCAGTTGGGGCCATCCATCGGGGTTAAAGGGGGATTGCTGACCGCCCCCGATCGCCAGGACACTGAGGGCGATCGCCCCAGCACCAGCGCCCCATTGACGGTACGGGTAGACCCAGGGGGCGACGGGGGGATAGGGGACCGAGGTTCTGCTTTCTTCACAGCTAGGGACTGAGCTGGTATAGCCTTTGCAGCATGGCGTCACTCACCTGATCAACCGGCTGGTCAAACAGCACCCGCCCTTGGCGCAGACCAATCAGGCGATCGCAATAGCAGCGGGCAAACGCGACATCATGGAGGCTGACCACCCAAGTCTTACCCGTCTGCCCACACCAGTCCCGCAAACTGGTCATCAGGTCATGGGCACGGGCCGGATCGACGCTGGCAATCGGTTCGTCGGCCAAGACCACTCGGGGATCTTGCACGAGTAAGCGGGCGATCGCCACCCGCTGCTGTTCTCCCCCGGAGAGGCGATCGGTGCGCGCATAGAGCTTATCCACCAGCCCCACCTGATCTAAAGCGGCAGCGGCGGTCTCCACCGCTTGGGGCCAGACCAGCGACAGGGCCGCTTTGGGCGCAGACCAGCGACCCAAATGACCGGCGTTGACATTGTGAATCACCGCCAGATTGGCCACCAGATCATGGTGCTGATGCACCCGGCCCAGCTGTCGTTGGATCTGTCGCAGTTGACGGGCAGAGAGGTGATGCAGCGATCGCCCCAACACCTCGACCTGTCCCGCCGTCGGGGCGATCGTGCCATTCAGCACATTCAGCAGCGTACTCTTGCCCGCCCCACTCGGCCCCAATAGGGCCACCCGTTCCCCAGCTTGAACGGTGAGTGAGATCTCATGCAGCGCCCTGGCGTTGCCAAAGCAATGGCTGACATTGGCTAGGGCCAAAACGGCCTGGTTGCCCTCAATGGTCATCAATCCTGTTCTGCGCCAACCCCAAAAAAGCGATCGCGCCATCCATCAAGAGCAGCGGCCCCGGTCTAGCGCGCCCTATATCCTATCCCACTACTTCCCGGTCGCTAGCCCCTCAGACGGATATAACTTTGGCCACCTTGCCTAGAACACCTAGGATCGCTCTGATCGTTCGCGCCTCAGCAACGTGGCTCGCAGTCTTATCCTAAACAGACTGGCGACGGCTATAGACGGCAGGCAATTGCCACCAGGGCACCTCAGGATGATCGTGATGCTCTTGATGGTAGCCAAAGTGGTAGCACAGCAAAAGTGACCATAGCCACGGCAACCCATGACTGGGCGAACAGCCCACCTGCCCTTGGACAGTGGCATACTGCTGATGGGGCCGGTAGGTCCCAAAATAAAACAGTTGCAGAGAACTCAGCAGTAAAGGGATCGCCCAGAACAAGGCTAGATTCAACGGCGACAGTCGAAAGATGACGGCGACACCAGCCACCGCCGTGGCCAGGGAAACGAATGACTGCCATCCCCAATATTGGCCCATGAAATGCCGGTAACAGGTCAAAAAGCCCGCATGACTTTGCCCACAAAAATCAGGATCGGCGGCACTTGTCGGATAACGATGATGTAACCCATGTTTGCGCCGCAGCGTTGGGTAAGACAAAGCCGCATAGGCCAAGCTGCAAATCACACCGATGCCATGGTTGATCCGCCGATGCCGGGGATACACCAGCCCATGAATCGCATCATGGGCGGTAATGAATAAACCCGTATTCAAAAACGTTTGCACCAAAATCAGCCCCACCCAAATAGGCGGCGCAATCGCAAAAATTCTGATGTTCAGGATGAGGGCAAGGTGCCAGACCCATAAACCAATGATCAGGAGCGCAATGCACAGGCCCTGACGCTGAGCCAAAAGGGGCGATCGCGGCGACCTTCGACCCAGCGATTGAGGATAGCCATACTGTTGCACCGATCAACACCCGAACTAGATTTACATGCGAGTCAGCAGATTAACTTTGGTTTTCTTGTCTACAGATAACCCATCTAGCTCCGTCAGCGTCAGTAAACCATCCTTAATGAGTCGCGACAGGGTATACATCAAGAAAGATTCTCGATCGTCATATTTGCCATCAATCTCATGCCTTTTAGCGCTCAAGAAGTCATGCAGTTGCCAGACATCTTCAGGCGTGGCCACTACGCTGGCTTGCGCCTGTACATAGCTAACAAGGGCTGAGATTTCTGAGCGGTGCGCTTTCTGAAGCGCTGTTTTGGCAATGCTGATTTCCTCATGGCTCCAAAGCGTTTGTTCCTGCTGTCCCATCTTGATTTAAATTTTGCTTGAATATGTGTGTCTAACGGCGTATTTAACGCCCATTTAAGAATGGAGCGCCTTTGGAAACTGACGTCGCCAGTCATCGATCCCCCTGATCCAGGAGTCGCTGGGTGAACAGCGGAGAAATCCAAAGTAATCTCAAAAACCGATCTAAAAAATGAAGCTGATATCCCACTTCTCAAAAGCCGCCTGCCCTTTCAATTCACCCTTCCCCCATCAATGGATTGATACGATATTTATCAATACCATTATTCAGCATAATCTTCACCACATCCAACTCAAAAACTTACGTTTTTGAGTTGGATGTGGCTAGGGCTTAAAACGATGGAGATAAGCTGGCACCAATACAAATTTAGGGATTCGTGGCCCCACAAAATCCCAACTGTCATATCGGTTTTCCCTAGGGGTTTGACGTTATCAAACCCCTAGGATCGTTAGGAATTACCCAGCAACATATTGCTGGGTTTACGGGGCTCCCTCCGCACTAACGCACCAGCTTGAGCAGCTCCTTCGGCGAGGCTAATAAATCAATCGCCACAAAGAAGATTTTATTCTCAGGGCTCAGCAAAAATCGCCAAGCAATATTCATGCCAATCCCCGCCCCAAACCAAGGGGTCTGGCATTTACCCGTCACCTTAATCTGGGTGTAGCCATCGGAAGCCGGTTCGACAACGCCGCTTTCAGGCATCAGCTTCAGGTTTTGACATTCTTCTCTGAAAAACCGGAGAACCGCATCTCGGCCCACAATCGGTTGCCGAAACGGCGGTTGTAAGGCACCGTCAGTCATGAACAATTCAATTAATGCATCAAAGTCATTGGCATTCAAGCTGTCCATGTAGTTCAGGACTGTCGGATTGGTCACGCCCGCGATCGCACATTCGTGCGCTGAGACAACGATTTGGGCGGCTCGACCGGCTCCGAGACTCGGGTATAGCCACTCATCTTGCCGGTGTCGAAGCCCATATCGACAACACAGTTTCTTAAAACCGAAATTTGCTGTCCGGCTTCCAACTGCTGAATCGCCACCAAGACGGCATTGGCGTTGGCGGAAAGCTTATAACCTTCGGGAATCGGTGCCACTAAACCCTGCTCCATCCATTCACCCAAGCGATACCAAAACCCTAATTTTAGGTTGGGCGTCCAGGTGGCGTAGGCGCGAGAGATCTCCGTATCAGCCCGGTTCGCCAAATCACACATCGCCTGACTTTGTTCAAAGGGCGACATGGCCTTGATTTGCTCTAGAGTACGCTCAGCAAACTGCATTCTGGCGGCACCAGGAGCGGCAATGGTAATACTTTTGCCCATCTCCAAATAAGCGAACCAAATCAACGCTAGCTGGTCTTCAGCGCTGAGCTGGTTAAATCTAGCGGTCGTCGCTGGAACAGCACCCGCAGAAAGAGTATCCGGAAAAATATTTCGGGCAGTACTAATCGTGTAAGGCATGGTGACAAAACCTCAAGTAACAAACAATGAGCCTGACTCAGATGGAAACCCGTACATTTGGATATGATCTCATACAACATTTCCTTGCCTGGTGAGGTATAGCCAATGTCCTTGCAGCAGGGGCCTCAGGTCTCTTTCTATACCTCACGGTCTTCAAAAATGCTATATCACCAATCCACAAGGAATATCGTGAATCAAATGAGACTAATCAGGACTTATCTCTACAGCCTTAAAGGCAAACAGGCAAGCTAACAAAGACTCTCAGAAAAAACAGTCGAGCAAAACTTCAAAATGCGTAACCTACAAGCTCCAACTTTCGAGCTGAGTGACAGTTAAAGTCAGACTAGCAAGCAACAATCTAAACTACTCTGGCCGTAATTAAGCAATCGCTCGTTTCATCGAAGTTCAGAACAGAACTAAAACCATGCTTCGAAAAAGATGAAACAAAGAAGTCTAACGGTCTAGACTTCACTTTCATGAGAGTAAAAGGTCCTGATCTCTTTCTTAGAGTAAATGATCTGACTGCCTCACTTGACAAGACAACGCTTTCTTAACAAACACCTCGCTTGACCTTGATTTGAAGTCAGGGGGCTCAGGGCTTGCCTCACGTCTGTAAAGAATTGTATAGCATGATGTAACGCTTTGTAAACACTTGTCGTTTAGGCTCTCCCTCTATCCGGTTAATGGTCTGACCGTTTTGATCGTGGCCAAGCCTGTAGGATCAGCACTGGCGGTATCCCCAGTTGACGATGGCTGGCAGAGGTGCCTAGAACCCTATGGATGAGTCCGCACCGGCGGACTGGGTCAGGCTAGGCGCGACTTAACGTCGCCAGCTAGAGAACCAGATCTCAAGGCTTTTAGGCTTTTTTCAGTCAATCAGCATTCATCCTCACTTAGTTCGGGTAAGACAATAAGATCAGAATTGCCCTAGTCAGCGCTGTTGCCCCCATTCAGTTGCCCCATTTGATTCACCCCCATGGCGTCTGAGTTTCCATCCTCATCCATCGCATCCCCGCACGCTGCTGCCGACCATCGAGGACAGGTGCGGCGCGTCTTGGTGATCACCCTAGTGCTCAACCTGACGGTGGTGGGGCTGAAGTCCTTGGTGGGCTGGTGGACGGGCTCCTTGAGCTTGCTGGCCGACGCCCTCCATAGCGTCACCGATAGCGCCAACAACGTCTTGGGCTTGGTGACCAACCAACTGGCCTCCCCCCAACCCGATCGCGATCATCCCTACGGCCATCAAAAATTCGAGGCGATCGGGGCATTGGGCATTGCCGCTTTTTTGGGCATTGCCTGTTTCGAGATTCTCAAAACTACGGTAGAACGCGTGATCTCAGGGGAGGGCACCGTCACCATGTCTGCCAACGCCCTGTGGATCATGCTGCTGGTACTGGGGATCAACATTGGGGTGGCCTTTTATGAGCGGCAGGTGGGGCTGAAGCTGGGCAGTAAGATTCTGATTGCCGATGCTCACCACACCATGAGCGATGTGTGGATCACTATCTCGGTGATGGGCGGCTTAATCGGAGTCTGGCTGGGGGTGCAGTGGCTGGATATCGTGATTGCGTTCCCCGTGGCGGTGTTGGTGTTTCGGAGTGGGTGGACGGTGCTGCGGGATAACCTGCCGTGGCTGGTGGATGAAATGGCGATCGCCCCAGAAGCCATTTACACCGTAGCGATGCAGGTGCCAGGGGTATTGAACTGCCACGACATTGCCTCGCGAGGTCTCTTGGGAAGACAGGTCTTTATTGATATGCACATGGTGGTCGAGCCCCGCGATATCGCCCGCGCCCATGACATCACTGAGGCGGTGGAAGCGGCTTTAGAGGCCAGGTATGGCCCTACCCGAGTCACCATCCACCTAGAACCGCAGGGATACCAGTCCGAACAGATCAGTTACTAATGGCTTCGGACTGGTTCGTCCTCCCCCTGGGCTAAGCGCTCCGCACCCAGGAAGGCTTGGCACTGTTCAAGGTCAGAGAGAAGAAATGGGTATGCTCAACTGAAACCTTAAACCAAGTCCACTTTGGGAAGTGTAATTTTTCTCCTCTCCCCACCCTGCGGGAAGCAAGCTACGCCCTCTAGGAGAGGCAATGTCCTGAGCTTGGCGAAGGAGGCTGGGGGTGAGGGAAACGCCGGGTTTCAAGTTAAACGAGGTTTAGCAGCGCGTTTGATGGAGTCCTGCTAGCGCTATATCCAACCTCACCATTAAAGGCTGACAGACCGTCACCGTCCCACACGTCACGCTGGCTGAGCGGAATTGAAGCCAGATTTCCCGCAAAAGTCCCCTTCGACTCCGCTCAGGGGACGGTTACGACAGACCGGCCAACCCATGAAACTTTGGAGATTAGAAGCAATTCGGGGATTAGCCGCCCTATACATCGTCGTAAGCCATGTGCTGGGGAACGAGTATTTTTTCCTGCGCTTTGGCCAAGAAGCCGTGATGATTTTCTTTATGATGTCGGGCTTCGTCATCGAGTATTCATTTCAAAACAGTCGATACCAAAACTTTAAGAGCTACTTTAAAAAACGTTTTTGCGCATCTACCCGGTTTTAATCTTGATGTTTATCACCGTGATTTGCATTCAGCAGCCGAATTTAACCAGCCCTATATTTTTGCAACGACTGGTCGGCAACCTGTTGATGCTTCAAGATTTCAAATCCGGGAAACCCCATGTGATTGTTGCGCCTTTGTTTTCATCGGCTTTGTGGTCCCTCCATTATCAATGGTGGCATTACATGCTTTACTATCCCGTCAATCACCGCTTCCGAAAACAGGATCAGGGTCGCATGGTGGGAGCCGTGGCGCTCCTATGTACGGTTTTATACTGCTTCCATGCCAATGCAGTTCTCCGGATATTGATTTATTTCCCCGTTTGGTGGGCCGGGGTTGAGATGGCTCGCTCCTTCTTAAAACATCAAACCGTTCGGCCCAGAGATATGATGGCTTCTGCCCTCTTTTTAGGGGCGATCGCGAGCCTCCTCCTCCTCAATGCTGGCGTCTTTATTGCCCAAGGTAACCTTTACTCCTTTGGCATCCACCCGATTTTAGAAGTCAGACACTTCATCGCGGCAATCTTGACCTTGGGCATCAGTCTCATCTGGCAACATTACCAATGGCTAGGCTTTGGCATCCTCAAGTTTGGCACCCGCTTTGCCCCCATTTCTTACTCGCTCTATATTGCCCACCAGCCCCTCCTCGCCCAGTCCCAGTATTTGGGCTTTATCGATAATGTTGTGCTGGAGAAGACCCTCTATCTGATCGTGCTGCTCACCTTTTGCTATGTCGCTGAAGTCAAGCTCTCCCCGTTTCTGAGCAAAAAGCTACAGCGCACCCCGACCCGCATCCGTCCCGCCAGGGCAGTGTCTAAATAAGCCCGTGCAAACATAGCAGGCGAAAAACGAGCCCCTTCAAAACTGTGAGCTACTTGGCTTATGCGCCCCAGAACAGAGCGATTCGAGGTGTATTCAGCAAAGTGACCAGCGCTATAGTTACCGACTGCCCTCTTGCGCCCAATACTCGGCTTCACTCAACACAGCACCGCCCGCCGGGACGCGATCTAAAAACACCTGCCCCTCTAGATGGTCATGCTCATGTTGAAAAATGCGGGCGACAAAATCCGTGAGCACCAGGCGCTTGTCATGGCCGTGCGATCGCAGTATTCCACCTCAATGGTGCGGTAACGGGGCACCTGGCCGCGCTGATCGGGCACGCTCAGGCAGCCTTCCCAACCCGCCAAGATCACGTCGTCATGGGCCACGATCCGAGGGTTGACCATGGCGGTCGGGGCCATTAACGGGGCCTGGGGGTAGCGCAGATTGGGTCGTGAGGCCACGACAAAGAGTCGCAGAGACTCACCCACTTGGGGAGCCGCGATCCCAACCCCATGGGTCTGCTCCGCCGTGCAGATCAAATCGTCAATCAGAGCTTGCAGGCGATGATCAAAAGCTTGCACGGTCACCGCCACCTGCCGGAGGCGCGGATCACCCAGTTGTATAATCGGACGCTGCTGCCCCCGTGAGGCTGTGGTTACCATACTTGTCGCGGAAAATTCAGCACCAGTCCGACCACCTTCGCGGCGGCCAGATTCATTTGAACTTATTCTAGGGTGCTAAGCCCTCGACAAAAATCCGTTCCCGGAGCGCTAGACCTACCCCTAGCGTGACCCACCCCTAGCGTGACGCTATATAAAGATTTTTAGCCCCTGCCTTCTGGGTCGAGATCGGGTAGGCTAGTAAGTCCTGAGGGGTGTTTTGTACCGGTAGCGAGCCCTCTCCGCGCAGTCTCTCGGCCTGCTCCGGCGGGCGATCGGGGCAGCGACACCAGCTTGAGGGTGCGAAGACCGGATGAAAACATCAATCGGCCACATGGAGGTCAACGGTGGAGCAAACGTTACAGGGACTCTGGGACGAAGTATTGGAGCGACTCCAGAGTCAACTCAGCCGACCCACCTTCGAAACCTGGATTAAACCGGCTCGGATCGAAGCCCTGTCAGACACCGACTTGACGATCACCACCCCGAATCCCTTTGCCCGCAACTGGCTCCAAAAGCACTATCTGGGCACGATCAATAGCGTGGTTACCGAGGTGCTGGGTCATCCGGTTCAGATCCAGGTGATGGTCGATACTGATATGACCGCCCTGGCGGATACCAACGCCCCTGCCCCCCGCTCTGACATCAGTTGGCCCACCCCTGGCCCGGTCACGGCTCCCCCCGTCACCCCGCCCCGCCCCGTGGGCCTCAACCCGAAAGCGGTGTTTTCGCGATTTGTGGTGGGGGCTAACAACCGGATGGCCCATGCGGCGGCTTTGGCAGTGGCCGAAGCCCCAGGCCGGGAGTTTAATCCGCTGTTTCTATGTGGGGGGTCGGGTTAGGTAAGACGCACTTGATGCAGGCGATTGGCCACTATCGCCTAGAGATTAGCCAAGATGCCCGCATTTCCTATGTCTCCACCGAGCAATTTACCAATGACCTGATCACGGCCATCCGCAAAGACAGCATGCAGCGCTTTCGCGATCACTATCGCGCCGTCGATGTGCTGCTGGTGGACGATATTCAGTTTATTGAGGGCAAGGAATACACCCAAGAGGAGTTTTTCCACACCTTTAATACCCTGCATGAGGCGGGCAAGCAGATCGTGATCGCCTCCGATCGCCCCCCCAATCAGATTCCTCGACTACAGGAGCGGCTGTGCTCACGGTTTTCCATGGGCTTGATCGCGGATATCCAGCCCCCTGACTTTGAAACCCGGATGGCAATTTTACAAAAGAAAGCCGAGTATGAAAATGTGCGCCTGCCTCGGGATGTGATTGAGTACATTGCCGCCACCTACACCTCTAATATCCGGGAGCTGGAGGGGGCCTTGATCCGGGCGATCGCCTACACCTCGATCTCGGGCTTAGCCATGACCGTAGACAACCTGATGCCGGTCCTCAACCATCCGGTGGAAAAGGTAGATGTCACCCCCAACGAGGTCATGCAGGTGGTGTCAGAAGCGTTTAACGTGCCGGTCTCAGATCTCAAAAGTGCGTCCCGCCGCCGCGAAATCAGTTTGGCTCGCCAAGTGGGCATGTATCTGATGCGTCAGCACACGGCCCTGAGTCTCCCGAAGGTGGGGGATGTCTTTGGCGGCAAGGATCACACCACGGTGATGTACAGTTGCGAAAAAATTACCAAGCTGATCAAGCAGGATCTCGATTTAGCCCAAACCGTTCGTCGGGTCAGCGATCGCATTAACCTCATGGGCCAAAACTAGTCTGGGTGGCAGTCAGTTTCAACAGGGATTGCGGGGGGCAGGGGGGGCATCAGGGGCAAGGGGGCTAACAACCGGAATAGTCCAATTATTTACGTCCTTGAGTCCTCGCGCCAAAATCGTTAGCGCTGCACCAGCCAGCTCTGGGCACGGCATTAATCAGAACGTCAACATGCCGCCATTCATTCCGCCATTGGCAATTTTTCCAATGGCGGAATCTTGGTATGCAGAGCTGGTCTGCGGGATACCCATACAAAAGCACGGCTCACAGTTTTGGCCCGTTGGACTGGCGACAGCCGCCGCACCAAAGCCTAACGTTTTATAAATCTTTGTTCACCAGCACGTTGTGGAAAACTAGGGCTTCACTGTGGAAAAGGCAGGCTCAAAGGGCGCGATCGCCTCCCCAAATGTGGAAAAAAGACTGTGGTGTCAAGGACTGTGGATAACGCCAACTTCTTTCCACAAGTTATCCACAGCACCCTCAACGCAGGAGCGCTTATGTTTCGGGCGATCCCCACTTTATCCCCACTTTCCCCATGGCCTACTACTAAAACGATCAGAGATCTTAGTTTTCTAGATGATCTGGAGCCCCGCTCAAATTCGGGAAAAAACCAGGATGATAGGATTGGCATCCCACTCCATGATCAGAGCTATGGCCCAGCCGCTTCTGGTCTGAACGGGAATGCTGCTCGAATTCCCTGCTCGGTTTTCCTATGAAATTTGTCTGCCCTCAAACCGCCCTCAATACCCACCTCTCTTTAGTCAGCCGAGCCGTACCGGCTCGACCCAGCAAGCCGATCCTGAGTAATATTTTGCTCCAAGCCGATCAGGCCCAGCAAACCGTCACGCTGACTGGATTTGACGAAACCTTGGGGATCAAAACCGTCTTTGCCGCCGCCGTAGATTCCTCTGGGGAACTGACCTTACCGGCCAAGCTGCTCGAAAACATCATTGCCCGCCTCCCGAGCGAAGACATTGCGGTGGAGGAGATAGAGGGAGACACCGCCGTTAACCTGACCTCATCTTGTGGAAACTACCTGGTGCGGGGGCTGAGCGCCGAAGATTACCCCAACTTGCCGGAGGTGACCGCCGGTCAAGTGGTGCAGTTGTCCGCAGAGATTCTCTTGGAAGGGCTGCGGGGTGCTCTGTTTGCCACCAGTGGGGATGAAACCAAACAGGTCTTAACGGGGTGCATTTGCTGGCCGATGCTGAGACCTTAGAGTTTGCCGCCACCGATGGCCACCGCTTGGCAGTGGTCAAAACGGTAGACGAGGGGGCCGTCGCAGGCGGGCAGAATGACGGCACGGCTATGAATGTGACGGTACCTGCCAAAGCCTTGCGGGAGCTGGAAAAGATGCTCCAAGCCCATACCGCTTCGGACCCTGTTACTCTCAGCTTTGATGCGATTCAGGTGGTTTTTGCCTTGGGAGAGCAGCGGCTCACCACGCGCCTTTTAGAGGGTCAATACCCCAACTACCGCCAACTGATGCCCCAGCAGTTTGAGCGCCAGACCACGGTCGAGCGCAAACTCTTTACCGATGCCCTAGAGCGGATCGCGGTTTTGGCGGATCAAAAAAATAATATTGTCAAACTCACCCTGGATGCAGAGGCCCAGACTCTGGCCCTCTCCGTTGAGGCCCAGGAGGTGGGGAGTGGCCGCGAGGTGGTGCCCGCTCAGGTAAGTGGCGAGTCGATGGATATTGCCTTTAACGTCCGCTATCTGCTGGATGGCCTCAAGGCCTTGGGAACCACAGAAGTGCAAATGAAGTTTAATACCGCCACCAGCCCCTCAATCTTGGTGCCTTTAGGGGCTTTGCAAATGACCTATTTGGTGATGCCCATCCAAATCCGGGGGACCGATGCTGCAACCCCGGCTTAACCGATGCTGCAATGCGCAGGGCAAAGGCCCTCTAGTACCGGACGGCTCAAGTGATAGCACTATTGCTGAGAGCAGGGGGGCTTAAGGAGCAAGGGGGCTAGAAACTAGACTGGCTAGAATGGCCAAGTTAATTCCGCCATCGAGTACTAGCTTTGCATCCAAGGAAAAAAGAACCGGATGTATAGCCCGATCAGGGCATCACCCCAGAACAGGGCAATCATTGCCCCCAGGGCCAAAAAAGGCCCAAAGGGAATCGGGTCGCGGCGGCTGAGCAGACCGAGGGCGATCGCCCCGCCGCCCATAAACGCCCCCAGGGCACAGGCCAGAAAACCACTCAGCAATACTCCCTGCCAACCTAACCAAGCCCCCAACAGCGCGGCCAATTTACCGTCACCGCCCCCCATGGCTACTTGCCCCATCAGCAGCGAGGCCATCAGCCCGACCCCTTCAACAATCCATAGCCCCAGGACAGCACCGATCAACCCTCCCATGAAGGCTGCAACCGTGGTTGAGAAACCCGCGTCCAGGGGATGTAGCAGGATGCCTTGCGCCAATAAGCCCGCTAATAAACCGGTTTGGGTGAGTTCATTGGGCAGGGTTAAGGTGTCGAGATCGATCAAGGCGAGGGCCAGCAGCCAGCTCAGTAATAGCCAAGCCGCCACCATTTCTAAGGTCAGATCAAATTGCCAAAACGCCCCGAGAAATAGCCCGCCGGTGAGGGCCTCGACCAGGGGATAGCGGGGGGAAATCGCCGTGCGGCAGTAGCGGCATTTTCCCTTTAACCAGAGCCACCCCAACACCGGCACATTGTCATGGGGGCTGAGGCGATGGTGGCATTGGGGGCAACGGGAGGGCGGGTTCAGCAAGGATAACCCTGCTGGGAGCCGATACACCACCACATTCAAAAAGCTCCCCACCGAAGCCCCGAGGCAGAAGATCAGTAGGGGGAATAGCCAGGGCACGTTTTCAGATTAATGAATATCCGGTTCAATTTGGGTGAGGGGGATGAAGCATTCGCTGGGCAATAGCACCGGGCGACCCCCAAAAATCAGCTTGCCGCGTCGGGTCTTGCGACCGATCGCCACGCCGATGGGCCGCTGCACGTCGTCGGCATGGACTTCGTAATAGGTGCGATAAATATGCCGCGCCGCCTTGAGCAAGGAGGGGTCGAACACTGCCGCCATGCCGATGGGTTCGTGGCGGGGGGGCAACGGTGCTGGTGGCAGCGGTTGGTTATAGCTATAGCTATGCACGGCGTAAGAACCCTTCAGTGATATAAAACTTTAATCGATACAGGCCCATTTGGCTGATCCTTACCAACGTTTCGTTAAACCAGGGCCTTGAGTAACACCTCACCCATGGCTTTACAGCCCACTTGGGTCGCACCCTCTGCCATGATATCGCCAGTGCGATAGCCCTGATCTAACACAGATAGTACTGATGTTTCAATGAGGTCGGCGGCCTGGGGTTGGTTCAAACCATAGCGCAACATCATCGCAGCGCTTAACACTTGGGCCAAAGGATTGGCTTTATCTTGACCGGCGATGTCAGGGGCGGAGCCATGGACGGGCTCAAAGACGCCAGGACCCTCTGCGCCGAGGCTGGCGGAGGGCAGCATACCGATACTGCCGGTGAGCATGGCGGCGGCATCGGAGAGGATATCGCCAAACAGGTTGCCGGTGACGATGGTGTCAAATTGCTTGGGCCAGCGCACCAACTGCATGGCGGCGTTATCGACATAGAGATGGGACAATTCCACATCGCTGTAGTCCTCGGAGAGGGCGGTGATGCGATCGCGCCACAGTTGCGACACTTCCAACACATTGGCTTTATCCACCGAGCAGAGCTTGCCGCCGCGCTTTTGGGCGGTCTCAAAGGCGACCCGACCGATGCGATCGATTTCGCCATCGGTATAGGCCATAGTATTCACCCCCCGCTGTTCGCCGGTTTCGGTGGTAAACACCCCCTTCGGTTGGCCAAAGTAGATGCCGCCGGTGAGTTCCCGCACCACCATGATGTCTACCCCTTCCACCACCTCCCGCTTCAGGGAAGAGGCGTCGATCAGCTGGGGCAAAATCGTCGCCGGTCGCAGGTTGGCAAACAGGCCCAGTCCCGCCCGCATCCCCAGCAAACCGGTCTCGGGCCGCAGTTCGCGGGGTAGGGTATCCCACTTATAGCCGCCGATCGCCGCCAGCAGCACCGCATCACTGTTCCGACAGGTGGTTAAGGTTTCCTCGGGCAAGGGTCCCCCAGTCGCGTCAATGGCTGCCCCCCCAATCAGCGCCTCCTGGAAGGTGAATTCCAGATCGAGCTTACTGCCCACTTGCTTGAGTACGTCGAGGGTGACGGCCATGATTTCGGGGCCAATGCCGTCGCCAGGGAGCAGCGTAATGCGGAAAGATGGGGTCATGGGTTTATTGGGGAACGGGCTCCGCCCGAGACTATCGACTCAAAAACCAAACCATTATCCTACCCAGCGCCCAATTGTGGGCGTCCGAATGCTGAGCGGCAACCAGCCCCTAAAGGGCCTGAATGTGCGATCGCAACCATTGAGCATCGGCATCAGCAAGCGTTGGGGGTGGAGGCGGTTGACTGTAATCCAACGACAGATCGTAGGCGGCTTCGTCATAGATAGCAGTGAGCGCGGCTTGTAAGTCGAGCGGCACGTCACTGTCTGGGGGAGATAAGGGTACCGGGATCACCGGCAACGGGGTCGCCAAGGGGATGGGCCAGATTTCGATCTGGGTGGCTTGAGCACGGGTGAGGGCAATGCTGTAGGGCACATCCGGCAAGCGTGGCTGAGCAAAGGGGCGAGTGCCTCGGCGCAACAGGTCCAGCTCCAGCAAATGCACCTGGTTTTGATACAGCCGCCTTTGCTTTTGCCGATAAGTGGTGAGTCCCGGCTCCCGTTTGTTAACCGGAGAGAGAATTTCGATGCTGGTCACCAGCCGGTTTTGGGCCGTATCCCGAATTTCAACGGTGGTTAGCTTGACCTCGACGGTTTGAGGTACGGGTAAAGTCAAACTCGGTGGCGTAATGGTGAGGGTAGGGCCACTCGTAGAGACTGGGATCGGGCGCTGGCGAATGGGGGATTCTAAGACTTCGACATCAGGATACAGAATGCCGATTTCCCCTTCAGTACAAGGATCTTCCGTCAAGTAAATCTCTAAACGGGCAATATATTTTGGTCGCAGCAAGGGGGTGAGCTGCTGACGAATTTTACTGGCCAGGGCGCTATGGACATCGGGCCAGAGATACCCTTCGAGATAGGGATCCATGCCGGGAAAGGGGGAAGCCATGGGAGGACGCAGGGTGGTTGCCGTCAGATGGTGCGTTCCAGCAGAGAATGGGGACTGCTTAATTGAGGAGCACAGCGATCGCTAACACCAGCTTATGACCGCCTACTGTTATCTGCACGGATTTGCTTCTAGCCCCGCTTCCCGAAAAGCCCAGCATCTGCTGGGAGCGTTTCAGGGGCAAGGCCGAGCCCTGACAATCTTGGACCTGAACCAAGGGGACTTTGCCCACCTCACCCTCAGCCGTCAGATTCAGCAGGGGATGAATTGGATTGAATCGCAGCCGGACCCGGAGGTGGTGGTAATTGGGTCGAGTTTTGGCGGGTTGACGGCGGCGTGGCTGGCGGAACAGCCGGAAGTGCAAGAACGCATCCAAAAGCTGGTGCTGCTGGCCCCGGCGTTTCAATTTTTGGCCCAGTGGCTACCGCGTTTGGGCGATGAGGCGCTGACGCGCTGGCAGGCAGAGGGGGAGTTCCCGATTTTTCACTATGGGCAGGGGCGGATGGTGCCGTTGCGGTACGGGTTTATCACTGATGCTCAAACCTACGACGAAAGCCAACTGCGGGCGGAGATTCCCACATTGATTTTGCATGGACGGCAGGATGAGGTGATCGATATTCAAGCCAGTCGAGATTATGCAGCGTTGCGGCCTTGGGTGGCGTTGGTGGCGCTGGAGGATGATCACAGTTTGTTAGCAACTCAGGATCAGATCTGGCAGGTGATTCAGACCTGGTTGAGATTGGGATGATCCTCGTGGATAGATGCTTTGTTGGTTCCCGAAATGATTTTGCAACGTAGGGGCTGTGCCTTGTGCCTGCCCGTCAGCCATTGTGATTGGGTATTGCAAAAAGTCGAGAGTTAGGAATTGGGGCTAGCCCCCAAACCCCCTGATATGGGGGCCTAACTCCCCCAAACCCCCCGAAAAGGGAATGCGGGTTGGGTCGTGAATGCGAACGGTAAGACGTAGGTATTGAACAAGGGGCATCGTTTAAGTCGCACCCATAACCTGATTGCCGCAATGGGAAGGGCGATCGCTGCACCACACCATCGGTAATCACTCCAGGGCGATGGGTAGTTGGGGGTAACGCCCGCATAATCGCACCTATGAAGTCTTTTTACCCTTATCTCGCAGGCATTACCGGCACTGTCGCAGGGCTCAGCTTGATTGCCGCCTCGATCGTTCCCACCACCACCGCCGCTGACCCGATCGCGCTGCAACTGTCCGTTGCCGATCTGCACCAAGCGGAATACCGCTTAGAGGTGCCGGGGCGGGGGTCAATTGTGGCTTCACCGTTGAGCTGGGCGGTGTTTAGGGTTGCAGCCAGTACCTCGAATTGGGATGCGGTTGCCGGTGAGGTGGTGCTGATCGAGGCGACGGAAGATGCCTTTGATCTGCCGATTGTGCATCGAGACCTAAATGGTGATCAGTTTGAGGAGGCGTTGGTGCCGCTGTGGGCGGTGCCACAAAGGGTCAACAGCGCTGAGGATTACACCATGGCCCTGGCAACGGTGCTGAACGAGGGAGGCAATCCGGTGCATGTCGCGACGGAGTGGTTCGGGCGGCTCTATGAGGTGACTGAGCGTGACGATCAGATCATCGTTTATGTGGAGGGGAGCCCGGAGGATGACTATCAAGAGCAGGTTTTGACCTATACCTGGAGCACCAGCGGTTTGGAGCAGGTCAGTCAAGCGCCGTTTAGTTTGGAGGTGCCGTTTCCAGAGGGGCGCGATCGCTATTGGGTCTCAGACCTGGATCGCTGGGAATCGGTGCATTCCACAGCGGAGCCGTTGGCGGCACTCCAGGCGATGTTCTCAGGGGGTGAGGAGCCGCGTCGTGGCACAGACTGGGTGGTGCTCACCAAGACGGAGGACCAGCTCGTGGTGGGGCATACGCGCCGGGGGCTCCGGGATGATTCGGTGAGTGCGATTCGGTATCGGTTTGAGTTTGTAGTGGATGGGGCGCAGTGGCGGTTGGATTGGGTGGGGCAGCAGTTCTCTTGTGTATGGGGACGAGGGCGGCAGTCTTGGCATAATCAGCTGTGTTCATGACATTGTGGAAATGGCGGAGCTGAGTGGTTGCAGCCGCATCGCTTAGGATCGGGCATGGATGGTGATCCCAACCCCGTGCCCAGTCTGCTGATAGACCAGGCCCTTTTCCTACTTGCCGCAGACCATCCAAAATCAGGTGGTGTGGCTGGGGGGATTGCAGGGCGATGGCCTGCGGCAGGCGATCTAAATCTTGGGAGTGAATTTCAAATGAAGCTCGTAAATATCAATATTCCCACCGCGAAAATCGCCGTTCTTTGTCAGCAGCGGCACATTACTAAACTGTCACTCTTTGGTTCAGTCTTGCGCGACGACTTTACCCCCAATAGCGATATCGACATTCTGGTAGAGTTTGAGGCTGGCTTTACCCCCGGCTTTCTCAGACTCCACGATATTCAAGAAGAACTCTCTGCGCTATTGGATCATCGCCCCATTGATTTAGTCACGCCAAAATTTCTCAACCATCGCATCCGCGACAATGTGCTTGCCACAGCAGAGGTTTGCTATGACGCAAAAGATGATCAGGTGTATCTAGGCCACATGATTGATACCGCCCACAAGGCCCTGAATTTGGTTGATGGCGTGAGTCGAGAAGAATTTGATCATAACGAAACCCTGCGTCTTGCCTTAACCCATCTGATCCAGATTATTGGTGAATCTGCCCGTCGCGTATCCCGTGACTTTCGAGCAGCTTATCCCCAAATTCCCTGGAAAGGCATCGTGGGGATGCGGAGCAAAGTTGTCCACGACTATCTCAATGTGGATGAAGATATCGTCTGGTCAACGGTGACAGATGACCTTCCAGCTTTGATGATTGAACTGGAGAAAATCCTGAATTAGTGACCCAAACGATACCGTTAGCTCTCGGCTGGTTTGACCCGAAACATCAGCATCAAAAACACGATCCCTGAGGGCAAAAACACTAAACCCATCACCAACGGCACATAGGTGCCAATGGCCATAAACCCGGCGAAGCCTAAAGCAATGCGGTATTGGCTAGGTGCGATCGGGGTTGGCTCGGTCATGGCTGCTGCAAGACCTCGGACGGGTTGATCTTGGTCCCTAACTTTAAGCTGACTATCACGGCAGCACCCCTTGTCAGGATCGATACAATCGATTCATAGCGTCTCGGTTTAACCCTTCTCGCAGAAATGAGCCATGAGCCAAACCGTTGAACAAGTGCGATGGACCGTACGGGACCTGGAAGTGTTGCCCCAGAGCGAAGGTACCCGTTACGAGCTGATCAATGGAGAACTGTTTGTGACCCGTTCCCCCCATCGCAAGCATCAACAGATCAGCGGCAAAATCTTCGCAGTCTTGGATGCTTGGTCAGAGGAGTCCGGCTTAGGGGAATCGATTCTGGCACCGGGCATTATTCCTTCCGATGCCGACAACGTCATCCCCGATGTGGTTTGGGTGAGTACGGCACGTCTGGTACAGCTCGAAGACGACGCCGGACATCTGACCGGTTTTCCCGAGCTAATCGTCGAAGTCATCTCCCCAGGGGAAGTCAATATTCGCCGGGACCGAGAAGCCAAGTTAAAGCTGTATTCCATTCAAGGCGTGCAGGAATACTGGATTGTGGATCGCTTTACCCAGCGGTTAGAGGTCTATCGCCGAGGCCAGGGACAGTTAGGCTTGGTTGCGACCCTGCTCGCTGATGATCAGCTCACCTCACCCCTGCTGCCAGGACTTTCCAGCCCCATACGTCGCTTTTTTATTTAGGCGCGATGATTACTTGTTCTCCAAAGGGCAACAAGTATTCGTAAGGGTCGCGATCCTGGGGTGGTCACTGATCCCCAATACAGCTGGGGTCAATCGGCGCAACTATCCCTTACCAATTTGCCATAACAGGAACTGCTGAGTCGGCTGAATCGCCACCCCATCAACGCCATCCTGGGCAAACACATAATCCTTGTTCTGCCACAGGGGAATGTAGGGCACGTCTTCTTTTAGCAGCGTCTGAATCTCCCCGACGATCGCATCCCGCGCCGCCGGATCCTGCTCCGCCCGCTGGGCCGCAATCAGCTCATTGGCCTTTTCGCTGTAATAGAACGAACCATTGCTCTGACTGGCCCCCTCCTCACAGAGGGTGGCCTCAGAACCCTGGTCGCAGCTCAAAAACGGCTGGATGAAGGTATCCACGTCGTAGTAGTCCGGGTACCAGTTTGCCAACACCGAGGGATAGATGCCGTCAGAGATATTTCCCCAGAGGGTGGCGCTCTCAGCAGTTTGCACTTCCACCGTCACCAGACCCGGTAAACCCGCTTCAAAGGATTCCTTTAGGGTGTTCGCCACCACCGATCGCGTCGTTGAGGCCGAGGGGTACCAAATCTCAAACGTAAAGGGGTTTTCCTCCGAGAAACCGGCTTCCTCTAGCAGGGCGCGGGCGGTCTCAAAATCACCGTCCCCGTTGGGGCTTTGCATCACTGGTTCATAGGCGTCAAAGCTGGTGGGAATCAGGCTGTAGAGGGCTTCCGCTTGCCCTTGAAAGACCCGCTCATTCACTAGGGGCCGGTCAATCATGGCGGCGATCGCCTGCCGCACCCGCACATCATTTAGCGGCTCGATCTTCTGGTTCAAGCTCATGTAGTTGACCACCGTCGTCCCCGCTTCGATCACCTGCCAACCCCCTGCATCGGCTTCTCGCTCTAGGCTGGCGATCTGGTCGGGGTCTAGGGTTTGGTAGGCCACGTCCACACCGCCCGTCTTAAAGGTGTTGTAGAGGTTAGCGGCGCTGGTGAAAATCTGAATGTCGATACCTTCATTGGCAGGGGCTTCACCCCAGTAGTCTTCATTGACATCCAGCTTGATGGCGTCACTGCTAAAGCTGGCCAGCTTGTAGGGGCCGGTGCCGATAAAGCTGTCCGGCACGAAGCTGCCTTCGGCAATCTCATAGTCTGCGGCTGGGACCGGCGTCACCCCCCAAAAGGTCAGCAGGGAGGGAAAAGCGGCGAAGGGCGTTTTGAGGGTGAGGGTGAGTTCGTAGTCTCCCGTCGCTTCTACCGCGTCGATCTTTTCGGACAGCAGGAAAGCGGGGCGACCGCCGTTATCCATAAATCGCTGGATCGAGAAGGCCATCGCTCGGCGTTGAAGTTGGTGCCGTCGTGGAAGGTGACATCCTCCCGCAGGGGAATGGTGTAGACCAGGCCATCATCACTGACGGTGGGCAGCTCGGTGGCCAGTTGGGGAATCAGCTCGGTGCTGCCCGGTTCGTAGGCATAGAGCTGATCGCCGAGGTTGTGCAGCAGAATGCCGGGGAAAATCTCGTAGGCGTCAGCAGGGTCAAGGGTGCGGGCGGTCAACGTGGTGCCGATGGTGACGCGGTTGCTGGTGGGTGCGCTGCCTGTTCCCCCAGTGCCATCCTCAGGGGCCGAGCCACCACAGCCCACCACTAAAGCCAAGCAAAGGCTAAAGAGGGTGGCAAATTGCAGCAGCGATCTCCAGGGGCGACGTAGCCCTTTCCAGCCTTGAAACCATCCCAATGAAACCATTACAGAACCCCTCAGAATCAAATTCGTCGTCAATCCCCGCCTAGGCAGAGTGCCCATCGGGTGGGTTTAGTTGTATCGCCCCATCCGACTGTCAATTTAGCTTGAAACCGGTGTCGCTTCCGCAGTTTCTTGGGTGGCCTCACCCTTGCGGAAAAAAGTTTGGGTGATAAAAGCCGTGGTCAGGTGGGTTAGCAACCCGATCGGTCCCGCAAACAAGCAGAGGGCTAGGGAGTGGCGGGTGAAGATGCCTTCGGCTTGCCCCTGGAGATAAATCCAGCGGCCCACAAACAGATCCATCACCACAAAGTGGACCCAACCGGTGGCCATCACCTGGCTATTGGCAAACATCCCGGCCAATCCGCTCAGGGACAGTTCCGGGTCTGAAAACGCCGCTAAAACTGACTGATCAAGGGTGACAAAGAGGTAGACGTAAAGTCCGGCCAAAGCAACGTAAGGCAGATAGGAATCCATCACCCGCCGGGTCACGGACCAATTGGGGAGCAGCACCATCAATCCCCAAAAGGGCAGCACAAAGAGATTGGCACCGTTAAAGATCAGGTCGAGTAGCGCAGGGGAAGGGTGCATGGGCTGGGCCTATAGAAATCAATGTCACAATAGCTAAAGAAATATTAACCTTATCTGTTCTATGGATGAGTCTTCTGGTCGGACAATCAAGTGGGCTAAGACCTTGGGGATAGGGGCTTTAGGGGGCGTTGCGATCGCCTTTGCTTGGTCTCTAATGGCGTTTTGGAGCGAGATGCCTGGTGGCAAGGAAGCGGCAGAGGAAACTGCGGCTCCTACTGCCGATACAGACACTGCGGCCCCAGCGGCTGAAGGCCCCACCGATTTGCGGGTTCACCAACAGCATGTGAGTGATGTGTTGGCGGACCTAGACCGTGAGGTCCTCGTGGCCAACTCTCCCACCCGAGGCAATCCCGACGCCGACATTGTGATGTTGGAGTTTTCGGACTTTCAATGTCCGTTCTGTGCCCAGGCTACGACCGAAGTCGAGACCTTCTTGGCGGAGGCGGAGGATGAGGTGCTGTTGGTTTACAAGCATTTGCCCTTAGCCCAGATTCACCCCGAGGCGATTCCGGCGGCCCAAGCCGCTTGGGCGGCTCAGCAGCAGGGCCAGTTTTGGCCCTATCACGATGCCCTCTTTGCCCGCCAGACGGAGTTAGGGGAAGATCTGTATCTGGAACTCGCCCAGGCTCTCAAGTTGGATCTGGAGCAGTTCAATCGCGATCGCGCCAGCGAGGGGGCCAATGCGGCGATCGCCCAAGATTTGGCCTTAGCCCAAGAACTCCGGCTCACCAGCACCCCGACCTTTCTGATGGGTGAGCTGTTGCTGCCAGGAGCGCTCCCTGCTGAACTCTTTTCAGAGGCTTTAATCCGGTTGAAAGCCTTCAACGATGCTCAACCTTAAGGAACGCAAACTGAATAAGATCCGGAATGCTCACCCAGCCCTCTCCCAACCTATAGCCCAAGGGGCATTCAAGAAAGGGAGAGGGAGCAAGAATTGCGGAGTTATTAAATCCTCAGTCCTAAGACACTTGTGCTGGCTCCCCAACTCCCCATCACCGCTGCTGGCTTCAGGAAATCCTGGCATGGCTGCTACAAACCCTACGCATCGGTGTCCTCGATAAAGTCAGCACGACGGTTGTCGGGGATCGGCCAATCAGGATTTTCGCCGCCGATAATCAGCTCCTCGACGGCCACGTAGTCCTGGCTAAATTGCTGAAGGGCATTGATCAAAATATCCAGGGCGATTGCGTCCGTCGTGCCTAGGTCAAACCAGCATCGCGCCCAGACCCCCTGGTATTCCAGCTCCCCCATGTTGTGCATTAGCGAGACCAAGATATCGCTCTCATCCGTTTCCCGATAGGGCATGTAGCTCAGCTCTAAGCCCGCATCCTGCACCTGAAGATTCTCGGCATTAAAGCCCCCTAGTTTCCCTAGAAAAAACCAGGAGTCGAAGATTTCTTCGATATATTGCTGCTCCATGGGAGAGGGGGTGGTGATAAAGCGGAGCCAGATCCAAATATTGAAAAAATCGCACTCGCGGAACTGAACCTGCATGGTGGTACGGGGTAACTGTCCCCTGAGCGGAGTCGAAGGGGACTTTTGCGGGGAATCTGGCTTCGACTCCGCTCAGCCAGCGTGATATGTTGCACGTCCTAAGCAGGCATCAACTGCACCCCAATCGGCGCAAACTGCGTCACCCAGAGCCCCAAGTCCGGATCCGGGAGGTGCGCTTTCACCTGCTGGGCGATCGCTTCGGCCTCGGACTGTGTCTGGGTGAGGGTAAAGACTGTGGGTCCCGACCCGGACATTAGCGTCCCCAATCCTCCTGCTTGGGACATTGCTGTCTTGAGTTCGGTGACGGCTGGGTGGGCGGGCAAGACGACTTTTTCTAAATCATTGTGGAGGAGCTGACCGATTTTGGCGCTGTCTTGATGGGCGATCGCTCCCATCATCGGACCAGAATGGATGGCGGCGCGGCGATCGGCTCCCATCGTGGCGAGGTCCAGATAGGTCTCCCCAAACTGAGCGCGATAGGTTTGATAGGCCCAGGGGGTCGAAACTGACAGACTGTTATATTTTCCCAGCACTGCATAGAGGCCCGTGAGTCCATGCAGGGTATCCAGTTGTTCCCCCCGACCCGTCGCTAACGCCGTGCCGCCGCTAATGCAAAAGGGAATATCCGAGCCCAGTTGTGCCCCCAGATCTTGGAGTTCTTGCTGGGTCAGGCCCAACTGCCAGAGCAAATCAATTCCCACCAGGGTGGCTGCCGCATCAGCAGAGCCCCCAGCTAATCCTGCCCCAATCGGAATCTTTTTGTCGATGGTGATGTCCACCCCCCCATGGTGGGCCGCCGCTTGGGGAAAGGTCTGCGCCATTAGGGCCGCCGCCCGGTAGGCCAGGTTGGTGTGATCTTTGGGTACTTGGGGATGGTCACAATGCAGGTAGATGCCTGAGCCGACGTGGCTTTTGACCGTAACCCTATCCGCCAAATCCAGGCTTTGCATCACCATGATCAGCTCATGGAAGCCATCGGAGCGGTGCCCCAAAATTTCGAGATAGAGGTTGATTTTGGCCGCAGCCCTCAACTTGTACAAACCCATGCCCGATCCTCTTGCCCACTGGTTGCTTGCCCACTGGTCCTTACACCCGCAAACCGTCCCCGAGGTTGCTAGGGGAAATGATTCAGGACTGCCGTTCCTTCAGAATCTTATTACTCAATGCCACCCAGGTGGCGACGCTGAGGTCTTCGGCCCGGACATTGGGGGCAATTGCTAAAGCCTTAAAATGGGCCAAAACCTGCTCCCGATCTAGCAGCGATGACAGGGTGTTACGCAGCATTTTGCGCTTTTGCGAAAACCCTTGGGTGACCACCTGGGACAAGACCTTCACATCCTCGGCCTGATCGGGAAATGCCCTAGGGGTTAAACGCACCACTGCCGAAGTCACCTTGGGGGGCGGGGTAAAGGCTTTGGGCGGGACGGTACAAATCAGCTCACAGTCCGCCAAATACTGCACCCGCACGGTCAGCGCCCCAAAGGCTTTGGTCCCTGGTCGGGCGCAGAGCCGCTGGGCCACTTCCTGCTGCACCAGCAAGACAATGCTGTCAAAGGGGGCCGGATTGGGGACCACAAAGGTGCCCAGCAATCGCTCTAAAATTGGCCCGGTGATGTAGTAGGGAATATTCGCCACCACCTTATTGGGGGTTTGGAAGGTGGCGTGGTCGGCTAGCAGGGTGGGCAAGTCTAGCGCCAGAATGTCTCCCTGGAGGAGCAACAGCCGATCGGTTTTGGGAAAGCGGCTGCGGAGCTTTCGACAGAGATCTAGATCGATTTCCACGGCGACGATGGGATTCCCCTGGGCCAAGAGGCGTTGGGTGAGTAGACCGGTGCCCGGACCGATCTCTAAGAGGCGATCGCTCGGCTGTAGATCGGCTGCGGCAACAATCTGTTGCAGAATCTTGTCACTGGTAAGCCAGTGTTGGCCAAAGCGTTTGCGGGGTCGAGCCTGGAAGATCACAGAACAATTTTAACGCCATGGCGAAAAGGGGGGCGATCGCGATGCAAAAAAAGCCTAGGGTATTACTGATGCGGGGCTGTGGCCCGATCTAGCTCTTGAAAGACCTGGGTATCGCCGAACAAATTATCTAAAGCAGAAAAATCTAGCGGCTTGAGCTTGGCCTGACTCTCAGGTTTCGGTAGCCGCCAGTGGTAGGGCCGGGGCTGAGGTTGGGTTTGAGGCTTGGGGGTCATTAGTACCGACTCCTGGAGACAGGCTGAAACTGTATCAAGCTTATCATCCCGAAAATTACGGAGATTGACCGTGATCACTCCCACGGGTCACGATCACCCACCCCAGAAGGCAGGGTGATCGCGATCATCGAGGATTCATTTTCTAGTCTGGGGTCAAGACGATGCGATAGCGGGGTTTGCCGCTGTGGAGATGCTCCATAGCTTCATTGATTTGGCTAAAGGGATAGGTTTCGATCACCGGCTCAATGCTGTGGCGCTGGGCAAAGTCCAGCATTTTTTGCGTGGTGGCGGGGCTACCGAGGGGGCTACCCGAGATCGACTTTTGACCGGCAATTAGC
>JAAUQE010000338.1 GCA_012032425.1 Leptolyngbya sp. RL_3_1 | reverse complement strand
CGCGCTCTGTCTCGTCATGGCGCGCCGGCGGCGTTCGCTCTGGCCAAGCTGCGCGTTCCGGCTCGGCGGCCGATTCTGCTCGGCATCCTGTCCGTGTCGATGTTCCCGCCGATCGCCGTTATCGGGGCGTTATTTCTGCTGTTTCGCTTTTCTTCAGCTGCGCGACACCTTTTGGGCGCTGATTGTGTCCGATGTGCCCGCGATCGCGGCAGGCGCCTACACCACCAGTCAGGTGCGGGCGGCTTGCGTGGACTATTGCCATCAGCTTTTGCAGGATAAGCCCCAGGCTCAGGCCATGGTTTGTAACTCAGGGCAGGCCAACGCTTGTACGGGGGAGCAAGGCTGGGAGGCGGTGAAAGACACCACGCGCTGGGTGGCGGAGGCGTTAGAGATTCCCCATGAGATGGTGTTGCCGGCTTCTACCGGGGTGATTGGCCAGCAAATTCCGCTGGAGATCTATCAAAGTGGGGTATCGGGTTTGGTGGCGGCGCTCAGTCCAGACGGGTCAGATGCGGCGGCGAAGGCGATTTTGACCACGGATCTCGTGATGAAAACGGTGGCGTTGGAGTGCATGATTGGCGATCGCCCAGTCAGAATCGGTGGCATTGCCAAAGGCTCGGGAATGATTCACCCAAATATGGCAACGATGTTGGGCTTTGTGACCTGTGATGCAGCGGTGTCGCCTCATCTTTGGCAGGAGATGCTGCGTCGGGCGGTAGCCAAGAGTTTTAACCAAATTACGGTGGATGGCGATACCAGCACGAATGATACGGTGTTGGCATTGGCCAATGGTCAGTCTCGGACTTCGGCAATTACGGAGGTGAATGCGGAGCATGATCGATTGGAGGCGATGCTGACGGAGGTTTGTATGACCTTGGCAAAGGCGATCGCTCGGGACGGTGAAGGGGCGACGACCTTGATAGAAATTGAGGTGAGGGGGGCTAAAGATGATGCCTCGGCTCGTAAAATTGCGCGGACGATTGCGGGGTCGATGTTGGTGAAGTCGGCGGTGTTTGGGCGTGATCCGAATTGGGGTCGAATTGCTGGGGCTGCGGGGCGCGGCGGTGTGACTTTTAATGCGGATCAGTTATCGATTCATATTGGTTCTCATGTCCTGATGACTGAGGGGACACCTCAGACCTTTGATCGGGCAGCGGGCGAGTGAGTATCTCAAGCAAGATCCGGTGGTGATTGCGGTTTCTGTGGGGAAAGGCGAGGGTAAGGGGATTGCCTGGGGATGTGATCTGAGCTATGACTACGTTCGCATTAATGCGGAATATACAACTTAAGTTAAAGCTTTTCCCGTTCTGCTGATTCTCTGCGCGATCGCTCCTCATCTGCCCGTTGAGCTTCCGCCTCGGTCAGAGTGGGAATCCAATTTCCATCTTATGATTCATCTAAGGGAGCAAAGCCCTGGCGCTGGATATTTTCGGTGATGGTTCGAGGTTCTAGAAACTGGAGCAAATAATCGGAACCTCCGGCTTTTGACCCGACCCCGGAGAGCTTAAATCCGCCGAAGGGCTGGCGGTTCACAACCGCTCCTGTGATCGTGCGATTGATGTAGAGATTGCCTACTTCAAACTCAGCTTTAGCCTGCTGAATATGAGAGGGCGATCGCGAAAAAGAGCCCCCTGTTAAGGCAAATCGAGTGTTGTTGGCAATGGCGATCGCGGCATCAAAGCTCCCAATCTTAATAACTGCCAGCACTGGGCCAAAGAATTCCTCCTGGGCTAACGCTGACTCGGGCGAGACCTCGCTAAAAATGGTCGGCCCCACAAAATAGCCGGAGGGGGGAGCTTCCATCTCCAGGGCAAGATTAGCCTCCTGTTTGCCAACCGCGATCGCCTCTTGGAGTCGCTTTTGGGCACTGGCATCAATCACGGGCCCGACCAGGGTTTCTGGCTGCGTCGCATCGCCCACCCTTAGCGATCGCGTCGCTTCCACCAGTCTTTGCAAAAAGATGTCGTAAATAGGCTTGAGTACAATGACCCGCGAACAGGCTGAGCATTTTTGGCCGCTATAGCCAAATGCTGACTTCACAACGCCCTGCACCGCCTGATCTAGGTCGGCACTTTCATCGACGATGATGGCATTTTTTGCCCCCCATTTCGGCAATGACGCGCTTCATATGCCTTTGACCCGGCTGAAGCTGGGCGGCATCAGCAAAAATTTGACAGCCAACGTCCTGAGAACCCGTAAAGGTAATGATATGCACATCGGGGCTTTTCACCAGAGCGGGCCCCACTTCACGGCCTCGTCCTAGCAAAAGCTGAAACACCCCTTGGGGGACACCCGCTTCGGCCAGCAGCTCGGTGAACTTGGCAGCAATCACGGCTGACTGCTGGGAGGGCTTCAGAATGGTGCAGTTTCCGGCAACGAGGGCGGCCACCACCATGCCCGTGGGAATCGCCAACGGAAAGTTCCACGGCGAGAACACAACCGCAATGCCGCGCGGCTGGTAATGATAGCGATTGGTTTCTCCGGGGAGGTCATAGTGCTCCCCGGTCTGTAACGCCTCCATCTGTTCGGCGTAGTAACGACAGAAATCAATGGCTTCCACCACATCCGCATCGGACTCTCGAACGGGCTTTCCGGTTTCGAGCATGATCCAGGCCGCTAGCTCTGCTTGGCGGTTGGCCATCAGGTCAGCAACGCGGCGCAGTAGATTCGCGCGCTCGGTCACCGATGTGGCTTTCCAGGCGGGGAAGGCGTTTTTGGCAGCCGCGATCGCATTGTCCACATCCGTGAGTCCGCCTAGCCCAATTTGACCGATGACTTCTGCGGGATTAGAAGGATTGACCGAGGGGGTCACGGTGTCGGAGGTGATCCATTCGCCGTTGAGATAGGAGGTGTAGGTTTTGCCGAGGCTCTGGCGCACAGAGGCTAGGGCTGTTTGGGCTTCCTGGCGATCGCGAACCTGGCTATAGTCTCGACAGGGAGCATTTTGAAAGGATGGGAGTGGGTCTGGTTCGGTGGGAGGAGTAACTTTAGGCGGTGCTAGCAGACTCTCAACGGGTAAGTCAGATAGACTCTGGACAAGAAAGGAGGAGTTGGCGGTATTTTCTAGCAGACGGCGAATAAGATAGGCCATGCCTGGAATGAGTTCCCCAAACGGGGCATAGACTCGGACTCGAAAGCCTTCTTTGACAAGGTCGGCGGCGAGTTTATCGGCCATGCCGTAGAGCACCTGGAGTTCAATCCGACGACGGGGAATGTTGAGCGCTCTGGCAATGGCGATCGCTCGGGCCTGGGAGCGGACGTTATGGCTGCCGATGGCGGCGTAGAGATGCTCGTGATTTCCAGCAGGATCTGGGTTAGGGTCTCAAAGTTTTGGTCGGTTTCGGCTTTTTGGCTAAAGACGGGATTAGGCCATTGCTGCTGGGCGGAATGGATCGTTTCTTG
>JAAUQE010000152.1 GCA_012032425.1 Leptolyngbya sp. RL_3_1 | reverse complement strand
GGGTCGGGGGGATTACCCAGGGCAACCCGACGGCGTCGCCAGTCCGACCCGGTGACTGCGGCTACCAGCTCCACGCTTACGAACTGCACTTTTGCCACCCCCGCACCGCCGTCCCGATGACGGTGTGCTGTCCGGCTCCGGTCCGGCTTTGTTGTGGGGAGGCTGAGCCTAAGGAGACAGAGCCTGAAAAGACAGCTTCCTAAGGGTTAGGGTTAATTTTCCAAAGGAAGAAAATTTTTCTTTTTAAGCCGGTCAGATAAGACAAAGATTTAGGCTGACGACAGAGAAACCGTGAACAGCGGAGTGATAGCCTAGAGGTTTACTGCTCAAGGTCATGGCTGGGCAAATCAGTGTGATCCTTACGGGCTAGGGCGATCGCCGGGTTCATCTCTGGTCCATTCGGTTGGTCACCCACAAACATTTTGGGGACGCCCCATCCTTGTAGGCTAGCCAGAATGGCACAATACATTGCACTGGACATTGCACTGGGAGTGAAAGACGCCAATGACTGCTTGTGACTATCGACCTGGCCTAGAGGGCGTTCCAGCCACCGAATCTTCCATTAGCCATGTGGATGGCCAGCTTGGCATTTTAGAGTATCGCGGCATTCGGGTCGAAGAGTTGGCCCAGCGCAGCAGCTTTATCGAAACGGCCTACCTCTTGATTTGGGGACGCTTGCCGGTGGAATGGGAGCTAGAGCAGTTCAACCACGAAATTCGCCACCATCGCCGCCTCAAATATCGCATCCGCGACATGATGAAGTGCTTCCCTGAGGGGGGCCATCCCATGGATGCCTTACAAGCCTGTGCCGCCGCTTTAGGGCTGTTTTACTCCAAGCGAGCCTTAGATGACCCCATCTATATCCAGAAGGCAGTGATTCGCCTGTTGGCTAAAATCCCGACCATGGTCGCCGCCTTTCAATTGATGCGGAAGGGCAATGACCCGGTGCAGCCGCGAGATGATCTCGACTATGCTGCCAATTTCCTCTACATGCTCAATGAGCAGGAGCCTGACCCATTAGCGGCCCGGATTTTTGACATTTGTCTCACCCTCCATGCGGAGCACACCATCAATGCTTCGACCTTTTCAGCCATGGTTACCGCTTCGACCCTGACTGACCCTTATGCAGTGGTGGCGTCGGCGGTGGGCACCTTGGCTGGTCCGCTCCATGGGGGGGCCAATGAGGAAGTGGTGGACATGCTAGAGGCGATCGGCTCGGTGGAAAATGTGCGGCCTTATATCGACGCACGCATTGCCAACAAGGAAAAGATTATGGGCTTTGGCCACCGGGTCTATAAGGTCAAGGATCCCAGGGCGACGATTTTGCAAAAGCTGGCGGAACAACTGTTTGAGAAGTTTGGAGACGATCAGTACTATCAAGTCGCCCTAGAGATGGAGCATGTGGTGACTGAGCGATTGGGGGCCAAAGGGGTCTATCCCAATGTGGATTTCTACTCTGGGTTGGTCTACCGCAAGCTGGGCATCCCAACAGATTTATTTACGCCGGTATTTGCGATCGCTCGGGTGGCGGGTTGGTTGGCCCATTGGAAGGAGCAACTGGCCAAGAACCGAATTTTCCGCCCGACGCAAAATTACATCGGCCTGCATGATCAAAGCTACGTACCGATGGCGGAACGTCTGGCTTTGTGGGATTCCCAAACCTTGGGAACCGCCCCCCAGCCGGTGGAGGAGACGGTGTGATGGGTCACACCCCTCTTGGCAAGGATGGCCTCCGTAGCCATACTCTTTGAAGTGACGATTTTCAGGAACTCCAGTCCCTCCGGCATTAGCTGGGGGGTTTTTTTGCTTTGCTTGCCCCGGTAAAGGTCAGGGCGATAAGCTCGTATCCACCTTAAGTCTCGTTTAAGACTGCAAGCCTGCTGGTGTGGCAAAGCACAGCGCGCGCCTAGGGGCTTCGGCAGGGGGCTTCAGCAGGCCAGCAGGCCAGCAGGCTAACAACTATTGTTCAACTCAGGAGATGCCGTGGCGATCGCAGAGCAGCGTATATCGGTTGGGTCCCTAGAATGGTTTTACCGAGAAGCCACACCCCTCTCTGGTCAATCCGATCAGCCCCCGGTGGTGCTCCTGCACGGCTTAGTCTCCCAGAGCTACAGTTGGCGCGGCGTGCTCCCCACCCTGGCTGAGCAAGGGCTGCGGGCGATCGCCCCCGACTGGATTGGCCATGGATTTTCCACGCGGGCCGAACCTCGGGACTTTGCCTACACCCCCCAAGCTTTTGTCGATGCCTTGGCCGGGTTCCTGGATGCCCTAGAGCTGGAGCGCATCCATTTAGTGGTGCAAGGCTTTTTAGGAAGTCACGGTCTGCTCTATGCCTTGGCCCATCCCGACCGGATTGAGCGCTTGGTGATTATCAACGCCCCCCTCTCCCCGGCGGCCAAACTGCCCTGGAAGATTCGGCAACTGGCCCTGCCCTTGGCGGGTGAAGTCATGACCCAAGATCCCCTCTTAGTAGATCGCACGCTAGAAGGCGGCGGGCCTTACCAGGTGGATGACGATGACTTAGACATTTACCGCCGCCCCTTCTTGCAGGAATCCGTGGCGGGACGGGCCTTACTGGCCACCCTGCGTAAACTCCAACTGGCCCAAACCACTGCCAATATTGAAGCGGGTCTCAAAACCTGGCAGCAGCCGACCCTGCTGTTATGGGGCACAGCGGATCCTTGGTTGCCGATCAGTTTGGCCGAAACCTGGGTTAAGGCGCTGCCCCATGGCACCCTCACCCCCCTAGCGGAAGTCGGCCACTATGGTCAAGAGGACTGGGCTGAAAAAGTGGCGACGGCGATCGCCCCCTTCCTCAGGCAAACCATTACGCCTTAGGTGCAAGGGAGACTGGGGGGCTTTTAATTCAAACGTGTAATTCAAACGTGGACGACATGGCCATCCACTCACCAGTGAATGCCGACTGCGGGGCTGGCGTTGCTCACCTTCGCCCCTTTGCCCCGCGCAGTGGACTCATTCGGCAATACCAGAGCCCTGCGCAGAATACGCCGATGCAGTTTAAGGCACATCAATGGTGAATTGACCGGGCTGTTGAACCGAAATTACCCCCGCCCACATGCACATACATTTGGATGAATTATTAAGCGCCACTAAATTATGAATTAAGACTGGAGGGGTCGCTGCGCCAGGAACCCAAGGGGCAATGGTTGCCGGGATACAGGGCACCGGTGTGAACACCCCTAATTTTGCTGCTGTTGCCGCAATTACGGCTGGATTTGTGGGCGCAGAGCAGAGCCCAAAGGGCATGATATTCACCATGGGAACAAAGTCCATGATGGTCGCAGCATTAGTCTTGACTAATACAGGCGGGCCTTTAGGAACGACATTTAACACACTGGGAGCAACCCCAAAACTACATTGGAGCAGTGCCCCTTGGCAGACAAGCTTGGCCATTTCTGTTTAGCCTCCTCTTCGTAAATCTTACGATTCCACTTTGCCTAGTCCTGCAACCATATTTCTAAGCTAAAGCCAGTTGAGAGTCATTAAGTTTACAAAAGCGGGGTTGGTGGTTAATCTGCCGCTCTAGCCAATTGACCATATCTTGGGTAACCTTGGGCGCACAACTATCATTATGCAAATCATGATAAGCACCAGCATATTCTCGGTATTCTTTATCCTCTGAGCGTAATTCCTTAAAGAGGTAACGACTACTCTCGGGTAAAGCGACTTTGTCACTGCTGCCATGAAGAATCAAGATGGGTAGGGTGAGTTGTTGAAGTTGGCTCTGAATAAAGTGGGTTGTTGCTAAATATTCGGTAACGAGTCGGGCTGTACCTTTACTGTGACGGAGGGGATCGGTGTTGTAGGCGGTTACGATCGCCCCATCGTGGGAACCCGAGTCAGGGGCAATGCCGGAGTTAAGGGTAAAGCGGGGCCAGACCTGAGAGAGAATTTGGCCGATCGCCAGCTTCACCGGGGCGATGCCGACCGGACCCACCGCCGGAGCCATGGTGATTAAGCCAGACAATCCGTGGGGATAGTGGAGGGCGTAGTCCAGGGCGATCACGCCTCCGAGGCTGTGGCCCAGCATAAATATTGGTTGGGTGGGATTTTCCGTTTGGATCAGGCGGTGAAACGCGGCCAGATCATCGCGAAATTCGCTCCAGCGGTTGATATAGCCCCGCTGCCCAACGGAGCGACCATGCCCCCTCAGGTCATAGCCATAAACCCAGTAGCCTTGGGCGGCAAGGGATTGCGCAAAGTGGGCAAACCAACCACTGTGACTGCCTAAACCATGGATGAGGCCAAGCACCGCTTTGCAGGGTTTTTCGGCGGACCACCGTTGGTAATACATGGCTAGCCCAGCCTGACCAGCGAACTGTCCTTGAATATGCAACATGTTCTCACCCTCGGTAATTGCGATCGCCCACTTAAGTTAGGGCCTCCAGAACCCTCTTGATCCTGGGCAGAGGCCCACCGTTTTGCCCTCCTCCCTAGGGCGGCGCGCTACTAGCATGGCTGAAATTTGTGAGGATTAACCTCCGGTTGGGCCACATCGTTCACTGCCCACTGACTTTCTATCCCGGTACCTAAACCCTGGCCACATCCAAATCCGTAGTTCGCCCCACGGTAAAAACTCAAGTTTTCAAGTTGGATGTGGTTTAAATCGCGAGGCGGCTCCTGGATAGGCCCTTAACAGCCGCCTGACGACGGAAGGCAGTGACGAGAGGAAGGATGGCGGGCAGGACGGGATGGAATTTTGAGGGAGTGATTTTGCTAGGCTGGCACCAGGCCAAACCGCAACATGCGGGGGTTAGGGGTCATTAGGAGTGGGTTGTGGAATGGTAGTCAAGATTCAACAGTTGGCCCGCTGGAAACAAGCCCAGCGACCGATCGCCGTCCTCACCGCCTGGGACGTGATCTCCGCTCACATTGCCGATCAGGCTGGGGCCGATCTGATCTTGGTGGGCGACTCGTTGGCAATGGTCACGCTGGGCTATGAAACCACCCTGCCTCTGACCTTGGAGGAGGTGCTGCACCACGCTCGAGCGGTGCGACGGGGGGTAACGGATGCCCTCCTCGTGGTGGATCTACCTTTTATGAGCTACCAAGTCGATCGCGCCGATGCGCTCCGGGCGGCAGGGCGGGTGATTAAAGAAACCGGAGCCCAGGCCGTCAAGGTAGAAGGGGGCTATGGGGCCATGGCCGAAACGATCGAAGCTCTGGTACAGGTGGGGATTCCTGTTATGGGCCATGTGGGCTTAACGCCCCAATCGGTGAACACCATGGGAGGGTTTCGCCAGCAGGGCAAGTCTCCCGAAGCCGCCGATCGGATTTTGCAAGAGGCGATCGCCATTGACCAAGCCGGAGCGTTTGCCATTGTCCTAGAGCACATTCCCCCAGGGCTGGCGAAAACCATTACTGAGAAGCTGACGATTCCCACCATTGGCATCGGCGCTGGCCCTGATTGCGATGGCCAGGTACTGGTAACAGCCGATGTCCTAGGGCTATCGGTGTGGCAGCCGCCCTTTGCCAAGCAATATACAAATTTGCGAGAGCAGGGGATCGTGGCCGCTCAACAGTTTTGCGATGCGGTGCGATCGCGCCAATTCCCCTGATCAGATGCTGGCAGTATCGTCCTGTTATCGGATGGCATCAGAGGCAGGGAAGCATCAGGGGCAGGGGAGCTAAAAATCGAAATAGTCCAACAGCGAGCCCCCTGAGCCAGTCCAGGTAATCGTGCAGCAGTTGCCCAGGCTGCTTGGCGTTTAGCGGAACTGCTTGAGCTGGGTAATCAGGTGGTCGAAGTAAGCGGCCAACTCAGGGGATGGGCCATCTAAACGTTGCAAGCTTGCCTGCTTAATCCCTTCCAGGCCGATCACCATGGCATCCAAAGGCACATGCAGCTCTTGGTAGAGAAGCTGCATGTGGTGCAACCCCTCGGCACTGGTGTAATCCGGGCGCTGTCCGGCAATGCCATAGGTGATGCATCGTAAAAAATGCCAGAAGTCGCGCCAGCAGGCCAGGGCTCGCTCTGCCGGATACAACCCGCCACCGGGTTCAGTCATGTCTGGGAATGCCGCCAAAACCGAACCCCGAGCTTCATCGACAATGGCATTCACCTGATCGCGGAGGGTCGCAACGATTTGCAATGATGCTGCCGTTTCAGGGTTGGCCTTTCGAAGCTGGCCCAAGTCTGCATCGGTTAGATAGCGGCCCTGATCATCTGCGGCTTGAAACCGCTGAATCACTTCTGCTGAATAGACGTCGTGCCAGGAGGCAAAGCTAACGATCCGAGCTTTACGAATCAGGGCTTTTGCTTTTTCACTGAGGGGGGCGGTAGACATAGGGGCGGCATTCAAACACCCTATTTTAACAGGTTGCTTTTTCCTGAATCCCACTCGCAGCGATGGGTCGTTACCGGCCCTTAACCCCCTAAAATCAGCTTGTACCATGTTGTGACTCGCCGTATCTTCATCGTCTCAAGCCAGCCCTTCTCAATCATGATGGAATTGCCCCAGCTCGAAAGCTACTTACAAGATACGGATTATCAATATCGGATTAAGGCGATCGCCGCCCTCAGAGACTACCCTCCAGACGTGGCGCTACCGTTGCTCACCAAACATATTTTGGACGAAGAATTTCTAGTGCGGACTTTTGTGGCCAGAGCGTTGGGCCATCAGAAAACCGCTGATGCCTTTGCGGGGCTACTGGAATTGATCATGTTTGACAACACCCCCAATGTGAGGGCAGAGGCGGCTAACTCACTGTCATTGTTTGGCAAAATTGCTGCGCCCCATTTGGTGCAAAGCTTTGTGAAGGACGAGCACTGGTTGGTCCGCACCAGCATTTTGGCCGCCCTAGTCGAGATGGACTGCCCTGAAGTGCTCCTAGAGGTCTGCCAGGTTGCCACCGCCGGTGCAGACAAGTCTGTACAAGAAACAGCGATCGCCGCCTTAGGGTCCCTAGCCCAATCTGATCACCAAGATCAGGCCCTAGGGCATCTATTGGCGTTCACCGCCGCCGCCCCACCGCATCTGCGGGCGCGCGCCGCCGCCGCCCTCAAGCACTTTGATACGTCTTCAGCCAAGCGCTTTGGCTGAACTGCGAACCGATCACGACCACACGGTGGTCAGGGCGGCTATGGAGTCGCTCTTAACTGAAGAGGGCTGATCTGGCCGCCTTCGCGTCAACGGCGGTTCAGCCCGATCCCACCACCGGCACGCCTGGGCTGCGGAAATCAGGCCAGCTTCTGGCGGAGCGGGGCTCACCGGAAAATTTCGGACCCCCTTAAGGGCCAAACTGTCTAGAGGCTGCGTGTATTTTGTTACATAAGTTTGCTTTTTCCCTGGCACAATGGGCAAAGTTAGTTGTAGCTGACGGTATTTTTGCAAAAGGAGGCTGTGATGGCTGACATCCCCAAGGGCGGTCAAATGCTGTGGAAGCTCGTTGGCGAAGATCGGGTCCTGCACCTGCGCCATAATGCTTCAGAATCCTGGCGCTACTACGAGGAGTTTCCGGACTACGTTCAACCGGATCCCCAAGGCTTCTCGAAGGGCATTGCTACCTTCATGGCGCTGCTCAAGCAAGATTGGGTCGCGATTAAGTCATAGCCCGTCAGAGCAGCGATCGCAGACTGGCTCGCGTCGTTGTCCGGGTCAAGGGATGCATCGTATCCAATTGCTCCGCCGGTTGGCCCAGCAGCAAGGTTTTCATCGCCGCCGTCAACCCTTGCGCCTGGGTAAAGTCCGCTCCGGCAATACTTTCGAACCCCTCAAAGGCGGCGTCAGTGAGGTCAGCCGCCCGCAAATCAACCCCCATTAAATTGCTGCCGTTCAGGCGAGCCTGACGAAGACAAGCTCCGACCAAGCTGGCTCTCCGCAAATCCGCCTGCGCCAGTCGCGCCCCTTGCAAGTTAGCCCCTTGCAGATCAGCGCCCCCCAGGTAAGCTCCTAGCAAATTTGTGCCCTGCAAGTCGGCATAGCGCAAATTCGCCGTGTTGAGCGCCGCCCCATTTAAATGGGCACCGGGACCGATCGCCCCCGACCCTTGGTAGGCAAATCCATCTGGAAAAATCGTCTGGCTGTCGTAGCAGGCCCCCCGCACTTGGGCATCCGTCAAGTCAGCCGCGCGTAAATCCGCCCCCCTGAGATCAGCGCGATAGAGACAAGCCCCCATCAAATTGGCTCCAGACAACAGCGCCTGCCTTAAATCCGCCGCCCTCAGATCAGCACCGCTCAAGTCCGCGCCGTGCAGTTGGGTCGCCCTGAGGCTGCACCGCACCAGCGTCGCCTTCGCCAAAATGGCCTTCTGTAGATTCAGCCCGTCAAAGTTGAGCTGGTAAAAGTCACATCCACTCAGGGTTTTTCCAGCCTTGACAGCGGCTACAACCGCTTCAGCAGTCGCCAGAGCACCTGTATCGAACATGCGTCAGGGATAGTTTAAAATTGCAGCAGCATTGTACCTTTCCACGGTGGGGTCCTGAGGACAAGAAATCCTAAGCGGGTCGGGTAACCCATCGGCAAACTCAAGACGGAACTTCCTTTTGAAAGCAGACGGAATGCTTAGGGACCCATGAAACTCATGGCCGCTGCTTGAGAAGAGTAACCGTCCCCTGAGCGGAGTCGAAGGGGACGGTTACGGGAAATCTGGCTTCGACTCCGCTCAGCCAGCGTGATGTGTGGGACGGTTACTGAGAAGAAACATCTCCCCCTAAAATTTAGCCAGGGGGATCCTCCACGGTTACCCTAAGCTATAGTCGCCCCGAGCTGAGGAGAATCTGTCTTGCTGGCAACCCCAAAAACGATGATGGACTTTTTTCGTAAAAGCGAAGGCGTTTGGTTTACCCAGCGCACCGTTCATCATTTCGATACCGTTGCTGATGAGTCTGGAGAATCCAAGCTCTATGTGGGCGTTGTTCCCCCTCATGACGAACGCATTCAAACCATTTGTCAGGCCCAGAACATTGACTCGGCGCGCGCCACCGGGGGGGCGAGTTTCATGTGGCAGGCCCATGGGGATGTCGGTGAGCCCAATGCTGATCAAGCCGCCGTATTAGTCGATATCCCGGATGATGAGACGGGTGCCTCTGGCAAACTGCTTCGCAATCAGGGCTATATCGAAAAGATTCCCGTTATTTGCCGATATTGGTTTGGCCAAGACGGGGTGTTGACGATTGATACAGAATACGACCAGAATCAAGGGCAGGAGCGCTGCTGGTTTCTCACCGATGATTTTCGAGTCCGGGTTAGCACGGTACGCATGCTCAACGGCGTATATTTGATGACCTACTGCTCAGAGCGTCGCCTAATCGGTGAATCTGATTTAACGCAAATGGTTCAGCGTAATCTAGCGCGACAGGCAAGTGATCCAATGGTTGGACCATGATATGAAGGAAGGTTACGCTCACAGCAATCTTTGAGAAAATGCGCCCAGTGATCCTTTAACCTCAGGATTTGCTGGGCACGTCACTTTAATAAACATGTATATTCCTTTTCTAAAGCACTTAGAAACGACGCTAGGCCAGCGTTTTCGCCTACAGCACCGCCCGATTCCAGATGGGTTAGACCATCGCGTCAGCGATCGCGGTCGCTGCCCCGCCACGATTCAAAGCTGGTGCTATCAATGCCCTGAGCTGCGAAAAATTCGCTACACCTACATTGATGCCGGAGAAGTCTCACAGATTTTGAATAGCGTCATCTATCCCAGCCACCACTACGATTTACCGCTACTGGGTGTTGACTTTCTTTCATTTGGAAAAGTAAAAAACCTGATTGTGATGGATTTTCAGCCCCTTTTCCAGGATGAGGCTTACTTAGCAAAGTACATTACCCCCTTACAAAGCTTGCATGATAAATATCCCGACTTAAGCCAAAATCTGGAGATGAAATCCTACGATGCCAATCAATATTTTTCAAAATATCTGCTGTTTGCCAAAACGGATGTAAACACCGTCAAGACTCGGGTATTTGAGGCGTTCAAAGACTATCTTCAACTTTATTTACAAATGTTGGATGCTGCTGAGCCGTCAACCGATCCAATCGCCATTCAGCGAGTGCTGAAAGCCCAAAAGGATTATGACCAATACAGTGCAGAACGCGATCCCGCATCAGGGCTCTTCAGCAGCTACTTTGGCCACGACTGGTCTGAACGGTTTCTCCATGAGTTTTTGTTTGAGGATGCGGTGCAACTCGCTTCAGTGGCGGGATAACTTTGTAGAGCTGTCATGACGCTATATCAACCGTTTTTAGACTATGCCTTGGAGACGTTGCAGCAGACCTTAGCGCTGCAACCCTATCCGATTCCAGCGGGCTTTGTATCAAAGCAGGCGGTGACGGGCAAGGGCAAGCGCCAAGAGACCGTTTTAACCACCA
>JAAUQE010000151.1 GCA_012032425.1 Leptolyngbya sp. RL_3_1 | reverse complement strand
GGAGAGGGGCTGGGGGTGAAGGCCTCGGCCACTGATAACTTGGCCACTTTGTTTAGTCCTCATTCTTCAGGTTGCTAAGGGCTGCTATGGCGGATACAGGATCTCCAGATGTGATCCCAGATGCTTTTGGGGAGGGGATCGAACAATTTAATCAGGGTGACTTTTACCGTTGCCATGACACCCTAGAGGCGATCTGGATGGGGGCAGCGCCCCCAGACAAACCCTTTTATCAAGGCATCTTGCAAATTGCCGTGGGGTTTTACCATCTGAGCAATCACAACTGGCGCGGGGCCGCGATTTTGCTGGGGGAAGGCAGTCGCCGCCTCGAACCCTACGAGCCGTCCTACCACAAGTTAGACATAACGACGTTTTTGGATGAGACAGCCCTTTGGCTGGAAACCCTGCAACAGTTGGGGCCGGATCAGGTGGCGGAAATCGCCGCCCGCCTCACCCCTGCCGAAGCGTCCGTGACGCTCCCCGCCCTAGCCCCGTTATCGGTCCCTAAAATCAACCCAGCGCAGTAACCCCATCACCCCTGAGCCCTGCGGGTAGGCTCCGCCCACACCCCATCACCCCTAAGCCCAGCCACCCCCTACCCCGGACAAACCGTAGACCAATTCTCCACCCGATCGCGGGCTTCGATAAAGCCCGTGATTTCGCCGCGATAGGTGACCAGACGGGCACGATCGAGGGAATTAGCCGGGAAGTAGGTGGTTAACTCATCCACCGTCGCCGCCGCGCAGGCCCAGTCCCCAATGGCGACAGCTTCGGCCAGGGTCCCCTGGAGGTCAATGGCCCGTTGGCGACGCGCTGCCCGTTCCCGTTCATCGGCAATGTAGGCTTCCATATTGGCGATCGCCGCTAGGGCATAGAGATCGCCGGGGCGCGCCGCCAAGGCCCGCCGAAAGTTGATCAGGGCCGTGTGCCAGTCGCGGACTTCGGCAGCGCTATAGCCCATCAGCATGGCTTCGGTATAGTCATAGCCCTCAAGTTGAGGCGGGGGAGCCGTCGTGCCGCCCCCATTGCCGCCGCCATTCACGGGAGGCGCTGGACTCGGTTCTGGCAGAGGGGCCACTGGACTGGGGGGCACAACGCTGGTCGTAAAGCCGCAATAGGCATTGACCGCATCGATCAGGGCGGCTTCCCGGCGGGCTAGATCATCAATTTGGGCGACAGCCGCGTCCAGTTGTGCCCCAGCCCGCTCAACACTGGTGGGCAGATCAGCGGCGGTTGGGGTTGAGCTTAAGCTAGACATGGCCGTCCTCGCCAGATCCAAGGCACCGACAACCCTGAGAGCACGGTGACATACTCATCCCGATAGCCTGCCATCACCGGGTCAGCCAGGGATAAGCCGTTTAGCTCCGCCGCAAACCCATTGATCTCCCCGATCAAACCGCCCACAATCCCGTTGTATTGGTTGGCTACGGCTCTGAGGTCATCCAAGGTGGTGGCTTGGGCAGCCAATTGCGAAAATTGCGCTAACTCGGCATCAAAGGCCGTCAGGGCAATCAGATTTTGGTTGGTGGTGGTGGCCAAAAAATCGCACTCTTCGCCCAGGGACACGGACTGAGCCTGGGCATTTCCCATGGGCAGCCCCAGGCTGAGGGTCGATGCAACGGCAGGCAACACAGCCAGCACCCCAGCCCATACCTGGCGCTGCCATCGTCGAGACCATTGGGAAAAAGACATGTTCACTCAAGCTCCATTTATCGGCGTAAAGGCAGCGTCTGCCTCAGGATGAGCCCCTCAATCTACCGTCAGCCCACCCTAGTCGGGGCAGGTCTAGAACGGAGCCAGCCCCAGCCCGCGATCGCTCTCAAGGATACCGAATCCGCTGAAGAATGCGGCACACTGGTATTGCAGATGCAATCCGGCAAAGGAATCGACAGCATGTTTTTGAGACGACAGCCCCAGGGGTGGCGGCAAACCCTGATGATCTCGGGGGTGTCGGCTTGCTTGTGGGGTGGGGTCATCACGACGCCAGCCCCCGCCCAAAGCCCTGATGTCGTGGCGGAATGTGACGCTCTCGGGGAGACCATTGACCAGACCGTGGAATTTATGGCGGCATTTGAGGCCGAGATTGTCGATTTTGCACAAAATGCCGCCCAAGTGGAGACCTTGGCTGACATTATTGCGGCGGCGAATCAATACATCGCGGCAGTGGATGGGGTGGTGCTGAGTCTGTATGGGCTGGTGATTGATCTGGTGGAGGTGCCGCTCACCGATGCGGACTTAGCCAACTATCGCGACGCCTACGCCATTGTTGCTGTAGGCTTTGCGGATGCTTTGGAGATGGCTGGAGAGGCCATGGCGATTGTGGCCGCTACAGAGTCGGAAGCCGAGCTGCCTGACAATATTGAGGCGTCTCAGGAACAAACCTTCGCCGCCGTTGACCAGATTCAGGCGCTGAGCAGCCAAGAAGCGCAGATCATCGCCGCAGTCAATGACTATTGCGGTCTAACCCCTTGAAATCTGACCCTTTGAAATCTGGCCCCTTGAAATCTAATCTCCGCGTTACCTGCCGCCAAGAAACCCAAGCCTTTCTTACCCTGGCCATCCCCCTAGCAAGCGCCCAAGTGGCCCAAGCCCTGACCGGGTTTGTGGATACGGTGATGATGGGCTGGCTGGGACAGCTCCCCTTGGCAGCGGGGGGGCTAGCAGCTATGGTATTTTCTTCCTTTTTGCTGACGGGGACGAGCTTCTTGGCCAGTGTTAGCGCCCTGGCTGCGGAAGCCTACGGATCGGGCAAACCCCGTTATGTGGGGCAAATTGCCCGTCAGGGGTTGTGGGTGGCCCTATTGATGGCGCTGGTTTCGATTCCCGCCATGGGTCATTTGGAAGGCAGCTTACGATCGTTGGGGCAAGATCCCCTGGTGATTCCTTTGGCCCATAGCTACCTGGTGGTGGTGCGGTGGGGGCTATTGCCCGCCTTGGGGTTTGCGGTACTGCGGGGGACGGTTTCAGCGATTTCTAGCACCCGACCGATCATGGTGATTGTGCTGGGGGCCACGGTCCTGAATGGCATCGGCAACTATATCTTGGCCTTTGGCAAATTGGGCTTCCCCGCCATGGGATTAGCCGGGTTGGCCCTCGCCAGCGTCTTCGCCCACTGGACCATGTTTTTAGCGCTGCTGGCTTATCTCCTCTGGCCGGGGACCCAGCGATTTCAAGGCTATGACTTTTGCTACCGCTGGTATTGCCTGGATCTGAAGCCCCTGGGCCGCATTCTGCACTTAGGCTGGCCGATTGGAGTGGCGACGTTCTGGGAGCATGGCCTGTTTACGGTAATGACCTTCTGGATGGGGATCTTGGGCACGGCGGTGTTGGCCGCCAACCAGATTGCCTTGCAAACTGTGGTGGTGATCTTCATGGTGCCCTTGGCGTTTTCCCAGGGGGCGACGATTCGGGTGGGGCAATGGCTGGGGCAACGCAACTGGCCGCAAATCAGGCAGGCGGCGGTGGTGAGTGTCGGGCTGACGACGGGGTTTATGGGGCTGGTGGCGATCGCCTCGTCATTTACCCCCAAGCCTTAGTGGGGCTGTATTTGGATTTGAATGATCCCGCCAATGCTGAAACCATTCGCCTCAGCAGCATTCTCTTGCGGGTAGCCGGTTGCGGACAAATCGTGGATGGCATCCAGCGGGTAATGAATGGCGTTCTCCAGGGACTGCAAGATACCCGTGTCCCCATGGTGCTGGGGGTGATCGCCTATTGGGGGGCGGGCTGTACGACCGGCTACTGGCTGGGGTTTCACACCAATTTAGGCGGTATTGGCATTTGGGCGGGCTCCTATGTGGGCTTGACCGTGGCGGCGATCGCCTTCACCTGGCGGTTTTATCAGCACTTGCGACACGATCCCCGTGCGGCTGAACCCGGTGACGCCATTTCCTAGGACGCTTTAAGGCACGATCCCATCGGGAAGGTTGTGGATGTATTGGGAAATGGTGCCGGGATGGGTCAGCCAGACGCGATCGCGATCCTGGGCCGCGTCTTGGGCAATGTGGGTGAGCGCCCGCCGCAAATGCCGGAGCCGGAAGGGCTGCCCCATGATGTAGGCGTGGAGCGCAATGCCGAACACCAGCGGCTGTTTCACCGATTGTGCCTTCATCTCGTCGTACTGATCGATGATCATGTCGGCAAATACAGGGCGTCGGTGCGGCGCACGGCGATCGCGGGAATGTCGTTGATTTCTTGAGGGTAGGGCATGGACAGGATGCGGCCCTGACGGGTTGTAAACCACACCGGCTGGTCATCGCAGCACCAGTCCAGCAGGTAGGTATAGCCCGCCTCTTGCAATAAGTCGGGGGTAAAGTCGCTCTGATCAATCCAAGGCCCCAGCCAGCCCTCGGGCTTTTGACCTTCTTGTTGGGCCAGGGTGTCGGTGGTTTCGCGAATCAGCTCCGCCTCTTCAACTTCCGGCAGGTAACTCTGGCGCTCGGAGTTGGTGCGGCCATGGGCAACGATTTCGTCTTGGCGATCGCGAAAGGCTTGCACCACCTCAGGGCAATAGTCATAGAGGGTGGAATTCACCAGGGCTGTAACCGGCAAATCCAGCCCATCAAAGAGCTCCAACAACCGCCATACCCCCACCCGATTGCCGTAGTCGCGCCAAGCATAGTTGAGCACGTCGGGTTGTGGCCCCCCCGGAGCGAGGGAAGCCCCAAGCCCTTCCCCAAAGGAGAAGTGCTCTAGGTTGAGGGCGATATACACCGCCAGCCGCCGACCTTCAGGCCAACTGTAATCTTGGCGGCGGGCGATCGCGCTATAGCCATAGCGATCGTGACTGGTTAACTGCAAGGTCCACCTCTCTCCTCTCTGTATTTTGGCGAGCTGTAATTTGGTGATCTGTAATGTTGGCGATGGGAGCTGCAACCAATGTAACCAGCATTACCATACCGCTGGCCTTGGTGCTGCTTCGCGGCTCCAAATCAGTCTTGCTGGACAAGCGCCCTGTGATCGCTATCAGGTTTGGGTGAGATGCAAAACACGATTGGGCTTGACGGAGAACACCGAATCCCATCGGCGAAACCTTGGGGAAAGCCTGTTTCTTTAACTAACGCAGCACCAACCCACTCCACGGAGATTCACCCCATGTCCCCCCAACAAATCGAAGGTCTTTGGATCTGTTTAGCCATCACCCTGATGACCCTGACCGTGAGTCCCTTAGTGGTTTGGGGGCTCGGGAGCCACCGCGCCTAAAGTTTTGAGTTTTCCCTGAGTGAGAGACAGCAGCACCTTGCACCCCTGGCTTATGCTGGGGGTGTTTCCTTTGTGGTCGCCGCCCCCTTTACTGGGCCGCTTTAATCGTCTCATCAGCTTGACAAGCCCTCGGTTAATTGCACTGCCAACAATGCGCTTTAACAGGGGTAATTTCGGCCTAACCTACATCTCTGAGCAATACAGCATCGCCGGGAGTGGTGCCGACGCATTTATCAAGCGTGGCAACCCAGGATTTAGACCCTGCTCCAACCTATATCAGAGACCTGACTTATGCGTGCTTATGTCAGAGCGATTCTCGTATTTTTTGTGATTCTAATTTTTTGTGTGGCGGCCCATAAAAGCCCGATTCACGCTCAAACGGATGGGAGTACGAGTGATGCTCAATTAGGAGCCCCTAACCCTTAGCATTGCCAACGCTGTATCTCAGCTCCGCCTCTCAAACCACTGACCAGGTTGTTATGCAGATCAAATTCAATTACTGGCTTGGGCAGTCGGCTTCAAGCAGCATCAATCGCTTCGAGCAATGGTTCTCTAACCCCACGACAATACAACTGCTTGTGGTTGTGGTCGGCGTGCTGTTGATTGCCATTGTTGTGCGTATTTTTCGACAAATCCTGACGCGCAAAATCAAGGATTCTGATATGCGCTACAAAGTTCGCAAACTCATTTCCTTTGCGAGCTATATCTTAATGGTGCTCTTTGTAACGCTAGTCTTTAACGATCGCCTCGGACGCCTCTCGGTTACCTTTGGGGTGATTGGGGCCGGGGTTGCCTTTGCCCTACAGGAGGTGATCGCTAGCCTTGCCGGTTGGGTGGCGATTTCCCTGGGACAATTTTATAAACCGGGCGATCGGGTACAGCTTGGGGGCATTAAAGGGGATGTGATCGACATTAGTATTTTGCGAACTACGCTAATGGAATGCGGCGAGTGGGTTGAGGCTGATCTTTACAACGGGCGTATTGTCAGGATTGCCAATAGCTTTGTTTTCAAGGAGCCTGTATTTAATTATTCTGCTGATTTTCCATTTTTGTGGGACGAAATTGTTCTCCCGATCAAGTATGGGAGTGATTACCATTTGGCCCGGAAAATCCTAAACAAGGCTGCTAATGACGTAATGGGTGAATATGTTCCTCAAGCCCAAAGTAAGTGGGAGCAGATGGTGGATAAATACTTGATCGAAGATGCTCAGATTGAGCCGATGGTCACCCTGAGCGCCACGGATAATTGGATCGAGTTTACGGTGCGTTATGTGGTGGAATATAAGCGCCGCCGCGCCAAGAAAGATCAGCTTTTTACGCACATCCTAGATGATCTTGAGGCCACGGAGGGTCGGGTGACGCTAGCCTCGGCAACGTTCCACTTGGTAGAGACGCCGACGTTTAATGTCCATTTGTCCGACCAAAATTAGTGGCTAGAGCTTTCAGTTTGAGTGCCAAGGCTCACTCTAAACCCTAGCCACATCCAAACCCTTAATTTGCCCTACGGTAACAACCCGAGTTTTTAAGTTAGATGTGGTTCATACAGCGTTTCCTTGCCTGGTGAGGTATTACCTATGTTCTGACAACGAGGGTTTAAGGTCTATTGTTGTACTTTATGAGCTTTAAGAACGCTGTAGACCAGTTTAGGTTTTGGCACTATCAGGCATTGCAGGCATCAATGGTATCTATTAGAATATTGCATCGTACGGGTTAGTTTGATTACCTTAGAAAGCATTAGGGGCAGGCGGTTATTGTGTGGTTTAAACCTAAGGCAGAAGCGGTCCAGTCAGATTTTAAATCTGAAGATGTTTGGTCTGCGCTCCAGTCTCAGAGAGGCTTGGAGCAACAGCGTCGGTATATTTTGGAATTGGAATCGCAGTTCAATGCTTCAAAAGCCGCCACGCGCGTGAGTATTCTGGGGCTAAGTATTGTGGTCATTTTTCTAGCTTTAGTTACGGCTTGGAATACCTATCAAATTCAGCAATGGCAGCCTCCAACTGAGGCTACATCTCATCAAAATCGATAGCTTATTCATCGCAATACGGCATTAGACGGGGTGCGTTTGTCCTGGCTGGCCTTAATCATCGGCACTATCTGCGATAGTTGTCTCAGTCAGGCCAGTTTCAGCAGACCAGTCACTTACACCGCTACGAACCTTTCCGACGGGGCTGTGCCAACAGCGGTGCTGAAGACCGCTTCTTGAAATCGTGATTCATCTAGATAAAAAGAGGTTAAAACCGTGAGTGAGGAAGCTTTGATCCATCCTACTGATGCCATTGTTCCAGTCGAGGCGAGAGAATTGGGCACATCGGATGGGCGGTTAGATGAACTCAGTAAGATTTTGCTCGACTTCAAACTGACATCAGATCAGCGCCTAGATAACCTAGAGCAGAAGCTACGGCGATCTCAGCTTCAAATTGGTTTTTGAGGGCGGGGTGGCTGTTAACGCTGTTGGGCATTGGCGGCGGGATCCTGGCCCTGACCTTTTGGTTTCGCGTTGAGCAACTACGGCTAAAGGCTCAGGTGACCAGCATTGCGGTACATACGGGGCCTGATAGTGAGGTGGTGCAGCGCTTAACTGCAACCCAAACCCAGTTAGCACAGTTGCAGCGGCGCGTGCCAGACAACCTCTCAGTACGGCTGACCACCACAGAGGAGCAACTCTCTCAGACCACTGAAGATCTGGCCATCTTGACCCAACAGCAAGCGCAGCGTCGGGACATCGTGTCTGTTCTAACCAATGCCTTGCAAGCGGTTGTTGCGGATGAAGCGGTTGCTATGGACAATGAAACGCCTGACCCCGAGATCGGTGACGCAACTAACTAATGGGGCGTTTTGAAATCGATATGGGCCGGGATGTCAATCCCTTCGGCATCTAACGCCACCTTTAAGCGTCGCCGATATTCCCGCGCCACGTCCCACTGTTTCAGGGGCTGGGTGCGGATCCAGACCCGGATGGTCAGCCCCCGCTCCCCAAAGTCCTCGACCCCCAACACCTGGGGTTTATCCAGCATGGCCGGATGCCAGCGATCGCTCTGCTGCATGGTGAGCCCTGTGGTCTCGATCAGCGCCAGCACCCGATCCACATCGGCATGGTAGCTAATCGGAATATATACATCGGCTTGGGACCAATGGCTGGAATGGTTGGCAATCAAGCCAATTTCACTATTGGGAATGGTGACCAAACGGCCCTCTTCATCGCGAATCTGAGTGATGCGCAGGTTGATATTTTCCACCAAGCCGCGAATCTCATGGACCGTAATCACGTCACCCACGGCATACTGGTCTTCCAAAATAATGAAAAAGCCGTTGATAGCATCCTTAATCAGGCTTTGGGCCGGAAGAGATAAGGCGACCCCGATCAGACCGGCCCCCGCCAGGAGCGGCGCAATATTCACCCCCACTGCCGTTAATGCGGCCATGCCCCCTAACCCCAACAAAACCAGGGTGACAATGCCCCGACTCACCCGAGAAACGGTCTGCACCCGCAGTTGGGTGCGGCGATTCACCTCTGGGGTGAGTTCGTAGCTGCTGACTAACAGGGCGGTGAGGCGATTAATCAGGGCAAAGCTGAGCCGCACGGCCAGATAGACCCCCAAAGCCACCACTAATAGGCGAAAGGGAATGCGCAGCCCCGCGATCGCCTGCACCGTAATGACGCGGGTGTAAGGAAACCGACTCAAAATCAACAGCCCGCCGGCCACCCAAGCCCCCGCCTGTAGGAGTTGTGAAAACCGTAGCTGAGCTTCGGTCATATTCCAGCGACGACGTTCATCCAGGAGGGCGCTCAAGGTATGGGTCTGGGCTTGCAGAGCTTGGCGCAAACCCCGCTTACCCCGCTGCAAGCGCTTTTCCCAGCGTCGTAATCCCCAGATTGCCCCCAGCACCATCATCAGGGTGCCGATCGCCAAGCCCGCCTGGGCCAGCAGATAATCTGGCTGCCGCTCCTGATAACTCCGGCGCAACCCCTCTTCCACTTGCTCGGCCAACAGCTCAGCGGTGGTGGATACGTCTACCCCCTTGGGATCTGCCTCAAAGCGGGTGAGCGCTCATCAATCGGGTGGGTGGGCGATCGCCCACCGTCACATAAATTTCTGGGGCTTGGCTACCTGGGGCGATCGCGTTTTCCGGGGCCTCTGGCGCTTCCTCAGGGAATTGAACCGCCACTTGCAGCGGCGGAGACGGCGCGTCCAGATAGTCATTCCGCACGGCGATCAATTGGGCTTCGATCGTCTCAATTCTGGGATAGAGATCGGAGGGGGTCGCCGCCATCCGAAAAATACAGTGGCCATCTAAGCGGACGCAGGCGGTCTCGATCACCTCCCCCATGGTGGCGGGGCGTAAGCGGAACGACAGCATATCCTGCAAGGGCAGGCCAAACTGAGCTGAGGCGGGAGCAGCCATCAGGCTGATCAGCACGATTCCCAGGCAAAGGCTCCTGAGCCTCAACCAGAGGGGTCGCCCAGCCCGTTGGCGGTGACTGGGCCAAGCGCCAGGTTGCCCCATAACGATGATGCTCCAGCAAAAAACAACGGTCAGCCATGCCCATCAGATTCAACCGCAGGGAGGCCATTTCCGTGCTGGGCCAATAATCTGCTTTTCCCTGGGCATGGCCATCCTGCTTATCTTAGAGAAACGAGCGAGAACTGAGCCCCTCGGATCACCGTTAAGACGTGGCGCAAAAACAACCTCCCACCCATCCACCCGTCCACAAATTTGCAGACCAGAACCACCGTTTAAATGCGGCTTTAATCTGGGCGATCAGATTGCTCCGCTAGCCACCGCTCGATCAGCTCAATCACCTTTTCGCTCATGGTCTGCTCTGCTAGCGCACAATGCGCCTTGAATTTTGCCCGTAACGTATCGGGCAGTTGTACCCGAATTGCCACTGTCTTGGCCATGGCTCCCCCTATGGATTTCCCCGATTGATCGCGGGCCGCGATCAATCCCCCCGCTGGGCTGAATGGGTTGTGCAAGTGCATTTATTGCAGTACTGCATGAGCCGCCATTACGGTTTGATCTACGGGGCAGGCTGACACCCCTTAAAGGTTTGGCGATGCTGGCGCGATGGCCCAGGGTCCCTAGGGCGGCGCGATGACGCTGGCTGCCGTAGCCTTGTTGGCGGCGAGGTCATAGCCGGGATAGCGCT
>JAAUQE010000150.1 GCA_012032425.1 Leptolyngbya sp. RL_3_1 | reverse complement strand
GGATGTTGCCATTGCTCTCAGGGGTTGCGGGTTTTACTTGTCGCAACATACACCCTGAGAGCTTTTGTTACTGCAACTCCGACTTTTCAAACACCCTCTTAACTAGAGCCAAAACCCGCCGCGATGTATTTGCTTTGTGCGGCAGTCATAATGCTTTCAACAAAAGCGTCTTAACTTGATCAAGTAGCTTCTGGGGACGATACCCTGCCTGCCTGTGTAGATCGCTTGAAAAAGAGACGGATGGAGTAAACTACTAAAACAGGCTCGGATTGGAATCAGGGAATGATTATACTGAATCATTCAACCTATTCACTCGCATGAGGATTTGAGGTGGAATCTTCCTTATAAATAATAGTTAGCCTGCTTCACTTTAAATCGATTGAGGCGTGTCAATCTAAGTTTTTAAACTGCATTGCGGCAGAAGAAGATGGACTGTTATTCATCAGTTGAAGACAATGTGCAACTTTCCAGTCATCAAGCTTAAACTTGCGGACTTCAAACTCACTTAAAATCAGATTATGTTGATCTTCCATCGACAGAAGTGGATGATTCATCCTAAATCTAGGGAAAGTTACACATTGTTGATGCGATCAGTCCTCACTCGATTGGCAAACCCATGGCGACAACTGTCACCCAGCTAATTACTTCGTTGCTCCCTCCGATATTTTTCCCATTAGTTTTAAAAGAAAAGCCAGATGGCTGCATGTGAGTGTGATTTTTGTCACGTTGACGATTACTCTCTTGACTGTCTGAATACAGAGTACTTCCGTCAGACAAAACTTTATACCAAGTACCACAATCGGCCTTAATCCATCGGGTTTGAGCCATTTAGATTACCTCCATATTTAACAAAGAATGAATTTAATCATAGGGAACTTTATAATACAGGGTAGTTTAGGAATTATCTATTGTCAATAAAGTTGGAGAGATGAAATACGCTGTGGGGAAGTGGGGACTAATTGCTTTACATCTAGGCGGTGAATTATTGGGTTGGGTTTCTGTGCGGCAGGCAGGTAGCCATATCATCATGACAAAAACGAGGAGCTTGCAACGCTCTCAGTTCCTGATCGCTGTGAAGTGGCAAAAGATACGTTGCCAAGTTTGATTCGCAGTTCCAGGTTGGCTGTAGAGGAGTTTGTTTCTGTTAAATAGCGCGTGAATCGTAGGCTAACAATCCTGGTGTAACGGGCTGTATCAAGATCTCGGTGGTGACACAAAGGTAATCTGCCGCTGCTGACTAGGAACGTTAAGCAGCTACACCCTCCGCAGTGAATTGACTGCCCTCGAACAACACTGCTTCCCCAGCGAATCTGCTACAACTAGCCCAAAAACTTGCTCGACCGGAATTGTGGCAGGATCTCTCAGAAACGGGACGGAGCGGCGAGTCTATTGGCGGGAGTTTATTCGCCAGATTCAACTCGTGCGCGACGGAGCGGATTGGACCGTACAAATTCAATTTGTGTTCTAAGTAGGTGGGCTGGATTAAATATAAGATGGCTGCCAAGGCAAAGTCCTTGAACAGCAAGGGTTACGCGCTTTGTGAAGCAAGAGCGTTTCACAAATAATTGTGCCCATCTACTTAACGCCATGGCCACCCCTCAGCTCACCGTGGATTGTGTCGTGTTTGGACTGGATGAGGCCGATCAGCTCAAAGTGCTGCTGATCCAGCGGAAATTAGAGCCCTTTGCTGGGGCTTGGGCGTTACCGGGGGGCTTTGTTCACTTGGATGAGTCCTTAGATGTAGCAGCACGGCGGGAACTCCAAGAGGAAACCGGCGTTGAAACCCACTTTCTAGAGCAGCTCTATACCTTTGGAACTGTGGATCGCGATCCCCGTGGTCGGGTGGTGACCGTGGCCTACTATGCCCTGGTGAATCTGCGGGACCATACGGTGCAGGCGGCGACCGATGCCCGTGATGCCCGTTGGTTTGCGGTGAGTCACCTGCCGCCCTTGGCCTTTGACCATGGGGCGATCGCCCAGTACGGCCTACAGCGCTTACGGGCCAAGATTCGCTATGAGCCGATTGGGTTTGAGCTGTTGCCCCCGAAGTTCACTCTGTCTCAGCTCCAGCGGCTATACGAGGTGATCTTGGGAGCGGAGATTGATAAACGCAACTTTCGCAAACGCATCCTCAAAATGGATCTGCTCCAGCCCCTAGATGAAAAGCAGACGGGAGTCGCTCATCGGGCCGCCCAGCTCTACCGCTTTCAGCCCGAGCGCTATCGGCAGTTGCAGCGATCGGGCTTTAGCTTTGAAGTGTAAGGGTGATCTTTCTCCGAAGGATCTTCCCGCGAAGGCGTATTCCGCGAGGCGGAACATTATCCTGGGGCAAGAATTCAGGAGTCAGGAGCTAGGAGCCTTGTCCTGACTGCCAACCCCAGCTCACTCCCAATCGAGGGCGTAGCTCATTTGCAATGGCGGTAACCCCAGTTCCTCGGGGGTTTGGGATCGCGTCTCAAAAAACGCCAACGCCTCCTTAATGCCCGGTTTTCCTCGGGAAACCCCAGTCACCCCGCTGGCGACCATCACCCCACAGTGGCCCTGATATTGCTGGTGCCACTTTTGCCACCGCTGCACCAGCCGGCGATCCTCCGGGTCCTCCTCTGAGAACTCCACACAGAGATGAAACTCCCCATCTCCTGTCTTGATTAACCCCAGGTGAAACTGCTCCCCCGTCATCGGATCCCGGCCTGGGTTAAAACAGACAGAGACGACACCGTCGGCTTTCTGGAGCTGCTGGGCCAGGACTTTCGCCTTGGGCCGCGAAGTCTGGATCACCAAAATGGGTAAGTCGCCCTGCGCAGGCGTATCCGGTAGGGCTTGATAAAACTTCTGGCTCCGCCATTTGGCCATATCATCCGCCGAAAACCGCGCCATCAAGATGAGTGCGCCTTCTGGCACATAGTCATCCCGGAAAACCGGGAACTTGCCCAGATCTCCTGCCGCTGGCACCGCCGCCGCTTCATCCAAAGCGCCGAGGGCGGCGGTCACCTCGGTTTCAGTCGCGACTTTCACCTTGAGGGGCTTTTCGGTAATGGGGTCAGTCAGGGTATAGGTGGCTTTAACGGCGGGAAAGGGGGCTTTGGAAAGTTTCCTGCCGTTGGCTTCAAAAAATCGGTTGAGGGCCTCTAGGCTAATCCGCAGAGCTGCGGCTTCTTCTAGTTCCAAAATGTGGCGCAGGCCCTCTAGAGGATGCAGGCTCCCAAAGTCAGGCTCTACACCGGAGGGAGCCGATTGCATCCAGGGCAGGGCAATCACGGGCTGCTCACCTTGATCGCGAATCAGCTCAAAGTTTAGGAAGAGACAGTCTTGGGAGAGAAACGCCTGCTGCATTTGTTGGGGGGTGCGCTCAGGTTGCAGCGCCATTTCCCGAAACTGCTGGAGGGCAGACTCAGATCGATACAGCAGCAGACCGTACTCCATCCCAGCCATGCCCAGCACGGAAACATATAAGGTTTCGATCGACCAGTGGTTGAGGGTGACCCCAATAATTTGGTAATCGCTCAGATAGTTCCAAGGGGCGTTGTCCCACATTTTCTGGGCTTGGCCATTAATCGCCGCTCGCCAGTCTGGCGGCAACGTTACTTCGGTGGGGGGATGGTGCTGCTGCAAACTCTCGAAAATATCGTCAATGACGGGCAGCTTGGCCTCATAGTCAATGGTGAGATCCAAGTTTTGCAGCGCCCCCCGCAAAAAAAATTGAATCTCGCGATCGCCCACCACCAGCTTTTGGGGTCGGGCTGGGGGCATCGCCCCTTGGGGGTGCTCCATGGCTTGGAGCAACGTCCGGGCTACGGCTTCAGGGCCGGTATCAGCCGGAATGATCGTGACCGCCCGCAGCACCCCTTCGGTGCCATCCACCCACAAAATACAGTCACTGGCCCCATCTTCATCCAGGTCTTCTGACTCGTAGCCAAAGGCACTCAACATCCCTTCTGAAATCGGTCGGCGATCGCCTTCCCACACCACTGGGTGCTTGGGCAAACGGTGAAGACGATTACAGGTAAAGGGGCTGAGAGTATACATAAAGTCTAGCGATGGATGCTAAGTGAACACCTTAGCGGAGATCCTGAGAGAATGGCGGCAAACCGCTTCAGAAACCATATCGGCAATAAGCGATACCCAGACGCAGCAACCTAAACCTAGATTTAAGTTTTTGTTAATGCCTGCCTGATACCGTGACGCCAGCGGATTTAGGAGGTGAGGTTGGAGGAATGATGCAATGTCTGCTCACGGCAGGGCTGCTGCTACTGCTCGGAGATTTTGTGGCCACGTTTGGCTATCACGTGCCCGAGCATGTGTTTGGTAAATTCCATAACGCCGTACACCATAGCCCGAACCGCAGCTTCGTGCGCTACGCCATTCGTCACCGCCAGCCCATTGCCTTAATTGATGGCTTTTTGAGTGCAGCCCCCTATCTGATCTTCATTCCTCTGCTGTGGCCCCTTTCCCCTGGGGGGATTGCGCTGGGACTGGTTTTAGCAGAAGGCCACGTGATTTGGCGGCATCAGTTTCACCCGCAATATCAAACTCCCGGTTGGTTAAAACAAGTTTGCCGGATAGTTGGCATCACCACCCCCGAGCGCCACTGGCGGCACCATCGGGATGGCAACCAAGCCTTTGGGGATATTTTTAGCTTTTACGGGCAGCCCGCTGCCCGCTGGTTGCGTGAGCTACGACGACTCAAGCAATGGTGGTTGCAACGGCAGTTATCGAATAGCTAGACAGGACTTACGCAACAGTTACAGCACTACCCATAGCCTTGCCACCCCCTTGTTAAGGGGGGTGGCAAGGCCGGGGGGATCTTTAAAACCCGCTGCGGCTCTGTCCAGTGCATAGGCCCGAGCTAGAAGAAGACATCGGCTTTGAGGCGGCCCGTGTTCTTGAGCCAGTTCTGGGCCTCAATGTAGTTGTTCGGAGCAATGTTGATTGCTTCGATCCAATATTTAGCCGCTTCGTCAAACAGCTCAGCCGCCCCTTCCACATCGCCGGTGGCCTCAACTTTTTCCCCTTTGTAGTGATAAATCACCGCAATATTGTTGAGGGCCTGACACAGGCGGGGGTTGAGATCTAAAGCTTGCTGGTAGTAGTCCATGGCCTCGTCATGCTCACCGTTACTGGCATGGATCAGGCCAATGTTATAGAGGATGAAGCTGCGATCGTAGGGATCCTCTTCTAGGGTGAGGGCCTCTTGGTAGTTGTCGAGGGCTTCGGCATATTCCCCATCGGCTTGGGCCGACATACCATCACGGTAGTAGGCAAACGCCTGCTTTTCGTTGTGTTTGGCAGGCATCATCTTCAAGATCATGTCTGCCATCACCGTGAAGGTTTATCGATAAAGTTATCGTTGCGTTGGCTTCTGGGCATGGCTTAAGGCTGAAGCAGTCAGCACGGGATGATCACCCCCTACTGTAGCGTTTTGGGGCGATGGTTTTGGCGCTGATTAACCCTGGCGGGCTATTTTCGCAGGGCACCCAGCAGCTAACCTACCGTTAGCTGGGGACAAACCCCTCTCCGTGCAGCCCTAGGCTTAACGAGAGGGACAGGAATCCATGGAGATTAATTGTTCGTGAAGAAAGGCCATCAGGTCTTGCAGGGTCTCAAAATCGGCTTCATCAAAATTGCTGCTGAGATCGACCTGGAAGGTCTCTAGAAAGTCATCACAAAATTGATTAGGCCAGTCGAACCAGCACACCAAAGGCAGGTGCAAATCTTCGATCAGGCGATCGCTCGGGCGCAACCGACTCGCCTCTAGGCCCGAGTGGGTCCCTAGGGCTTTAAATAAAAATTCCCCTAGCGCTGGCAGCAGTTCCCTCCCCAGGGCCTGCTCAAAGGTCACAATCCAATCTTTGACCGTTAACGCGGGTCGCGTCTGCTTCAGGTGACGATTGACCTGACGGCGAAGGGTGGCGTCAGGACTCAGATCGGCATAGGTTTGCAAGCTCTGAAAAATATTCGTAAATGCTTGCCACATAAGATTTTAAAGCTGGCTAAACCCTCCGCTTCAGTGTGCCCATTGGGGAGAAGCACATTTGCTACGGAGAGCGGATTCCGTAATGTTGCGAGGATGATCGTACCGATCCCTGCCCAGACGACACTTCATCTGCAAGTAAACTATGGGCTCACGGGAAGAAGCCCCTAAGGCTAGAGAGGCATAAGGCGCAAGGGCGCTAGAAACTGGAATGGACGTGAATGCCGACAGCGAGGGCTAGGGCGGCAAATCGGGCAATTCTAAACCCTGGCCACATCCAAACCCGTAGTTTGCCCTACGGTAAAAACTCCAGTTTTCAAGTTGGATGTGGTTTAGGAAACCAGTCGAAAGAGCAGGAGCGCACACAGCCATGCCCCCCACCGGCATCACGTCAGCACAGTCTCGCATCGTCCTAGGCTTCGGCGGATTCCTAACCCTTACGGGTGCGGCGTTATTGGTTTTTGGGATGAGCTTTTTGTACACAGCGATCGCCAGCCGCCATTGGCCCACCGCTGCGGGCACGATCCAAAAGGTGGCAGTGGTGAGCGAACTCTCTAGCAGCGGCACGACTCGCGCCTATACCTATCACTATGCCGTCACCTATGAATACGGGGTGAATGAGCAAACCTATAGGAGCGATCGCTATTCTCTTGGCACAGGCGCTACCGCCAGCAAACGCTACCGAGAACGCAGCGAAGCCCTAACGGCGTCTAGAGATTACCCGGCTGGTGGTGCCGTGACGGTCTATTACGACCCCAAGGATCCGGCTTCAGCCGTGCTAAAGCCAGGGGCGAACTTTGGCACCTATGTGCCATTAGTGATGGGGCTGATGGCCTTGCCGGGTGGGCTTGCCCTGTTAGTGGTTGCACAAAAAGCCTTGCGGCCTCAGTAGTTGCCGCAAGGCTTTCGGGTGTTGCATCGGGCAATGGTGCTTTACGACTCCTGCTGCATCGTGGCGAGGAGGCGTGCCTGCAACTTATCGGGCACCGGCTGCAAGTGGTCATGGTGCCATTGGAAGAAGCCCACCCCCATGGTGTGGGAGCGCAACTCCAAAATCAGGGTCTGCACCTCTGCCTCAGGGATATGAGCCAACACCACATCCCAGCCCGTCCAGTCCGCCTTCGCCTCATACCCCAAGATTTGCCCCCGCCGCCCGCTAATCATCTTCAGCACATTGGCGGTAAAGGTGTTGGGCACCGAGATTTCGACCCGATCCACCGGTTCCAGCAGCGCCGGTTCGCAGGCGGGCATCCCCTCCTGCATGGCAATGCGGGCCGCCTGCTTAAAGGCCTGATCAGAGCTATCCACCGCGTGATACGAGCCATGGGTGAGGGTGACCGCCACATCCACCACCGGGAACCCGAGGGGACCCTGGGCGAGGTACTCTCGAATGCCCACCTCGACACTAGGGATGTATTGCTTCGGCACCACCCCACCGACGATCTGGTCGCCGAAGTTGAAGCCTTCGCCTTGCTCCAGCGGCCTGATGTCGATGTAGATATCGCCAAACTGGCCATGGCCACCGGTCTGGTGCTTATAGCGCCCCCGGATGGCGGTGCGGGCCTTGCGGATGGTTTCTTTGTAGGGCACCCGAGGTGGGTGGGTGACCATGGGCAAGTTGTACTTGCGCCGCAGCCGATCCAGGGCAATGTGCAGATGCACCTCCCCTTGCCCCCAGAGGATCACCTCGTGGGTGTCGCCATGGTGCTCCCAATAGAGGCTGGGGTCTTCTTCCAGCAGTTTAGTGAGGGCACCAGTGAGCTTGACTTCATCACTGCGTTTCTCCGGCGTAATCGCCAACGCATAGACGGGGGCAATGCGCGCTGCGGTGGGCAGTTCCAGATCAGGTGCATCTCCAACCGTGAGGGTTTGGCCGGTGCGGGCGGTTTCTAGGCGGCGATCGCCACAATCTCGCCAGCACCAGCCCTGGGCAAGCTGGTTTGTTGTTGGCCCATGAGGCGATAGAGGCCACCCATGCGCTCCCCATTCAGGGATTCGCCATCTTCCAATTGGCCCTGCCAAATGCGGACCAAGGAGAGCTTGCCCCCCTGCGGGGTGTAGTAGGTTTTGAGCACCTGGGCCAAAGGCGCTGCGGTTTGCACGTTCGCCAGGAAACGTTCTGCCGTCACCGCTGCATCGGGGGCTTCTTTCACCAAGGCATCCAGCAACGGGCGCACCCCGTAGTCTTGGGCAGCGATGCCAATCAATACCGGCACGATCAGGTCAGCACCGAGGTCCTGCCGCAGGTCTTGCACAATCTCATCCTGGGACGGATTAATCTCTTCCAGCAGTTCTTCTAAGAGGTGATCGTCAAAGTCCGCCAGGGTTTCCAGCATTTCGGTGCGGGCCGCCTGCTCTTCTGCCTGGAGAGCATCGGGCATGGGAACCGGATCGGCAGCAGCGCCAGCATGATACTGGTACGCCTGCTCCGTCACCAGATCAATGAACCCCACCAGTTCAGGGCCTTGGCGAATGGGGTATTGCTGGGGAATAATTGGTCGACTGGACACCGTTTTGAGGGCAGCAAGCACCTCTGCAAACGGGGCCGTGGCCCGGTCCAGCTTATTGATCCAAATCAGGTGGGGAATTTTCCACTGATCGAGGAAATGCAGCAGCGGTGACAAGGTCAAGACCCGGTTGGGGTCGGCCTCGCACACCACCACGGCAGCATCCACTCCGATCAGGGCATTGTGGGTCTCTTGCAGCAGCTCCACCGAGCCGGGGCAGTCAACGAACGTAAAACAAATGCCGCCGTACTCAGTACTGGCGGCATTAATTTCGGCGGATAGGGTGCGATCGCGGGCCTCCGGTGACGCATCCCCAACCGTATTTTTGTCATCTACCCGGCCCTTACGAGAAACGGCAGCGGTGACATAAAGCAGACTCTCTAGGAGAGAGGTTTTTCCACTGGAATAGGGACCCACGATCGCCACATTACGTGGTCCCGCAAGCACTTTCTGGGTCATAAACTTACCCCGCTTTAATCAGGTAAAATCAACCCCTCAATCCCCGTAGCGTATTGGGATTTAAGGTGTTTCCAGGTGCATTATTACCCTGGCTTAGCCTCAGATTAACGCTGCCATAAGCTGGGCAAAAGCTGGCTGTTGGAAAAATTCACTCGGCTAAGAACCATAACTAAAGTGTGGAGATCTGTAAAAGGCTTTTGCGTTTCCCATCAATCCACTCAAGCATCCAAATCTGAGCGCCTCGCTACGCCAATCTGAACAGGGTCTACAGATCATGACCTTTCATGACCTTGCTGATGAACGGTGGTGATATGCCCTACACCCCGAGTTACTCAGGAACTCTTAGGATGGGCAGCAATAGCACTAGCGGACGACTCATGATTCAAGCCTACGCAGCGACCGAAGTTGGCGGCAAACTCGAACCCTTGGAATACGATCCCGGTCCCCTCGGTTCAGAAACGGTCGAGATCGATGTGGACTACTGCGGCATCTGCCACAGCGACCTCAGCATGCTCCATAACGAATGGGGGATTACCCAATATCCCTTTGTGCCCGGTCACGAAGTGGTGGGTAAAGTGGCTGCGGTTGGCACCGCCGTCAAAACCCTCTCGGTCGGTCAAACCGTTGGTTTGGGCTGGTTTTCGCAATCCTGCATGATGTGCGAATGGTGTCTCTCGGGCAACCACAATCTCTGTCCCCAAGCGGAGCAAACCATTGTCGGTCGCCATGGGGGCTTTGCCAATAAGGTGCGCGCCCATGAGGTCTGGGCAATTCCACTGCCAGACGGGATTGATCCGGTGAAGGCAGGGCCTTTGTTCTGCGGCGGCATTACGGTGTTTAACCCGATCGTGCAATTGGGGCTACAGCCCACCGATAGCGTTGGCGTAATTGGGATTGGGGGCCTCGGCCACATGGCCCTGAAGTTTTTGCAGGCTTGGGGCTGTGACGTAACGGCCTTTTCTTCCAGTGCGGCTAAAACTGATGAGGCGATGGCGATGGGGGCCAACCATGTGGTCAATTCTCGGGATCCAGAGGCGCTGAAGGCGATCGCCAATAGCCTCGACGTGATTATTTCCACCGCCAGCGCTGATCTCGATTGGGGCACCTATTTGGCCGCCTTACGCCCCAAGGGCCGACTGCATTTTGTGGGAGTAGCCCCGTCACCCGTGAGCAGCCATGTCTTTCCGCTAATTGCCGGTCAAAAGTCGATCTCGGGTAGCCCCCTCGGTAGCCCCGCCACCACCCAAAAAATGCTGGACTTTGCCCAGCGCCACAGCATTGAGCCGGTGATCGAAACCTATCCCTTTAGCCAAATCAATGAGGCGATGGAGCATCTCCACAGCGGCAAACCCCGCTATCGCATCGTCTTGACCCCAGACTAGGAACCCAACATTGTTTTAGGGGCGCAGTTGTAGGGGCGCAG
>JAAUQE010000337.1 GCA_012032425.1 Leptolyngbya sp. RL_3_1 | reverse complement strand
AAGGGGCCGTTCCATTCGGCAAAGCGATCGCCAATAAACGACCCCACCTGATATAAACCCGCCGCATCCCAGGCTTCAGCAATCAACTTGGTGCGGGCCAAAATCGGGTCGGACTCAATGCTCCACAAAATCGGCGGATCGGCCAGGGGCGCACCCTGTTTATCCCGCGCCATCACCGAGGCCAAGTCAAACCGGAAGCCATCCACATGCAGCTCTGAGACCCAGTGGCGCAGACAGTCGAGAATTAATCGCCCCACTACGGTGTGATTGGCCTTCACTGTATTGCCACAGCCGCTGTAGTTGGCATAATCAGCCGGGTGATTTTGCTCAAGAATGTAGTAAGTGAGGTTATCTAAGCCGCGAAACGATATCGTTGGCCCCCGCTCATCCCCCTCGGCGGTGTGGTTAAACACCACGTCTAGAATCACCTCAATCCCCGCCTGGTGAAGCGCTTTGACCATATCCCGAAACTCGGTGACCGGCCCCACTGGATCCTGGCGAGAGCTGTAACGGCGGTGGGGAGCAAAGAAGGCCAGGGAGCTATAGCCCCAGTAGTTACTCAGACCGGGCGGCGCATCATGTTCATCAAATTCGTGGATCGGCAGCAGTTCAACGGCGGTGATACCGAGGGATTTGAGATAGGGAATCTTTTCGATCACCCCGGCAAAGGTACCCCGCTTCTCGGGGGCGACCCCAGAACTGGGATGACGGGTAAAGCCCCCCACGTGCATTTCGTAAATGACGCTTTCGGCGTAGGGAATTTTAAGCGGCGCATCCCCTTCCCAGTCATAGTCATTACAGTCCACCACCACCCCGCGCAGCGCTTGAGGGCAGTTTTCCCCCGGTTGGCTGGCGGCTTGGCGATCATAGTTTTCTTGCCCCACCACCGCATAGGTATAGGGATCAAGCAGTACCTTCGTGGGATCGAAGCGATACCCGTCTCGTGGCAGAAAAGGGCCAGCGGCGCGATAAGCATAAACCTGTCCTGCCTTTAACCCTGGGACAAAGACATGCCAGTAGTGAAAGGAACGATGCTCATCAGGGTTGAGGTGCAGGGTATGGCTGGGATAGGGATCGTCTGGGCGATCAAACAGCAGCAGATCGATCCCAGTGGCATGTTGGGAGAAGAGGCTAAAGTTAACCCCCTCCTCGTAGACCGTTGCCCCTAAGGGATAGCTGTCTCCTGGCTGAACCGGTTGGTTCATGGTCCTCATTCCCTCATCAAATCCCAGGCTTAATCAAATTCCAGGGGGTTATCCCCAAGGGTTTCTCGCATGGTTTTACGCACCACCTCTAGCTCATCGGGGGTGAGTTGACCATCGGCAAATAGGGCAGACCTTAGCTGTTGCGCTTCTTGGCGAGAAATCTTTCCATCGGCCATCACCCGCTGCACCAGCGATCGCAGGTTGGAAAGATGGCTGGGATCCTCAGCAGGGGTCTGGGCGGAATCAAGGGAGTCAATCATGGCAGCAGCAACCCTGAAGCATAAATGGAGGCGAGCTTAGGTGTGAATCATAGCGGTAGGTAACCCAGGAAGCACACGCCGCTCGCAAGGACTTAATACCCTACCCTGAGATGGGTTCAAATCCTTAACTCAAAGTCTTTAAAATTATTGGAGCGGGCTTCCAATCAGGTTGCATTGAGTAAACCTCGACAAGGCATTTTTTTGCCAGAGCTTGACTTTAGGGGGTTGCCCCCAAGGAACAGTGTCATCTCTGATACGATCTGATTTGAAGATGGGAAACAATTGGGGAAGCGGCTTGAGCGAACAAGCAGGCGGCAACTCTGACCAGCCCTGCTTACAATAGGTAGTAGGGTTTCGCGTCGGGGGATCTGGGTTGATGGTGATCCAGCATCGACGCTTCAAAGCCTATTAGGTATGGCGCATCTTGGATTGTGAATCGTATTGCCTGTGCTGGACAAACTGAAGCAAGACCTCAAAAATGACTTGATTGCTGGCCTGCTGGTGGTGATTCCATTGGCGACCACCATTTGGCTAATCATTACTATTGCCAATTGGGTAATTCGGTTTTTGACCCGGTTTCCAAAGCAGCTCAACCCCTTCACAGGGCTGCCACCGTTGCTGGGGGATACGATGAATCTGGCGATCGGATTCGCCGTGCCCTTGCTAAGCATCTTGCTGATTGGCCTGATGGCCCGGAACATCGCGGGGCGCTGGCTCCTCGACTTGGGTGAGCGAATAGTCGAATCGATTCCTTTGGCGGGAGCCTTTTACAAAACTCTACAGCAGTTGCTGCAAACGGTTTTCCAAGATTCCAAAACCCGCTTTCGGCGGGTGGTCTTGGTGGAATATCCCCGCCGGGGTCTCTGGGCCTTGGCCTTTGTGACCGGAGCTGCGGCCACCCCAGCGACGGTTACGGCGAATCCATTGATGCTGAGTGTGTTTATTCCCACGACCCCCAACCCCACCAGCGGTTGGTACGCAGTGGTGCCAGAGCGAGATGTGGTCAACCTGTCGATCTCCATCGAAGAAGCCTTTAAGGTGCTGCTGTCGGGGGGGATTGTGGGGCCTGACCTAACGGCAGCGATTCCAACCGGCCAAGACTTGGCCGGCCAGGACTCAATCAACCATGACTTAGCCGAGGACCCAGAAGCCGCCTCGGTTCTGCAACTGAAGCAACCGATCGTGGAGCGGCCCCGCTCCCTATCGGGGATGCCCCTAGAGGAAGACTGTTAAGATTACAAAGCTGTTCAGCCTTGGGGGAAACCATGCAGGCTCGTCGTATTGCCCGTGAACTGGCGCTATTGGGCATGGGACAACTGCCAAATAGCCCCGATAAATTGGCGGCTCAACCCTTGGAGGAGTTAATTGGGGCGGCGGTGCGCTCCCTAGCCGGTGAAACCCGAGATGCCCTAGAAACCGCATCCGCCGATCTAGAACGGAGCCAAGAGCGCTTATTGGCCAGCGAAACCCGCGCTACCGATGTAGCCGGGGCAAGGGCGATGGTGCAAGACGCGATCGCCGCCACCCAGCAAGCGATCAACCGCCTCGGCGATTCCCTTCAAATTCCCACCCTGGTGCAAACCTCGAACCAAAAAGAGGTGCGGAGCTACGCCTTAGAACTGCTGCGAGCCGGAGCCAGCCATCGCAACGCCGTGGATGCTGACTTAGATGCGGTGATGGTGGCTTGGCAAGTGAAGCGGCTGGCCCAGATCGATCGCGATATTTTGCGTATCGCCGTGGTGGAAATGCAGTATCTGGGACTGCCCGATCGCGTCGCCATTAACGAGGCGGTGGAGCTGGCCAAGCGCTATAGCGATGAAGATGGCTACCGATTTATCAACGGCGTCCTGCGGCGCTGGAACAATCAATATCGCCAAGGCCAGTCTTCGGTATCCCCTGAGTCCCCTGAGTCCCCCGTTTCGGAGGGGCAGGAGCCCCAGTCCTCGCTGGTGTAAGGTTGAGAA
>JAAUQE010000336.1 GCA_012032425.1 Leptolyngbya sp. RL_3_1 | reverse complement strand
CTCGGCGGCTTAAATAGCCTTAGCCTTGAACAGGGGGCTTAAGCCCTTGCCTTGGGTTTGTAAGGGTTGGGTTAATTCGGCCCTTGAGTGCTAGCGCGATCGGTCTCAGCACAGATGGCCCTTGGGATGTCCGCGTCCCGACAATGGCACGGCAGGTGTCCGAACCCGTTATGGGGGCCATAACTTTTCGTAAAGCAAAAGCGACAACCGTTTACCTGATAATATTTGCTTAAGGATTGTCCGTTGCTCTAGGGATGCCAGCTCAGGGTTTTAAGATTCGAGGCTGTGTAGGCGGACGAGAGTATTAAGCGCTGAACCGAGAGAGGTTGATCGAATGACCAGTACCAATGAAGCTGCAACCAGTCAGGCCACTGACAAGGCAGAAACGACCAAAACGGCGACCACGACCCGCAAAACCACCCGTCGCCCGAGCAAAAGCCAACTTGTCAAAGCCGAGCCCGAGCGGGGGGAAGTGTTCGTTCTTGATGATCAGACTCGGATTGTCTCGACCGATTCTTTACCCAACCATCGCCCCATTGGCCTGAATGAGTTTCATGTGGTGGGCACCTTGAATTCTGCCGGTAGCCGCCCGATTATGGCTGACACCATTGAGGTGTTCTCCACCGATTTGCTCCCCGGCCACCGACCAGTAGCGGTCAATACCCTGCCGATTTCTGATCTCGATTTCTTGCCCAATCACCGTCCCATTGCCCCCAATGATGTGGTAGATCCGCCTGCCTCAATTTTGATGGGCTATTTGGACTAGTACTCGGCGGCTTAAGTAGCCTTAGCCTTGAACAAGGGGCTTAAGCCCCTTGCCTGGGTTTTGTAATGGTTGGGTTAATTCCGCCCTTGAGTACTAGGGCCAGACTAATCGATCAATAAATGCAGCCGACCTCTGAACTTCAGGGCTCGGCTTTTTGTCGGCAGTAGGGTTGATTTGCCCCAAACCCTGAAACAACCCGTAAAAACTTTCCCACTACAGCGATCGCTGATGACCCTGGTCAGGGAGGCCGCAGCTTTATCCCACTGCTGCTGCTGTAACCTGAAACCAATTCTCAACCTGAATCCGCATCTCCGCCTTAGCTGCATCAAAAAACTTTTGCCGATGACCGTTAGCTCCCGAAGCATGGGGAAAATGCAACAGACAGCGATCTCGGTCCAATTCACCCGTTTGAATCCAATATTCTAGGACCGCTTGTACGGCCTTACCCTGAGGAATGATCAGCGCATTCGGGACCTGCCGCAATTCTTCTGCAAATACCCCTTTAACGTAGGTCAATAGCTCAGGGTGCTTTAGCAGCTTGGGCTGGCTTCCCGTGTAGTTCCTGCTATCCACAAAGACCGCATACCGGATCACGGAGGTGGTGTTGACTAGGTGGTGACTCTCTCCGAATAAGGGCTCGCTTGATGACAAGCCTAGATGTTGAGGAATACCGAGAGCATCCAGCATCGTAATGAGATTAGTCCGCATTGCCCCTGCAAAGCTAGCGGCCTGCTCTACTACCCCATACCGCTCAGACCAAGATTTATGCTGGGCGATCGCAGCCACCAATGACCGATAGGCCAATTCCATTTGGGTCCATCCCGGCGTAATGCCGACGATCAACAGCTTGGCCTTAGGCTTCCAGTAGTCAAAGGGAACGTAATAGATTTCTAGGTTGCCGGACTGATGCAGCCGTAACTCGGGGATGAGCAAATCATGCTTCGACAGGGGTCTACCGATTGGCAATTGCTCGATAGTTGATAGATACGGCTCAATTCGAGCACGGTCAAATTCCATGGTCACAATCACCGCCTATATCGAACAGAGCAAACAACACTTTATCTAGTCGCTGCTTGGGCTGTGCAGGCCCCGTAGACCGAGAGCTGTTGTGCTGATTGACTGACAAAACCTATGCTCAGAGCCTCGGAAAGCCCTCTCCCTAGCCTCTCCCGCAGGGAGAGGGCTAGGGAGAGGAGGAGATCCGGCTCCCCACCCTGCGGGAAGCAAGCTACGCCCACTGGGACAGGGGTATAGCCTTCGGCATTCAAGAAAAGGGGATGTAGAGCTGTGCTCTTCCCGCAGGGTGGGCGAACAACTTTTGTCAGTCAACCAGGCTGTTGTGACTAATATCACCTGGCTGGAGAAAGGTTGTCACAGGCTAATGACTTTGGGGCGGCGATAGTTGTGAAGTAATGATGAAGCCCTGGAGATGTCGTGAGTCATGCTAGAGCTATGTCCGCTGAAGTTTGCCCTAGCGGAACTCTTTGCCCAAGTGAGTGACCATGGGCGTCTGACCCTGGCCGATCGCTATGGCCTACTGGCGAATTTGCTCCATGAAGATAGCCTCACCGAAGACGAGCGGTTCTCCATTGATCGCCTCCTCCGAGCCACGAGTCGGGGGCGCGTCAAAGTTGATCAGGAACTCTCTCTGCTGGCCGATTATAGCCCTGGCCACGTTGTTTAAGACACCAAGGAGAGGTTTAAGAAGACTCTGGTTCCTCTCCTTGAGAAGGAGAGGTGAGGTTTTCTCGATCAGGCATAACTCCAGTTTTCAACTTAGACGCGGTTTATCAGTCTTGTCTTAACCAAACTGGCGACTGCCATACCGCTAGCGCCTAGCCCAAATCGCCATTACAGCCAGAACGTCAATTGTCGCCGTAGGGCAAACCACGCGACCGGCAGGGGGCGCTCTGCGCCCAAGAGGACCGGCACCCGTAAATATTTGCCCAGCAAAAATCGCCCCAGTCCTTTGACCCGCCCATAGAGTCGGCCTTTGAGGTATTCCAGGGTGGGATAGTCACTCACTTCCGGTTGAGCATAGGGGGGACGAAAACTGAGAGCCCCGTAGAGCACATCGGCGCGATGGGTGACGCTGAGGCGGTTCTGGCGATGCTCGGGATTGGGCACTCCACCATGTTCCCCATAGTTGCGAAATGGTACATAGTCGGTAAAGCCGCGATCGCTCAGATAGTAATCGATACCCGAGTCCCAGGGGCTATAGGCGAGGGGGCCGGGATCTTGAGCGACGGCATCGGCCAAGTCAATCAGACATTGGGCACTGCGAGGGGTGATTACATAGGCCACCATCGCCGTAGAGTAGCCGACGGCGTAGCCGGTGGGGGTGATGCGGTATACCTGGGGGGCACAGGTATAAAGCCAAGCAATCCCCAAGTTCGGGTCCGCTGGGTCAAAGCAGGGCGGTAACTGCCCGAAGTTGCGCACGGGCACAAAGTCCGCTTCCACAATCAGGGTGGGTGCATCCGCCTGCAAGGCCCGTTCCCAGGCTTGGCGATGGTTGAGCAGGCAGAGGAAGCTGCGGGAATAGGTTTCCTGCCCTGGTTGGTGGACTTGACGCAGCACCTCACAATCACAGCCCGCCTGCTGGAGGGTTGTCTCTAGCACGGTGGTGTCTTCTTTATAGGCCAGGATGAAGGTTTGGCCAATACAGTCAAT
>JAAUQE010000335.1 GCA_012032425.1 Leptolyngbya sp. RL_3_1 | reverse complement strand
TCCCTGGGGAGAAGGGCTTCAAAGCCTAGTTCCCTCTCCCAAAGGACTAGGGCTAGGGTGAGGGTATTTAGAGCGTTCATACTCAAATTCAGCAACGCCCCGGTTTAAGCCGCTATCCTCTGATCCGCCATCTTCTGAATCGATCACTTCCCCCTATCATCTGGGTGCGAATCGATCAGAAGATCCAATTGCCTATAGATCATCTGTATTTAGGATCTAATGTACTGCTAACTTAAAGGTATCCCTTGGCCTGAGTGCCATGATTCCTCGGCAGTTGACCCTAAAAATTTTTTGAGTTACCATGGCGGCTACGCTCGATTTTCGAGGGTTGCATGTGGCTTGTGTGTCAGGGCCGAATGGGGCCGGTAAGTCCTCTTTGTTGGAGGCGATCGCTTGGTCCGTGTGGGGACAGGGTCGAGCTGCCACCGAAGACGCGGTCATTCACCAGGGGGCCTTAGAAACTCAGGTCGACTTCATTTTTGAGCACCAGCAGCAGGTTTACCGCATCCTGCGCACCCGCTATCGCAATCAGGGGGGCAGCTTAGAGTTTCAGGTGCAGACAGACCAAGGGTATCGGTCCCTGACTCAGCGGACGATGCGGGCCACGCAGCAAGCGATCATTCAGGTCCTCAAGCTGGATTACGAAACCTTCGTTAACTCGGCCTATCTGCGCCAGGGACAGGCCGATGCCTTTATGGTCAAGCGCCCAGCGAACGTAAGCAGATTTTGGCGGATCTGCTCAAACTGTCTGACTATGACGCCCTGGGGGAGCAAGCGAAGGAGCGATCGCGGCAGGCCAAGACAGCAGCCACGGTTTTAGCCCAAACCCTCGCCACCCTAGAAGCCCAACTGGCCCAGCGCAGTACCGTCGCTCAGGCCGCCGCTGAGATTACAGCGACCTTGCAGACCCTAGAAACCCAACAGCAGCAGGATCAAGCCGCCCTCGACCAAGCCCGACAGCAGCAGCGCCATCGGCAAACCCAGCAGCAGGCCCTGAGCCTGCTGCAACAGCAGGCTCAGTATCTCGCCAGCCAGCAAACCCAGTTAACCGCGACCCTACAGCCCCTATTGCAGCAGGAAGCAGAATTAAGCGAGCTATTGCAAAAGGCCGACCGTATCGAAGCGGGTTGGCAGCAGTTACAGGCACTCCAGGAGGAAGAAGAGCAGTTGGCCAGCCAGTCCCTACAGGTGCAACAATTGCAGACGCGGCAACGGGCGCTGGCCCAGCAGCACCAGGCAGCCCTAGCCGCACTGCAACAGCGTCAGCAGCAAGTCCAGGCCGAGCTGGCGCACCTAGAACAGCAGCAGCAAGAATTAATCCCGATTTTGCAAAAGCAGACAACCGTTGCCGCTGCCCTGGAACGGCTCCAGGTAGCCCGAGCGCAACTGCGCCAGCTAGATGCGCTACAGGCCGAGGTGAGTCCGCTCCTCCAAACCCAACAGCGTTTACATCAGCAGTTGGAGCGGGAACAGGCCCAGCTCGCGGCTCGCCTGGAAATGGTGAGCCAGTCCCAAGCCCAATTGCAGCAGCAACAGGGTCAGGCCCCAAACCTGCACCAAGCCGTGCTGACGGTGGGACAAACCCTAGCGCAGCTCGCCGCCCGTCGCCGTTATCAAGAACAGGTGCAAGAAAAGGGCCTAGAGCGCCGTCGGTTTATGGACCAACTCCAAGCTCGGCAACGGGTCTGTGAGGTGCAGTTGGCGAACCTCGCCCAACCATGGCGCTGCTCACCCAGCCGTCAGCCCATTGCCCCCTGTGCGATCGCCCCCTAGATGCCCTCCATCGCGAGACGACCTTAACCGAGCAGCGCCAAGAGCAGGAGGCCCTGCAACAGGAAATTTGGGGAATTCGGGAGCAACTGGCGGTGTCAGAGCGCGAGATCCAGGTGCTGCGGCAGGAATATCGCGATTTAGAGCGGGAACTGTCCGCTTACGATCAGGTGCTCGAAAAGCGCGGCCAGCTCCAAGCCCAAATCAGCTCGGGTCAAGTCCTCCAACAGCAACTGGCTGACTTAACGACGGAGCAAGCCCATCTCGAACGCTGCTTGACGGAGCAACGCTACGGCACCGAAACCCGACAAACGTTACAAGCGTTGGAGCAGCATCTGGCCGAGCTGGCCTACGACGAGCGCGATCATGCCCTAGCGCGGGGCCGGGTTGAGCAATTGCGTTGGGCTGAAATCAAGCAGGCTGAAATCAAACAGGCTCAGCACAAACAGGCCCGCCTCCGGGTGCGACAGCCCGAGTTAGAAACCTCCTTAACCGATATTGTCCGCGCCCTACACACCCTGGAGCATTCAGAAACCGCCCAACAGCTCCAGGCCATCACCGCCCAAATTGAGGCGCTGGGTTATGACCCAGACCACCACCATCAGGTCCGTGCCGCGCTGCGCGCCGCCCAGCCCTGGGCCTTGAAAGCGGCGGCGCTGGAGACGGCTCGGCAAACCCATCCCCAACTCCAACAGCAGATTGCTGCGGTTCAAACTCAGCTAACGGCCCTGACTCAAAAGCATGACGCGATCGCCCAAACCATCGCTGAGCATCGCGCCCAACTGGCTCAGCTAGCCGATGCTGCCACCACCATTGAGCAACTGGAAACCCAACGACAACACCGACAGCAGCAGCGGGAGACCTACTTAGCCCAAGCCGGGGCCTTGCAGCAGCAATTGACCGCCTTGGCACAGTTGCAAGGGCAGTTTGAGACCCAGCAGCAGACTTATGCTCAGGCCCAGCGCCACCAGCAAGTCTACCAGGAGCTGGCCACCGCTTTTGGCCGCAATGGTCTCCAGGCGCTCCTGATTGAAAATGCCTTACCCCAACTAGAGACCGAAGCCAATCACATCCTGAGTCGTCTCAGTGCCCATCAGCTCCAGGTGCAGTTTGTCACTCAGCGGATCGGGCGCAACCGCCATAAGCTGATCGATACCCTCGACATTTTGATTGCCGATGCCCAGGGCACCCGCCCCTACGAAACCTATTCCGGTGGCGAAGCCTTTCGGGTGAACTTTTCCATTCGTCTCGCTCTTGCCCGGCTATTGGCTCAGAGATCGGGAACGCCGCTGCAATTGCTGATCATTGATGAAGGCTTTGGCAGTCAAGATCAAGCAGGGTGCGATCGCCTGATTGGGGCCATTAACGCGATCGCCTCAGACTTTAGATGCGTATTGGCGGTCACCCATGTGCCTCACTTTCGAGAAGCCTTTCAAACGCGCATCGATGTGGTAAAAACCCCCGCTGGCTCGCAGCTATCCCTCTCTGCCTGAGGCGCTCCTAGCACAGCACGGCGTAAATGACGTTGCCATTCAGGATCTATTGAGAAGCCTATGAAAACCCACATTCCGCCCTCTGAACTGTCACATTTAGAATAAAGAGCGATGGTAGTTCTTAACATGGAGTGTAAGTATCCCTTATCACCAATAAAGTAGCGGTCCATACGGTAGGCCATTTAGGCATCGTG
>JAAUQE010000149.1 GCA_012032425.1 Leptolyngbya sp. RL_3_1 | reverse complement strand
CACCAGTTGGACACAGTAGCGCTCCAAAGCGTGGTGGGGGGATGCCCGCCATCGGCACCTTGCCCACCGCCTTCCCGGCATCTTTGCTGGTGAGCACCAGCTCTAGGGCGCGGGCAATGGTGATGCTGTCTTCAAAAAAGGTTTCAAAAAAATCCCCGACTCGATAGAGCAGTAAGGCATGGGGGTACTCGTCCTTGACCGCCACAAAGTGGGCCATCATCGGGGTGAGGTCATCGGCATTGACCTCCCGATGGTGGTGGTAGCGCACGGTATGTTTGGCCAGCCGCTCGGGCAAGCCGGTCGCATCGGCAGAAGCAGTCATAACCCTAGATGTAGCGTATTAGAGACAAGGGGGCGAGGCGTTCTTATTGTAGGGCGGCCTTTTTATCCCTGAGTCCAGAACGCTGGTGGGATTTAAAATGGACTTTAGGACCCAAGCGCAGCCCAGCCCTTGCGATGTTTGCGCTCGGTTCCCACTGAGTAGCGTAGGTAACCAACCGTTAAGGTTCATTGAGCCTCAACACCATCCCTGTAACGACCGTGATACTTTCAAACAGGTTGAAACTTGCCTGCCGTAACGGAGATAACCTGCGTGCTGCCATCCACTGAAACCTCTGCCCCAGCGATCGCCGACTCTCGGGAAGCCTGTAGTGAGTATGTGGCCCATCTACAGTTTCACATGACCCTACAAGCCCGCAATTTAGTCCCCTCTTTGAGCAAGCAGCGCGATCGCCGCAAAACCTTGCTCCATGAGACCCAAGCTGATTTCGAGAAAATGGTTTCTCGCCAGGGCTTCTAGCGATAGACATCCAGTATTGCTTGATAAGGCGGTGGAGTTTTATGACTCTGCCGCTTTTGTTTGGACGGGCTGAGATCATCTTCCCTGACTACCGGGGGTTGCCGGTGGATGAACCTTGCCTTTAGGGTAGAGGTTGCCATCTAAGAAGATGTCTGGAAAAGACGATACCCGTAAGGGCGGATTTTGTTGATATCCTTCGGCCACAACAAAAGGTCCCTGGCTAAACGCGCCCCTATAAAACCGGTATATTCATTATCGGAAATCGCCTAAACCTCGTTTACCTTGAAACCCGGCGTTCCCCTCACCCTTTTCTTGTATGCCCCTTGGCCTATAAGCCCTCTCCCACAGAGAGAGGGACTTTGAAGGCTTTTCAAGCTCCCCTCGCCCTCTGGGAGAGGGGCTGGGGGTGAGGGCCAAAACTATGGTTCTCAAAGTGGACTTGGTTTATCACTCGGATACCAGGAGATCGTCCCCGTGGCTGTGCGCGTCCGTCACCATGTCAACCCCTTAAGTAATAAGTACCAGGGCACAGTAGATCCCCCGGTTTGGACCCAAATTTATGCCCGTCCCCACCAACCGCTCCACCTCGATATCGGCTCCGCCAAGGGCTATTTTGTCGAAACCATGGCCCGCCAATGCCCCGACTGGAATTTCCTCGGGGTCGAGATTCGCCAACCCTTGGTCGAGGACTGTTTAAAGCGACGGGATCAGGCCCAGCAGGACAACCTCCATTTCATTTTCTGTAATGCCAATACCGCCCTCCAAGCGGTGTTGCAGAGTCTTCCGGCGGGGCAGTTACAGCGGGTCAGCATTCAGTTCCCCGATCCCTGGTTTAAGAAGCGCCACCAGAAGCGCCGGGTGGTGCAGCCCGAATTGGTGGCCTTACTGGCAGAGACCCTGCCTCAGGGGGGCAGATTATATTGCAGTCCGATGTTTTAGACGTGGCCGCAGCCATGGTGGACTGTTTTGTGGAAGACCCTCGGTTTCAACGCAGCGGCGATCGCTGGTTGCCCCAGAGCCCCTTCCCCGCCCAAACCGAACGGGAAGAACTCACCCTAGGTAAGGGTTTGCCCGTGTATCGGGCCGTTTTTCAACGGATCTGAGCATTGGCTTTGAGCACTGGCTTTGAGCATTGGGAACATTGTTTGTTCCATCATGGAGTCAGTTGCAAAAGCCGAGTCATAAACGTGCCCATTCATCACCAACGGTCTGGTCAAAAGATTTATAGCTGGGGCCAGAAAGCCTTCGGCACGCTTCAAGGTCTAAGGTCTTTATCCATAGGCTTTCTGGCGTCGCCAATGCCGCAAGCTTTGCGGCATTGGCGATATCAAGTTCAATTTGACCCGTGCCCGTATCGACTCACGGTTGCAGTGATGGATAAGCGCTTTTCTAAACTCTTTGACTTAACGGAAGCCCAGGCGATCGCGATTCTAGACACGCCCCCCCGATCAAGTCGGCGAAAATGATTCTCGCTACATTGCCGCCTCGCACTTAGTGAATTTTCCGACCGAGCAGAGTATTCAATCCTTGATTCGCGCTTTAGAACAAACGGATCCTGCTTTAGACAATCGGATTGTGCGGCGTAAATCCTTAGAAAGCCTAGGGCGACTACAAGCGTCCCAGGCCTTACCCTTTATCCGCCCTTGCTTAGCAGAGAAGGACAAATTCACCGTAGAAAATGCCGTTTGGGCGATCGGTGAGATTGGCACCCAGGATGCACGCGCTGCTAGAGGGAAATCCACTGCATTTGCTGGCCACCCCTCATGCAAAACCTATCGGGTGATTATCCAAACCCTGGCCAACGCTTCAACATCAACCGGCCCTAGTCGGTCGATTCGACCCCTTTATTGATTATCCCGAACCACCCGGTGGTGAGTGCAGCGATCGCGGCCATTGCCCAGCTCACGGGCGACTTGACGCAGATGGGCCAAGTCACCCAATTTTGCGGCACCCCAAAGTGATGGCGCGGCGTCTGGCCATCCAAGATTTAATGGACGCTCGCTACTATGACGCCATCCCGGCGATCTCCCAATGCCCGGTTTCACTGGTTTTCCGCCTCAGAGGCATTCGCTTTTGGCAGAAGCAGGTATTGCCGAGGGGCGATTCACTTTTGCCGATATCCAACCCGATGTAGAGCGCACCCTCAGGGATCATCCGGCAGATTTACATTTGGTGAGCGTCTACGATCGCCTCCCAGAGCTGCCCTTCTTGATCCGAGAGCTGTATGACACTGACTTTGGTCGCTGCTATCTGGCCGCCCAAACCCTGATTCAAGCCCACGCCCAAACGGCCCCAGCGGCCCTCTTAGCCACCTACAGAGAAGAGGCTTGTGCTGATTATGGGGCGCACTTCCATGTGATCAAGCTGTTTGGCTGGCTGCAATATGCACCTGCCTACGAGGTGATTATCGAAGCCCTCCATAACCGCCAGCCCCAGTTCCAAAAGTCACGGACGGCGGCGGCCATCGCTTTGGGCGAATTCGGCGATCGCCGCGCTGTCGGCGAACTCCAAAAATGCCTAGAGACCCCCATTTGGGATTTGAAGTACGCCACCTTAATGGCCCTACAAAAATTGGGCGACCTCTCCGCTGTTAAGCAGGCCACCGCTGATCCAGATTGGCTGGTGAGCGCCAAAGCCATCCAATTGCTCAGCTAGCTTCTCCCCATCATCTCGCTATTCACAATACTGAATTCACCGCGAATGCCCATGTCCATTGATGCGCTGTTTGAACAACTGAAACATCCCAATCCGCATCTGCGCGATCGCGCCATGTGGGCATTAGCCGAGTCTAGTGATGAAACCCTCATCCCTCGCCTGATGGCGGTGCTGGATGAAGAAGACACCACCTATCGGCGGGCAGCAGTCAAAACCTTAGGCGCGGTTGGGCCAGCCACCATTCCCCCGCTGGTTGAGGCGATGCTCAACAGCGATAACGTCACTGTCCGGGGGAGCGCGGTGAAAGCATTAGCCCAGGTGGCGATTTGCCACCCTGAGGTGCCCTTTACCGAGGTGGGGATGCAAGGGCTCACCCAGGCCCTGAATGACCCCAATCCGGTGGTCAACATTGCCGCAGTGATGGCCCTGGGACAAATTGGGTCGCCTCAGGCCTTCGATATCCTGGCAGAGGCGCTGAAAACCACCGATAACATTGCCTTAGCCGTGACCATCACCAATACCTTTGGCTCGATCAAAGATAGTCGGGGCGCGGCGGTCCTACAGACGATTATTGATGACGAGTCAACCGAAGACTATGTGCGAGAGTCTGCGGTCAGCGCCCTATCCCGCCTGGAGCTGGTGATGAAAAATCAGCCGCGTCCAGACTCTTGAGGGCTTTGCAACTCTGCAAGGGTACGGTTCCGCGCTGCTAAAGGGTCCAACGTGCAGCCCTACCAGTCATCCTCTGCGGCCTGCCGCTCAATTTGATTGATGGCCACCTTGGCCAGGGTGCGGATCACGTTTAAGTCATCCTGTAGCGCTGCCTTTAAGGCATCCATCGCCTGAAGATCACCAATTTTCCCCAAGGCGTTGATCGCCGCCTTTCTGACATCTAGATCAGTATCCTGTAGGGCCAAAATCAGGTGGGGCACTGAGGCTGGGTAGTTGACTTGCCCCAAGGCTGCCGCCGCTTCGGTTCGGATCAGCGGCTCCGGGTCGGTAAGGGCCGCGATCAGGAGACTGCAAGATTTCTCGTCGGTCTTTTCTTGGGCCACATGGCCCAATGCCCCAATTACCGCACAGCGCACATCCAGCGAGTCAGACTTGAGGGCCTTGTACAGATATTTTTCCGCCTCCGAGCCCATAAAGGCTAAGGCCCAGGCGGCGTGACCTTTGATATCTTGGGCGTGGTCTGGGGAGGCCAAAATCTCTAGCAGATAGGGCGCTGCCGCTTCTCCGGTTCTAGCCAAGGCCCCTGCAGACGACCCCCTGACCACGGTGTCCGGGTCATGCAGAAAGGCTTCGAGCAGGGGGGGGACCGCTGCCGGGTCGGCAATCAGCGTCAGGGTTTTGGCTGCCGCCCGTCGCACCACGACATTTTCATGGGTTTGCAGAGCCTGGACCAGAAACGGGGTGGCGGGTTCGCCAATATCCCCTAAGGTTTCTGCAAACTGGAGGCGCATCAATCCCCTGGGGTCCCCCAAGCCCTCCACCAACTGCACTAAGGTCTGGTGGTCCTCTGGGTTGAACGTGTCAAAAGAAATTTGCTCGCTGACCCGCGCAATCAGAACATCATTATTGTCTTGAATGATTTGTAACGGATCATCCATTACAGAGGGAGTTGAGTCGGTCATGGAAGTGGTGGGAAAGCCTGTTTCTAATGCTTCTAATTCTTGTTCGTCAAGGTTGCCTGTCGCTGGCGTAGTTCCGCCAGCATGGCGTCAATTTTAGCCAAGGTGGGTTCGAGATTATTCTGAGCCTGCCCCTTCATGACCTTGGCTTTTTTGGCGGCTGAGATCGTTTCGTTAACGAGGCGATCGCGATACTCCTGAAGCTCAGCGATCGCCGATGTCAACTCCTCAAGATTGGCTTGCTCGATGGGCTTAGATTGGGTTACTTCAGCCATAGGTCAGATGATGTTTAATTTAGAAAAGTTGGACTAACAAAAACAGTTGGGCAGATTAATCAATCCCAGGGGCAGCCGCTGCGATCGGTCAACTCTGTTGTGAACTAACTTTGTTGTGAACCGGTACTCAGCAGGTTCCGGTCAGAAAAGGGGTCTCCCGCCCCTACAGTCGCCCTTTCTTTGAGCTTGCGGTCATACAGCCGGTTGAGAATCTGTTCCCAGTCTGTGGAAGACAGCAAGGGAGATTCTACCGGCGAGGCGGTAGGTTGAGACGGCTCTGCTTGAAGGCGTTGCTGAGCTTGCCAGATGCGGGCTCGCACCGCTGGACTCGCTTCTTGCTCAGCCATCAGCGCCAGTTGGCTTTCGATCTGCGATCGACTGGCCCGGTCGCCGGACCGTGATGCCAGCCCTAAGGACTCCAGACCCACCACCCCGGCGTAGCGCACCACCCACTCTTCATCCTGCTGGGCGACAAAAAGCAGCGCCTCTAAAGCTTCGGACTGGGCAATGGCTAGAAAATGATGAGGAAATTGGTGCCACTGCATGTTGCCCAGGCCCCGAGCTGCGGCCCGCCGCACACTCATGGAAATATCCGCCGTAGCGGCCCCTAGCAACGTCAGCAATCCCCTCGGATCGCCAATGCTGGCCAAGGCCCGAATCGCCCAGGCTCGGGCAGTGTAATTATGCAAGTCAAGCTGCTCTAAGAGGGCGGGTACTGTCGGCTCACCCAACTTAACCAGCCCGTCAACCGCCGCCACCGCCGCGCCAGGATTGTTATAGCTCAAGGCTTCGATCAAGTGGGGCGCAGCCTCAAACAGACCCGCATCAGCCAGGTCCTGGACTGCGTCTGATAGGGCAGAGGCAGAATCGGCCCGCTCAATGGCACTAATGAATTGTGAAAGTGCTTGAGGCATGATTGTAGGACCTAGACTGACCTGGTAGGAGACGCCATCCCAACTTAAACCCTGACCCCATCCAAACCTGTAATTCGCCCGATGGGAAAAACTCAAGTTTTCAAGTTGGATGTGGGTTAGATGAGTTGACCGTTAACATTCTCTCCTGCTTCGTTGTATTGCTTCACGAATGAGCGGCTTGACACAAAAAAATTAACAGTCATGACCCCACACAACGCCCTTGCCGGACTGGGGATCCTAGGGGCGATCGCTAAAGGCCGATCACTAAAGTAAATTATCCATCAACACCATGACTTGCTTGGCCCCCGCCGATAAGTTTGGTGCCGTTATCTGGGTCAACTCTTTTTCCAACAGCCCTTTTAAGGCAATCAGCTTTAGGCTATTTTCAGCCAGGGTTTCAGAAATGGGCTCAGCCGCCGCCAGGTAGCCAATTGCCCCTAGGTCTGCCAAGACGGCTCGGCGCAGTTGTAAATCTTCATTGGAGAGGGCTGCAATTAACCGATCTCCGTATGCTTGGGCCTTTTCAGGTTCTGGGGTGAGCTGATATAGCGCCCGAGCTGCCGCATATTGAATGCGCGGTACGTCATGGGCCAAAAACGTCGTAATGTCTGGCATTGTTTCCCGCGCGTTTAAGGTCCCTAGAGCTTCAATAATGGCGTCGAAGGGTTGCGTGAGCTGGGGGGGTTCTGGTGCGGGCAACGTCCCAGGAATTTGCCCTCTGAGTAAGGCTAACAGGTCAGGAATGGCAGCGGGATTACCGAGCTGCTCTAGGGCCTTGGCCGCCGCTTCCCGCACGTAAAAATCAGTGCAGGTTAAAGCCTGAATCAGGTGGGAAACCGCTTCCTGACGCTCCAGTTTACCCAGGGCTCTGGCGGCATTCCGACGCAGGGGATAGCCGCCGGCATCGGTGCGATCATCATCGTCCCATAGGGCAGCAATCAACCCTTGAATGGCGTCATCGGTGTTGACTCGAAAACGGCCCAGCCACCAAGCAGCATAGACCCGCAGACCCAAATCCTTGCCTTGGAGGTTGGCGATCGCGGTTTCAATCGTCAACTGACCATCATCTTGAATGTCAAACGGTTCACCCATCGGGCAACACTCCCATCACAGTTTGCCTAAACCGGGCGCTGCTATTGCAGACACTACTGCCAGATCGGCCCATAGGTTTAGGACAAGACGACCCACCATGAACAAATCCCTGAGGGGTAAACAACGCCTAACCTCAGTCAGTTGCTGTATATCCCTCAGGGATCAATGGGGCTTAATCAAGCCCAGGAAACAAAGACCTAAACCTAGCTTAGGGCATTAATCGCGTAGTCCAGGTAGGAGTTGGCCTCAACAGCGGGATCCCCAGACAAGCCGTGGTTGGACTTGATGTACTTCAGGGCTTCGATGTACCAGCTGGGAGACAACTCAAAAGTCGAGTTAATTTCAGCGATACCCGAAATCAGGTAGTCATCCATGGGGCCGGTGCCGCCGACAACGAGGCAGTAGGTGACCATGCGCAGGTAGTAACCGATGTCCCGGACGCACTTGTCCTTACCGGTTTGGGTCGTGGCATAGTTAGGCCCAGACATTTGGGTGGTGTAAGGGAACTTGCTGTACACCGCTTGGGCAGCCCCAGAGGTCAGGGTAGAAGCTTTCTCAGACAGCGCTTTAGCCGCAGATAAGCTGGCACTGGCTTGACGAAAACGACCAAATGCAGACTGAACTTCAGTCGAGCTGAGGAAGCGACCTTGGGAATCAGCGGCAGCGACAGCTTCGGTCAAAGGGGTTTTCATTGTGGAAAATCTCCAAACATTGAGGGTTCTTGATGCGGAGTCACCGGAGTCAACTAACAGCTCAAGACTCCGAGACGGATGGACAGGATTCAAGTCTTAAGCAACGGCTGCAGCGGCAGCATCGAAGTAAGAACCAACCTCAGCCATCAAGCTAGAGCAATCACCAGGGGTGATACCCGCAGAATCATTGGCAATCGAGATCGCCGCTGCCTTCATTTTTTCAACACCGACGGCCACAGAGGTGCCGGGGGTGCCGAGGGCAACATAGGTTTCACGCAGGCCGTTCAAACAGCGATCGTTGAGGACGCTGGCATCACCGGCAAAGATGGAGTAAGTGATGTAGCGCAGGATGATTTCCATGTCGCGCAAGCAAGCGGCCATGCGACGGCTGGTATAAGCGTTGCCACCGGGAGCGATCAGCTGGGGCTGCTCAGCAAACAGCTCACGAGCTGCACTGGCCACGATAGCCGAAGCGTTACTGGTAATCCGATTGACCGTATCCATGCGCTTATTGCCATCGGCAACCATAGCGCTGAGGGCATCAATTTGGTCGGCGGATAAATAGGCACCACGGGCATCGGCCTGGGAGACCACTTTCGCAAAAGCGTCAAACATTAACTCAATCTCCTTAGAGTTTGCAGAAGGTCTTTAAGGTGTGGCTAAGCTATCAATACTCAAAAAAGCATTCGAGCCAGAAACTCGCAACAATCACCTCAAACAAGAGCTGGCCAAGGCACTTAACGAGCAGGCAACCCAGCATTTAACCCTGGAAAACCCTTCGAAAGGAACCGGCATTCTCTTGAAGAGGTGTAACACTCTAGAGAGCAGGAAACTTAGAGATGTTTACTTTTCTTAAAAAAGAGATTAGCTCTGGAGCCTAAGCTCCCAACCAGAACGTAAAGTCTGGCACCAACCTCATGGACTTCTCTGTTTATACTATGGTGTTGAAACAGTTTACTATTACGAATTGTCAATCCCTCGGCTCACCACCAAACCCTCTGCCTGAGAGGACTTCAGCACCCCCTCAATAAACTCAATCCTCCCTGGATTGCAAAGAAAAGCAAGAAGTAAGTCGTTACGGGCATCACCGCAGGGTTTTTGGCGAGCTGTCCGCTCCACCCGCTACGGCGCGATGTTTAGTGGAGCGCTTAGACATCCTCACACCCCCAAACTTTGATCGCCCTATGGCCCCACCGGCTAATCCACTCACCCTCACCACTCTCATCCTTGCCGGGGGCCAGAGCCGTCGCATGGGCCGTGACAAAGCGCTGCTGCCCTGCAACGGTCAGCCCCTGATTCATCACCTTTGCGCCGTTGCCCGCCACTGCACCGACACCGTCGCCATTGTCACCCCCTGGGGCGATCGCTATCGGCCATTACTCCCCCCCGACATCCAGTTCATCCGGGAGCCCATCGCCCCAGCGGGCATTCCCCCTGGCCCATTCGTTGCTTTTGCCCAGGCGCTACCCCAGAGCACCACCGATTGGGTGCTGCTGCTGGCCTGTGACCTACCGAATCTTTCCGGTCCTATCCTTCAGCAATGGGCCAGCCAACTCCCACAACTGAATGCCAGCACCCTCGCCTATCTACCCCAGAGCCGCAAAGGCTGGGAACCCCTTTGCGGCTTTTATCGCCGCACCTGTCTGCATTCTTTAGAAGCCGCTGTCAGCCAGGGGCACCGCGCTTTTCAAACCTGGCTCGCTACCATTGCTGTCCAGGCGATTCCCGCCGTGCTGCCCAGCCAGCTCCTCAATTGCAATACGCCTGAGCAGTGGGCGACGGCGACGGGCCACCGCAACTAAACCACATCCAATTTGAAAACGGGAGTTTTTACCGTAGGGCAAACCACGGGTTGGGATGTGGCCAGGGTTTATTCGTCGTCTGTGACCAACCCATGCTCTAGGGCGTAGCGCACCAGCTCGGTGCGGCTGTTGGTGCCGGTTTTACTAAACAGACGGCTGACGTATTTCTCTACGTTGCGGACGCTGGTTTCTAGGCGACGGGCGATTTCTTTATTCATCAAGCCCTCGGCCACTTTATTCAGCACGTCCTGCTCGCGGGGGGTAAAGTCAATGCGAATGGGAGAAGGGGTTTTGGCGATCGTGCCGCGCTGGGTGAGTAAAGCTTTGATCTCTTCGATTTGTCGGGCCATGGCAGCGATATCCGGCACGGCACCGCCCTCAGGGGTGCGATCCTCTTGGCGGCCAATCAGGTTGGTGACGATCGCTACCAGTTCTTCGGGGTCAAAGGGTTTGGGCAGGTAGGCATCTACCCCAGCGCTGTAGCCTTGGATGCGATCGCTGGTCATCCCCCGCGCGGTCAGAAACACCACCGGCAGGGTCTTATAGCGCGGATCCTCTCGCACCTGCTTCAGAAACTGATAGCCATCCACCTGCGGCATCATGATGTCGGAGATCAAGACATCGGGGGCATTGATCTGGAGCTTGTCCCAGCCTTCGGTGGCATTGCTGGCAACTTCTACGGTGAAGCCACTGTCTTCGAGATAAGCCTGCACCGCTTCCCGCAGGCC
>JAAUQE010000148.1 GCA_012032425.1 Leptolyngbya sp. RL_3_1 | reverse complement strand
TTTACTGGATTCCCACAGACTTAGATCTGTCGGGCGCGGCGGTGGAACAGCAGTACATTGACGTGCTTCAGGCAGTAAACAATGCCGTACAGATTCCCATTGGGGTGAAGCTCAGCCCCTATTTCAGCAATATGGCGAACATGGCGAAGCGTCTCTGTGAGGCCGGGGCAGACGGTTTGGTGCTGTTCAACCGCTTTTACGAGCCCGATATTGACATTGAAGAACTCGAAGTGCAGCCCAACCTGATCCTCAGCCATCCGTCTGACATGCGGCTGCCCTTGAACTGGATCGCCCTCTTGCATGGCCGCATTCCCGCTAGCCTTGCCGCCACGACCGGCATTAGCAAAGCCGAAGATGTGGTCAAAATGCTGATGGCTGGAGCAGATGTGACGATGTTGGTCGCTACCCTGCTGCGCCACGGCATCGGCCACCTCACCACCATTGAGGAAGCGCTGATCGCTTGGCTGCAAGCGCACGAGTACGACTCCCTGGAGATTCTGCGGGGCAGCATGAGCCAGCAGAACAGCCCGAACCCCAGTGAGTTTGAGCGGGTGCAGTACATGCGGGCGATCCAGTCCTACCAGCCCGTTTGGGCGGGTTAGTGGGGGTATTGACTAAAAGCCATTACCCTAGAATCAAGTTCTCATGGGGCGACTATGGTGCAAAATGCAACAACCCTAACCCCCTTACAAATCCTGACCTTTGATCAGTATCTGCATCACCAAGCGGGTACCGACACCCGCTATGAACTGGTCCGAGGCTTGTTGCTGCCAATGACTCCAGCCCCGTGGCCTCACAGCAAAATTGCTAAGTTCCTAGAGCGCATCTTTGATGATGAGATTACCCAGCAAGGGCTACCGTGGGAAGCGGTAAGAGGTGACGTGGGTCAACGCACCGAGGCAAACACGGCCCGACTACCGGATGTTTTGGTGGCTCAACAAGCGGATTTAGACGCCTTGGGTAACCGGTCTGCTGTGCTGGAAGTCCCGGCATTGGTGGTGGTCGAGATTGTCAGCGAAAGCTCTAAGCTCGATGATTATCTCTATAAGCTGGCCGAGTACCGAGCCCAACAGATTCCAGAATATTGGGTGGTTGATTATCTCGGTTTAGGGGCGGCTCGCTATATCGGAGCGGCCCAGGTGCCAACGGTTTCGATCTATTCCTTGGTGGGTGCAACTTATCAGGTGCAACAGTTCCAAGGGTTGGATGGGATTGTGTCACCCACCTTCCCCGCCCTAGTACTGACGGCTGAGCAGGTTTTTAAAGGACGGCAAGACTTGTAAACCTCTCTGCACTGTCGCTGAGAAGCTGCACGGATAGTGCTCCAAGCCGGACAAGCGTTCAACCTAAGCCCATTTGCAAGACATCAGATCCTCCCCCAAGCGCAAAACGATTTATCGTCAGCAATCCCATGAAATTTGTCGATGAGTATCGCGACCAGGCTGTAGCCCAGCAGTACGTCGAGGCGATCGCCACCACCACCACCCGACCCTGGACCCTGATGGAAATCTGTGGGGGCCAGACCCATGCCATTGTTAAATATGGCCTGGATCGCCTGTTGCCAGCAGACATCACCCTGATCCATGGGCCGGGTTGCCCGGTGTGCGTTACTGCGGCCCAAATTATCGATACGGCGATCGCCCTCGCCCACCAGCCCAAGCTGATTTTCTGCTCCTTTGGGGACATGCTGCGGGTGCCCGGTTCCATGCCGGTGGGCCATGACCAGAATCCGGTGCCGACGGACTTGCTGGCGGTCAAAGCCAACGGCGGCGATGTGCGCATGGTTTATTCCCCCTTGGATGCGGTCACCCTGGCCCAGAATAATCCCGACAAAGAAGTGGTGTTCTTTGCCGTGGGGTTTGAAACCACTGCCCCAGCGACGGCCATGGCGGTCTACCGAGCGGCTCAACAAGGGTTGCAAAACTTCTCTCTGCTGGTGTCCCATGTGCTGGTGCCCCCGGCCATGGATGCGTTGCTGTCGTCTGAGGACTGTCGGGTACAGGGCTTTTTGGCGGCGGGCCATGTCTGCACGGTGATGGGTTATGGGCAATATGGGGCGATCGCCCAACGCCACCAAGTCCCCATCGTGGTTACCGGGTTTGAACCGGTGGATATTCTCCAGGGGATTTACCACTGCATTCAGCAGTTAGAAACCGGTCGGGCCGAGGTAGACAATCAATATCGGCGATCGGTGCGGCAGCAGGGTAATCCCACTGCCCAGCAAATCATGACTCAGGTGTTTGAGGTGATCCCCCAAGAGTGGCGGGGGCTGGGCCTGATTCCTGAGAGTGGCCTGGGGTTACGGGATACCTATGCCAGCTTTGATGCCCAGAAAAAAGGACTGCTGCCGACTCCGGTGTCGGTGAGCGCAGAGACCACGGACTGCATCAGCGGGCTGATTTTGCAGGGTCTCCGCAAACCCGAATCCTGCCCTGCCTTTGGCTGTGCCTGCACCCCTGACCATCCCTTGGGGGCACCGATGGTGTCATCGGAGGGAGCCTGTGCCGCCTATTACCGCTACCGTCAACGTGCCACTGCAACGGCGTAATCGTCCCTTAAACCTTAAACCAACCCTTGGTCTAGGATGGGAAAGCAGGCAGGCGGAGCACCATGGCGCAATCTAACTTCCAACGGCTGATCAGCTATCTACGGCCCCACTGGAAAATTTCTGGCATTGGCATTTTTGCCCTACTTCTCGTCAATGGTCTGGGGGTGTTAATTCCCCTGTTGATTCGGGACGGCATCGATACCCTACAAGTCACCTTTAGCTTTGCCCGCATTACTCAATATGCCGGGTTAGTTGCCCTCCTCGCTTCAGTCATGTGGCTGTTCCGCATGGCCTCGCGCACCCTGCTGTTTGGGGTGGGGCGGCAGGTGGAGTTTACCCTCAAGCAACGGATTTTTGAGCATCTCTTGGGGATGGAACCGGCTTACTTTGCCAAAAATACCGCCGGGGAGCTGATTAGTCGCGCCACCAGTGATGTGGACAATATTCGGCGGCTGCTGGGCTTTGCCATTTTGAGCTTGGCCAATACCCTGTTTGCCTACGTGCTGACCATTCCCGTAATGCTCTCCTTGAGCGTGCGCCTCACCCTCCTGTCCCTGGTGATTTATCCGGTGATGTTGGTGCTGGTAGGGCTGTTTAGCGATCGCCTCCGCAACCAGCAGCTACAGGTCCAAGAGACCACCTCTCGCCTCAGCGACCTGATCCAAGAGGATATGAGCGGCATCGCCCTGATCAAGATTTACGGCCAAGCGGCCAATGAACGCAGTGCCTTTGACGACCTCAATCAAGAATTGCTCGACGCCAACCTTACCCTCGCCCGCACCCGCAATACCCTGTTTCCGCTGCTGGGGGGGTTAGCCAGCATTAGTTTGCTGCTGATTTTGGCCAATGGCGCTGGTGCAATCCGCGATGGCAGCCTCTCGGTGGGGGATTTCGTGGCCTTGCTGCTCTATGTGGAGCGCCTGGTGTTTCCCACGGCGCTGCTGGGCTTTACGATTACCGCTTACCAGCGGGGAGAGGTCAGTATTGACCGGGTAGAGGCGATTCTTACCAGTCAGCCCCAAGTACGCAATGCCCCGAATTCCCGGTCGATTCGGGTTTCCGATCTACAGGGACGGCTGGATGCTCACAATTTAGCCTACGGCTATCCAGACGCCCCCCCGCCCTGCTTTGGCGGGGGTGAACTTTACGGTGCAACCCGGTGAGACCGTGGCCATTGTCGGTCCGATTGGTTCGGGTAAATCGACCCTGGCCAATGCCTTACCCCGGCTCCTGAATATTGGCGAAGGGCAGATCTTTCTGGATGGCCATGACATTACCACCCTGCCTTTGAAGGACTTGCGGCGGGCGATCGCCTATGTGCCCCAAGAGAGCTTTCTGTTTAGCAACACCATCCAAGACAACATCCGCTACGGCGATCCCCTCGCAGCGGCCCTAGAGGTCGAACATGCTGCCAAGGAAGCCCAAATCCATCCCGAGATTCTCAACTTCCCGAAACGCTATGACACCCTCGTGGGGGAGCGGGGCATTACCCTCTCCGGCGGCCAGCGCCAGCGGACGGCCTTGGCGCGGGCGCTGATGGTAGATGCCCCCGTGTTGGTCCTGGATGACGCCCTCTCCAGCGTCGATAACCAAACCGCCACCCAAATCTTGCAAAATCTAAAAACGGGAACTCAGCACCAAACGGTGATCTTTATTTCTCACCAAATGGGGGCAGCGGCCATGGCCGATCGCATCCTGGTCATGGACCAAGGGCGAATCGTGCAGGCGGGGTCCCACGCTGAGCTGGTGGTCCAACCGGGGCTATACCAGGCGCTTTGGGAGCAGCACCAGCTCAAGGAGGTGCTGGTTTGATCGGGCGGCGCTTATTTCTGGGTCAATCGGTTCAGCAAGGTCTGCATCTCGGGGGTGAGGGCGATCGGTAGCGTGCCGCTACGCACATGCAAGTCTCGCTGGGGAAAGGGGATTTCGATGCCGCGATCGCGCAGGGCGGTCTCTAGGGCAAAGTAAAGCTCACTCCTAATCACCCATTGCAAATGGGGCTCGGCAATCCAGATCAACAGTTCAAAATTCAGGGAGCTGTCACCAAACTCCGTAAAGAAGACCTGGGGGGGCGGGCATCGATAGAATTTTAGGATGCTGGTCGCTGACATTGAGCAGCACCTCCTGAACGGCGCTGGGGTTGGCCCCATAGGCCACCCCGACGGGTAGGCGAATGCGCGAGACGGGGTTGCGGTGACTCCAATTAATCACCTCCTGCTCTAAGAAACGGGAGTTGGGCACCAAAATTGACACCTGATCCAGGGTTTTGATTTCGGTACTGCGCGCTCCAATCCGCTCGACGGTGCCTTGAAATTCTCCAAATTCGACAAAATCCCCCACTTGAATGGGGCGATCAAACACCAACACAATGCCGCTGCCAAAGTCCTTGGCAATATTTTGAAAACCCAGTCCTACCCCCACCCCCAGGGCACTGGCAATCAAGGCCAAAGAACTGAGGTCTAGCCCCCAAATTTGCCAAGAGCACCACGGTACCCACAAAATCACGCTGTATTTCACCAGAATGGCAATGCCTTCGCGAGCGCCGCGATCGATGCCATCGACATGGAGTACCCGAGACCGGAGCAGATTGCTCAGGCCACCCGCAGCCACCACCAGACTGAGAATCAGGGCCATCAGGGCCACCAAACTCAGCACCGAAACCTCGCTTTGCCCCAAACGCAGGTTGGGCTGCACAAACCCGTTGGCGAGCTGTAGGCGCAGCCAGTAGCTCCCCTGACGGGTCAATGGAAACAAATTCGTGATGCAGTATAGGGCTACGACCCACAGACCGCAGCGCGCTATGCCCATGACCAGGCCCAGCAGTAGCCCCAGCCCTGCCGGTGGGCTGCTGCCCCTGGAGGGCGTGATCATGGGCTTCAAACCCCGTCGCCAGAGCAGCACCATGAGGCGATCTAACCCGATTGTCAGGATCAGCAAACCCACGGCAATCAGAATCCGTTGACCCAGCACCGTCTGACTACGCTCTTGTTTGGCCGTAGTCAGGGCGTCGGTAATTTGGTCAACTAAGTCTTCCGCCTGTTGACTGGGGCTCATCCCAGCATTGATCAAGTCGGCATCCGTCTGGGTGACGGTCATCAAGTAGCGATCGCCAATCAGAATCACGGGCAAATCGTCTCGGAACTGCCACCAGACCCGCGCATTCTCGGAGCGCTCTACCTGGCTTTCAAGTTCTAAGTTAATCGACGCGGCCCGCTCTGCTGCCGTAATCTGGCGACTCTCAGCCACCTCAAACAGGGGGCGGCCATCTAACACGACCGTAGCGGTATCAACGGGGGCAGTTTGGGCCAAACTGCTCCCCCCCACAATCACCGCACTGAGCAGGGTCAGTGAAGCAATCAACAGATATTTGAGGCAACGACGGATCATTTGCCCTCCTGTTTAGGAGGAGGCATGAGCGTTAACGTAGGCCAAAATTGCATCTGCTGTTACCTGAGACATGGGACGACCCTCGTTAGGCCGCCATTCTCAGCAAAGCATACCCGTCTTCATTGATGCCAATGGTGATGCCGTCGATCCTTTTTGGATGCAGCGCGATGCGCCTCGGGGGAATGATCTGAGTTGATTGCCAAGGGAGATGGCAGGAGGTCAGTACAGGAATAAATTATTGGACTACTCCAGTTTTTAGCCCCTCTGCCCCTGATGCCTCCTGCCCCGGCAATTGTGTTGAAACTTATGTCATCCGTTATGCATCAACTTTCACCGCAACCGAAGCTTACATGCCCATGATTGCGTAACCCGAATCCACATATAGAATTTGCCCCGTAATGCCGCTAGAAAGGTCACTACACAGAAAAGCAGCGGTGCTGCCGACTTCCTGCTGGGTAACCGTGCGCCGCAATGGCGCGACCTCCTCGACATGGTGAATCATGTCTAAGATGCCCCCCACGGCTGAGGAGGCCAGGGTGCGAATAGGCCCAGCGGAAATCCCATTCACCCGAATTTGCTGGGCTCCCATTTCTGCGGCCAAGTAACGGACATTCATTTCCAGGGCTGCTTTGGCAATGCCCATGGTGTTGTAGTTGGGAATCACCCGCACCCCTCCCAGGTAGGTGAGGGTAACAATACTGCCCCCTGCGGTCATTAAGGGTTTAGCCGCTCGAGCCAAGCTGACTAAAGAATAGGCGCTAATATCCAACGCTGTCTGGAAGCCTTGTCGGGAGACGTTACTAAAGTCACCCATCAGATCATCGCGGTGGGCAAAGGCCAGACAATGGATGAGGATATCGAGCTGCCCCCATTTCTCTTTGATAGCGTCAAAGGTGGCCTGGGTCTGATCCTCATCCTGAACATTACAAGGCAAGAATAGGGAGGGATTTAAAGGTTCCACCAAGCTGCTCACCTTTTTCTCCATCTTGCCCGTGGCATCGGGCAGATAGGTAATTCCTAGATTGGCCCCGGCTGCATGCAGTTGCTGAGCAATGCCCCAGGCAATGGAGCGGTTGTTAGCAATGCCGGTAACTAGGGCATTTTTTCCGGTGAGATCTAGCATGACAGTCCTGTGAAGAGCCATTTAGGAGAATACTCAAAAAATTGGCTCAGATTGATACCCCCGCTGTTCATCCTGGGGACGGCAGGGGTATCGTCGCGTGATCTTGCATGCTTTAGGATGACAGGGAGGGCACTCACTTGGGCGACTCCGATTTGAAGTGGGTTCCTGTGCATCACAATTGCCCGCACGATTCGATGCTTTGATTGGCAAGATTATGGCAATTCTCCCTGAAACGCTGTTGCGCATTGGCGAGGTTAGCACCCACACTCAACTGTCGGTCAAAACCGTGCGTTATTACGAGGAGCGGGGCTTGATTCAAGCCAGCCGCCGTTCTTCAGGCGGGTTTCGATTGTTTGACCCGACTGTATTAGAGCGGCTACAGTTTATTCGGCGATCGCAAGCCCTTGGTCTCAGCCTGCAAGACATTCAAGACATCCTCGACATGGCGGATCGCGGTGCCCGCCCCTGCAAAAGCGTGCGTCAGAAATTTCAAGCTAAGATCGCAGCCATTGACGACCAAATGACCCAGCTCCAGCAGCTTAGAACGCAGTTGGTTGAGTTGATGGATGGGGCTGATCAGGCGGAACAGCTTGACGGCCAACATCTGCCCCATCATTGAACAGACTCGCTTCCCTACAGAGGGAGAACCGACTCGTTCTTAGAGGCTGTTTGAAAAGTTCTCTGGACTGCGTTTAGCGACAGGGATTACCCAAAACAGGCCACGACACCATTAGGGCTACAGCCAGCCTACGGATGGACTTCAGTATTATCCAAGACTGGTTTACCCCCTTTTCAAACAGCCTCTTAGGTGAACGATTTAAGTAACACGGAAAATTGAGCTGCCGTAGGGAAAAGGCAATGCCTTTTCCCTGCCGAAAGATTGCCGTACTGATGGACTTCTGATCCTTAGTTACCTGCGCCACCCTGGAGGTAATTAATCGTCGTTGAGGAGGGGACAAACCGGACCAGCTCTAGGAGTTGATCTAGCTCTGGATTATTTGCCTCCATGCCCTGTAGCAGACCCTCTAGGGTCAAAACCTCGACCCCAATAATGTCTTCAATCTCAGGATTGGCGTCGATGTAAGGACCGACCTGTGCTTGCAGATCCGCTAGGGAAAAGAATACCGGCAGTGTGTCGTCGGCATAGAGGAGATACTGACCATTTTCGAGGTTGACAGCGGCAAAAAGCGGCACCCCGCTAAAGGTCTCATCTTCTCCAAGCTGAGCGATATTGCTAGCAGCGGCGACTTCCTGCGGGGTCGCAACATACACTAACGACGTGCTGGCATCCAGTTGATCACTTGCCTCTTCGTAGAGGCTCCCTAGGGAGAGTAAGGCAATTTGAGCCCCCTCAGCGAAGGCCGCTTCCTCGGCTTGGGCGCTGCTCAAAAAGGTTTCGGCATCCAAGCCATGGATAAATACGACCGGTACGCTGACCTCAGTATCGGCGGCGGTGGTGACATTGGCGGTGAGCGATCGCCCCTCCTCATCCACAATCACAAAAACAGGGATAGCTTCGAGCTTCTCGACAATTTCCGCTTCGCTCAGCGCCCAAGCTCCTGGCCCGCTGATCATCGACCCACCCAACACAGCTCCACCGACTAGACCGAGGGTCGCCATTCGACGCAACATACTTTTCATGGCTGTCATATGCAAAATCTTGCAGTTCTTTACATCTATCATTGTTGGCCCTAGCCGTCTCGGACGCCGAGTCCATCCCAGGGATTCCGATTGGCTGGCCATCCCTGGGTTGATGACTGGATCATCGCTGCCAAGGTTGCCTTGCCGGGGCTAGGCCCCAATAAGACAATAGGCACAGGGCCAATCGCCTGTGCCTATCAATCATATTCAAGCCTGGGTTGAAGGGGGTTAGGAGACCACAACCGCGACTGTCATAAGCCCGACCACCAGGGCAAAGGCCAACCCTCCCAAAATGATGTAGTTGCGCTTTTGAGAAGCACTCGGAGGCTCAGCTTCATACATTTTGGGTTCAATCGCGAAATTATTGAGCCGCCCACCATCTTCAACCGTATAAGGCATATTTAAACCGTCCTTAGTAGCTTCTTAGCAACATCCTACCAAGGAACTCAGTATATCGCAATCTTTCTTAACATAACCCTGTCATTCTCATGGCCCGCAAAGCCAGATTGAGAATTGCTGAATATCATCTCCTGGCGATAGCCCTAGTGCTCGGCGGCTTAAATAGCCTTAGCCTTGAACAAGGGGCTTAAGCCCCTTGCCTTGGGTTTTTAATGGTTGGGTTAATTCCGCCCTTGAGTACTAGGGCGGCTAGGGCTCCTGGCTGATCCCCTGTCCTCCTAATGGGGGACAGGGGGTGCCGCTTTAACGTTCGGTGAGATGGGTCAGCAGTTGGTTAGATCGAGTCACAAATGACTTCATGCCATCGGCGTCGAACCCCTTCTGGGCCATGAGCGCCAGATCGTACACATGCTGGCAAATCATTGTGGCCATTTCCCCGGCGGGAGAGGCCGAACCATCCGCTTGTACGATGGCACTTTGCTGTAGCTTCAGCAGGTTTTGGATCATCGGGTGAGCCGTATTGATCAGCAACACATGCTCTTCTGGAAACTCCATGGCGGTTTGCTGCATCATCGACATCATTTCTTGCATACGGCGGGTGGCTTCTGGCAACAACACCATCGCCGGTGGCGTATCGGGTCCTTCGGTTTTGAGGGCCTCCGTACGCACATTCAGCTTGGGACGATTTAGGGCTTTTTCAAACAGCTCCTTAATTTCATCGCTGCGGGTCTTGTTAGTACCCGGATCAACAATCTCACTGGGCTGCTCTTTGTCTAACAGGGTGTCATCGAGGTCAGCATCGACCCGTGAGAATTTGACGTCGGTGTACTCCTGCTCTAGAAAAGAGATGAAATGGGTGTCGATAAAGGTATCCAGGAAAAGCACCTCTAGCCCTTGGGATTGGTGCAGCGCAATGTAGGTGGCCTGAGCAGTGGCATCGTTGGCATAAAAGACCCGATTTTCATGGCGGTCTTTATTGCGCTCCAGGTATTCCTTCAGGGTGGTGTAGGAATAGCCCTCGGCATCGATGGCAGCGGCAGCTTTGTCACCCACTTCGGACCAAGCATCATCGCCTTCGGTTTGGACTTCGACCTTGGCGGTGTCGCTATCCTCAACCGCGTCGAGTTTCGCGGTAGTGCGGAAGATCACAAAATCTTCCACCTGCTTCTTGAACTTATCGTCGTTGAGGGAACCGAATTTGATGAAGGTGCCCAGGTCTTGCCAGGAGGCGACGTATTTGGCGCGATCGCCCTTATAAAGCTGCTTCAGACTATCGCCGACCTTGCGGGCAATGTAGTCAGAGATTTTGCGAACGGTGCGATCGTTCTGCAAGAAACTCCGAGAGACATTCAAAGGAATATCGGTGCTATCAATCACCCCCCGCAGCGGCAGCAAGAAGCGAGGAATCACCTCTTCGCAGTTGTCGCTGACAAACACCTGATTACAGAACAGCTTGATATTGCTCTTCGTGACATCAATGTCAGGCTTGATTTTAGGGAAGTACAGAACGCCGTTAAC
>JAAUQE010000334.1 GCA_012032425.1 Leptolyngbya sp. RL_3_1 | reverse complement strand
TAGGGGGGTCGGACGGTATCCACACCGCAACTCAAAAACGCCTTCACAGCGCTGATATCCCGCTTTTTAAAGACATTCTCCAATTCCGCCCACTCCAAAACCCAGAACTGGTGAAGTTTCAGCCGTTCGTCCCGTTCACTAGTGGCGCTGCCCATGGTGTCGTCAAACCAAGTAGCCCCCACCAGGGTCTTAAAGAAGCTGGATTTGTTAAAGCCCTGACGCCCCTGCAAAAACAGCGCAGTGTCTACTTTGCAGCCCGGTTGAAAGATGCGGGCCACCGCCGCCACCAGGGTCTTTTTAAGAAAGACGTTGTGGATGGGCACTTGGCTACCGAATAGCTCGGTAGCCAGGTTGTCTAGGATGGCGCTGCCGTTGCCGTGGGTTTGGGCGCAACTGTCCAGATATTCTGCGACGGGGTGATAGGTGTTGTTGTTGGCCAGACGTTTCACGATCGCTTCACAGTCTGCCACCGATACCGATAGGCCGTAGTCCAGCGCCAAGGTGAGCCGCAGATCACCACGTCCTCTACGGTTCCCATGCAGCTCGATATTGTTGGTCAACTGGTTAAATCGCAGCGATCGCGCCCAAATTCGCTCAACCGCTCTGAACCGTTTGGCCAGTTTGGGCAAATTATCAGCGTCTCCTGTTGGTTGCTTGCCGCCCTGCTCTACCTGGGTAGATTCGCGCTGCTCAGGCTGGGGTGGTTGTCGCCGGGGTTCTACCACCGCTGCAATTTCATCAGCGGTTGCCCCCTCTGCAATCCAGTCAGCGATATCAGCCCCTTTGTTCTTGGGTAGCCGTTCCCACAGGGGCGACTGAGGAAAGGCATAGAGCCACCCGGCTACCGTGATGTCATGGGCCTCTAGGTCAGCGGCCACTGTCTCACAGTGCTTGACCCCAATTTCATCGCGGTCAGGGCACAGCACCACCTGGTAGCCCGCCAGGTCTTCTAGGTAATTGGGGTGGCCGTACTGGTGCCACTTGCCCGCGCCGCCAATAGAGCAGGTGGCCGGGATGCCTAAGGCCAGTAGAGAATCGACCTTGCCTTCCCCTTCCACCAACAAAATACGCTGACCCTGAGCCTGTTCATTGATGGGGCTAAAGATGCGGTACAGGTGCAGTCGGGCTTTCACCTGATCGGGTAAGCCCTTGACCCAGTGCTGCCCATTCCAGTGCTGCTGGTAGAAACTACGCTTGCCCGCGCCGTCATCCTCACGGACTACTTGGGCAAGGGTGTCAGCGACGCCATTGCTCAGACCGTCATAGGTGAAGGTTTTCTTGCCCGATGGGCGGGGTGGCTTCTCCCAGGTAAAGGGGGCGATCGCGTCTCGAATCTTACGTTTGCCCGCTGGGGTTTGGGCACAGTCACAGCCGTAGGTGCCGTATTTCCCGGTTTTCAGGTCAACTTTGAAGTTGCTGGACTCACACACTGGGCATAGGTAAGACCCTTCATAGGGTTTGCTGCTACCGCCATCGGGGGTCAGAGTTTCAAGGTGCTGGAGAATGTCAAAGCTCATGCTGCCCCCCTTGCCCTGCACTGGAATCGCCGAAAATAGGCGCTAGGAAATCGACCAGATTATCGGTGCTATCCCATTGTCGGAATGGCACCTGCCGTCCTTTGGTCGTTATGATGAAAAGCTTTGAGCCATCAGCCAGGAAAGCTGCGAACTCCTCACCAGGCCGGAAGTAGCCACCTGGTAAGGGCCGACCGGGGTTGGGGGCCATGGCTAGAAGCTGATCCAGCGTAAACTGCTGGGGTTGGTGGGTTTGGCGCTTTGGCTGATGGCTGAAGCCTTGCGGTTTTTGGCCGCGAAAAGTATCCTTAGACAAGGTATTTGCCTCATTTGATTAACAAGCCAGTGCTTGGTGGCGGCTGGCTAAGAACTTGAAAAACCGTCTGAGAGTGTTGTCTCAGACGGTTTTTGCTTTGAAATGTGATCTATCTGCTGGCGAATCAAAAGCTGAATGGTTGTACTTAAGGGCAACTCAAACTCTCTTGCCATGCCTTTGCAGGTTGCCAGCAGTCCGGGCGGCATAGAAATAGACAACTCTTGGCATCGCTGATTTTTGGGCTTAGTTCTCCGTGCCATGGCTTTTCTCCTTTTCAACGATGGGAGTATTCCCGCCGCCATAAACACCGGCTTTCCTGGCTGAAACTACGAGATTTTCTGCCCAACTCGACCGAAAAAATCGACCGGAAGGATTTTCCGGGATCCCGGAAACCGGGAGTTTATCTATGGTTTCGGGCGAAACCATAGGCTTTAGATGCGATTTTCCGCGATCGCGGAAAAAGTAGCGCCACAAACTTGCGCCTCCCTAATCGGGGGTAGGCTGCTAGGGCAACTCCCAGGGCTCTAGACCGTTGTCTCTGAGTTGCTGTTCTAGCTGGGCAATATGTTCTCGCAGGGTGTCGGGTTCTGCATAGGCAACGCCTAATTGCTCAAGGCTGGTCTCTAGCTGTTGGACGCGATCGCCAAGCCGTTGGTTATAGTCTGCCTCTGAGCAAGACACCCCAAAGGCTGCATCCAAAGCGCCGCTCTAAAGACTCTTGGAGCAAAGCCCATGTCAGTGTGAATGCCGCCTTGTTGCCCTTGAAGGCCCGGTACAACCAATAGGCTGATACCACCTCCAAAGGCAGCGCATTGATCCGCGTTTGACCGCGATCGCCCTGGCTGGTTTCAACCTCAATTTGCTCTGGAGTGTAATCCGTGTACGCCTCACCTAGTAAGGCTTTAGAGTCCCTTGAGGTCAAAAACGTAATGCGTAAACCGGGGATTCATTGATGGCTGTAGCTGCCCCAGCTTGGCTCATGCGGTAGCTGCCATCGGGCATCATAAAGCCCTCAACCGCGATCGCGCCGATATTAATCGGTTGCCGTGTCGCTTTATCGCTCATTGCTACTGGCCCCCACTTGTGGTCTGCACCAGCTCAGGGATGGGTGCCCCCCGCTCTATGGCCTCCCACTGGGGAGTGATGGGGGCATAGGTGCAACCACACACCACAATGCGATCGCTGGCGTCAAAGCTGCTAAAGGTTTGTACCTTAGACACGACCCAATCCCCATCCCGGCCATGGCTGATGCCGTTGCCAGGTTCATCTAGGTTTTCATAGGCCCGGACGCGATCGCCCACCTGAGGCAGGGGGCCATCAGACCAATCGTGTTCTTCTGCCAGGATGTCGGTCAGGCTACCGCTGGGCAGCAGTTGGCGATCTTCCCAGCCGGGGGCATCACCAGAGACGGCCTTGTAAATAATCCAGGTCTCAGGGTTAGTCGTCATAGCGATCGTCCTCAAAGCTGGTCTGTTCACCCAAAAAGACACAATCTACCTTCAGAACGGGATCTTGCGTAAGCTTGACCCGCTTTAGTTTCCAGCCATTGCGCCGTCCCATTTCCTTACAGCGCTCTCTATCGGTTGCGCTGTGAATATTTTCCTGATTATCGCTATTCGTGGGGGCCATTGCTACTTGCCCTCACTGGTGGTCTGCTGAACCTCAGAGCGGA
>JAAUQE010000147.1 GCA_012032425.1 Leptolyngbya sp. RL_3_1 | reverse complement strand
GCTTTGGGCGGTCGCAAAATGATGCAGGGGATCGATGCGTAAATCAGTAGGGCAGAATAGGTTAAACGGGGGCCATACTTATCCAGCAACATGCCGATGATGATGCGAGCGGGCACGGTCAGGGCCACGTTACAAAGGCCAATGGTCCCTAATTGAGCGGGTTCTAGGCCAAAATCTTGTCCAATTGTGGTTGCAAACGGTGGAAAGTTAAACCAAACGACAAAGGTCAAGAAAACGCAAACCAGGTCAGGTGCAATATCTTGTACCTTCCCTGAGTTGCTCTAGTGAACAACTCTCCGATCATCTGTGTTACTCTCCTAGTAAATCAAAAAGTAAATTCGAAACCTTGGTGAGCGCCAACTCACGAAGGTTTTTCTGTTAAAACCACTCCCAACCGACAGGTCAGGATTTTTCCCCGAGTCCGAACAGCCCATAGACTGCCTGGACTGGAAGCTTGCTCACACCACCGTGACGGCCACTCCCTCATGGGTCACGGGTGCAATTGACCGGGGACTTGCCCCAAAGTTATCGGTCAATAATGTTGTCAAAACGGATTGCAGCTCATCGCAGGGGACCCCTTTCTGCACACAGGTGCCAAGCTGGGCATCTTTACCCACCTTGCCGCCCATATAGATGTCAACCCCCTCAACGGTTTTGCCATCCTTGCGAACCTTAGTCCCCATCAGCCCAATGTCAGCGACTTGGGGTTGACCACAAGAATTAGGACAGCCCGTCCAATGGATGCGAACGGCGGCGGGCACCGACAAGGCTTGATCGAGGGCTTCAGCCAAAGCCAAGGCGCGTTGTTTAGTTTCCACCAAGGCAAAGTTGCAAAATTGAGCCCCGGTGCAAGATACCAGCGATCGCACCAAGGGACTGGGCTGTACTGAGAAGCGGGCTAACACGGGCTCCGTTAGGAAAACGTCGAGCCGTGAGTCGGGAATATGGGGAATGATCACATTCTGTTCAACAGTGAGCCGCAGTTCCCCTTCTCCATAGACATCCGCCAGTCGAGCCAGCTCAAACATGTCGGTTGCGGTTAAGCGACCCACAGGCACATGCAGACCTACAAAATTCAGACCGGGCTGTTGCTGGGGATAGACCCCAATGTGATCGCGCTTGTCCCAATCGATTAGATCTTCGGGGGCGGCCCGCAGTAAAGCACGACCATAGGCCATTTCGACTTGATCACGAAATTGCGCGACGCCCCATTCATCGATCAACCACATCAGTCGAGATTTCTGACGGTTGGCCCGAGCACCATGATCGCGGTAGACCTCTAAGATGGCTCGGGACAAATCCACCACGTCATCATTGGGCTCGACCCAGGCATCCAGGGGAATCGCCGCTTCGCAGCGCCGCGCCGAGAAAAAGCCGCCAACTAACACATTGAAGCCGAGGCGATCGCCTCGATAGGCGGGCACAAAAGCAATATCGTTAATTTCCGCATGGACGGAATTATCTCGGCCCCCCTCAACTGCGATATTGAACTTGCGGGCAAATTGGTAAAGGCAATATTACCCTGACCGTTATTGGTGATCATGTCCTGGAGCTTGCGCACAAAGCCACGGGTATCAATCACCTCGTTAGCATCAATACCTGCAACTGGAGAGCCCGTAATGTTGCGAACATTGTCCATTCCGGACTGCATAGAGGTGAGGCCCACCGCTTCAAATCGCTCAAAGATATCAGGAATGTCTTCTAAGCAAATGCCGCGCAGCTGAATATTTTGGCGAGTCGTAATGTCAGCGCTGCCATCATCACCATATTGTTGAATTACCTCCGCCAAGACCCTCAGCTTTTGGCTAGAGAGTAACCCGTTGGGCATACGCAGCCGCAGCATAAATTTACCTGGCGTGACCGGACGAAAAAAGATGCCGAGCCACTTGAGCCGGTGAATCAGATCAGTCTCGTCTATTGATTCCCAGCCTACTTCTGCAAACTGCTGTAGCTCTGGCTTAACAGCCAAACCATCTTTTTCAGCCTTAAACTTTTCAAACTTATTGAGTTTAGGTGCTGCGTCAACCACGGTATTTCCTGTTTCCTGCGAGCGGTTTGGGTAACCAGACCAGCGGTTAATAAAGAGGGTGTAAATCTATCCGTTTCAATGAAGAGTCACACCCGCACAAAAACCGTTGAAGGAACTCACTGTACCCACCCAAAAATTTTGGACCAGTCAGCTTGCAACTCAAAGTATGGGAGTTAATCGGGGGATTTTGTAGCTAAAAAGACATTTTCGGGGATGTCATGCAATCACCGCATTTTTGCTATGCGGTGATTGCAATTAAGCGCGTTACGGAGGTGGTGGCCTTGGTTTATACGTATATTGCATCTAATACATGCGCTTGGCGCATGTATGGCGAGATTGTGTTCGTAGCAAACTTAGCGTGGCGGGCACTTCGAGCTAGATGTGGAGCAGATCAATCGCGGGTCTAAACGTTTTGTCGGGATTGGGTTGAGCTGCATGGGACCTAGATTTGCTGCATCCGACGCCTCTCAAGCGGAGGGCGCTCGGATGCAACCCTTCATAGAAAATAACCCGCTCCTCAAGCAGGTTTTGGCTGATCTGGTCGGCGGCGACTTTCAGCAGCGATGGGAAGCAGTTAAACAATTGCCTGCGTTTGGGGCAGATGCGATCGCGCCCCTCCTAGCTCTACTCGTTGAAGCTGAGGACGCCGAGGACGAAGCCTTGCAGTGGTTTGTTATCCGCAGCCTCGGAAATTACAGCCATCCTAAAGTGATGGCGGTTTTGGTAGACGTTTTATCAACCGCTGCTGATCCAGACTTGCAGGATGCTGCTGTTACCGCTTTGGCACAGTTGGGCGAGGCGGGTATTGAGGCCATTTTGCCTTTACTACAGAGCCCAGAACGGAAAGGCAAAGCAGTTCAGATTCTGACTTGTTTGCAGACTGCTCGGGTAGTCGGGCCTTTGCTGTCGGTGGTGAAAGACGACGATCCAACGGTGCGGGCAGCGGCGATCGCCGCCCTAGGAGCGTTTCGGGACCCAGAGATCACCCCAGCCTTGCTGGCCGCTTTGAGCGATCCGGTGGTGGCGGTGCGCCGGGAAGCGGTGGTGGCGTTGGGCCGAGATCGCGATCGCCAGGGGGCAGAAAACTGGGTTGACCGCCTCGGCCAATGTCTTTGGGACCCCGACGCCGGTGTCGGCCAAGCGGCAGCAACAGCATTGGGGCGGCTGCGGCTACCCTCAGCGATCCCCCATTTGGCACCAGTGCTGCGATCTCCTCAGTCCCCCGAACCGTTGAAACGGTGCGTGATTCGTTCCTTGGGATGGATTGGCCAAAGCACAGCGCTAACCGTTCTGATCTCAACTTGGGATGACGGGTCTGAGGCGATGCGACTCGCCATCGTCGAGGCGCTGGGGCGGTGTTCCCAGCCGCCATTACAAGGGCGCGCCCAACAACAGTTACGCCACTGGCTAACCTCAGTGCTGCCCGAGGCCAATGCCAAAACCTTAAAGCAGGCTCTGGCATTGGCCTTGGGACAAGGACACGATTACGGATCAGTAGATCTCCTGCAACGATTAATGGTGGACGCCGATCCGCAGGTCCAAGTCCATGGGGCAGCAGCACTCCGGCTACTGGGAATCTCCGCCCCAACAATCCCAGCCAACCCAATCGTCCCTTTAGCAACCCTTGATACCAAGACGGAGCTAGGTATCTGATAAGTATTGACCTACTTTCAATAGGATCTCTGGATTAATTTCTATTCGCAGTGATTAACGCAATTCGTTAATTCATTGGGCGTTTTTTGAGGACGGTATGCGCCTAGAACAGCTAGAGGCCTTTCTTGCCGTTGCCGAGGCAGGCAGCTTTCAAGGGGCTGCCAAAGTCTGTGGAATTACGCAATCAACGGTCAGCCGACAGATCCAAGCTTTGGAAACAGAGCTGAATGCTGACCTATTTCGTCGCTGCGCCCGCGTCAAGCTAACGGTGGCTGGCGAAGCCTTACTGCCTCGGGCCAAGCGCATGTGCCAAGACTGGCGATTGGCCACCCAAGAAATTGCGGATTTGATGGCCGGCAAGCAACCCGAGCTGTGCATCGCGGCGATTCACTCGGTCTGCTCACATTTGCTGCCGCCCGTACTACAGCGCTTTTGCCAAGCGTATCCCCAGGTGCAGTTACGGGTAACGGCCCTGGGCAGCGATCGCTCCCTGAAGGTTTTGCGAGATGGCTTGGTCGATATCGCCATCGTGATGGAAAACCCTCGCCTAGCGCCCAGCACCGATATGGCGGTAACGCCCCTTTATGAAGAGCCTGTGGAGGTACTGATGGCAGCGGATCACCCCCTGGCCCGTTTCTCGGCAGTGCCCTGGGCGGATTTAGCCCGTTATTCCCAGGTAATGTTTAAGGATGGGTACGGGATGCAGCGGTTGGTGCAAGAGCAGTTTGACCAGAGTGGTGGCACCCTCAAAACCGCTCTCGAATTGAATACCTTAGATGCCTTTCGAGGGGTCGTGCGCCAGGGAGAATTAGTCGCATTGCTGCCCCAATCCGCTCTGATTGAAAGCCTGCAAGACCCGACCCTAGTGGTACGACCGACTGAGGCTCCGGTCTTAACCCGACAGGTGGTGGTGGTCACCACTCAAGATCGCCTCAAGATCCCGCCCATCCAGGATTTTTGCGCGTTAGTTCAAGCCCAAAGCCGCCAGTTTCTCCCCACTGAGCGCGTAACTGAGCGCGTAGCGGCACCGTTTCCGGTAGAAGCATTGGCGGGGCAGGCACGATGAGTCAAGCATTTCGCGATTTGTTGAAAAAGGTGGGTAGCGGTAGCCATACTTCTGAACCGTTGAGTCGGGATGAGGCAGCGGCGGCAGGCCGGATGATGTTGACCCAAACGGCGACCCCAGCTCAAATTGGGGCCTTTTTGATTGCCCACCGGATCAAGCGACCCACCGCGACTGAACTGGTCGGGCTGCTAGATGCCTATGGGGATCTGGGACCGATGATGATGCCGATCGATACTGATCAGCCGGTGGTGATTTTAGGATGTCCCTATGACGGGCGATCGCGCACAGCGCCGATTGTGCCGATTACTGCCTTGCTATTGGCAGCAGCTCAAATTCCCGTCCTACTGCACGGGGGCGATCGCATGCCCACAAAAGCGGGGCTCCCCCTGATCGAGATTTGGCGGAGCCTGGGGTTGCCCCTCGATCAGCTCAGCCTCAATCAAGCCCGACAGCTCCTCCAAGACACCGGTTTTGGATTTGTCTACTTACCTAAGCATTTCCCCATGGCCCAGGCCCTGGTGGAGTATCGTGAGCAAATTGGCAAACGTCCTCCCCTAGCCACCATTGAGCTGTTTTGGTGTCCCTATGGCGGCAATGCCCATGTGGTCAGCGGCTATGTCCACCCCCCTACTGAAGAACTCGCAAAAGGGACCTTTGCCCACCAAGGCCGTGAGCCCTTCACCCTGATTAAAGGCTTGGAAGGCAGTTGTGATCTGCCCCGCAGCCGCACGGCGATCGTCGGCGTGACCCAGGCAGCGGCAGACTTTGAGCATCTGCTGCTCCATGCCAGTGAGCACGGGTTTAGCAGTCATGATGTGCCCTTAGACAGTGAGGCCGATTACCTGGCGGCCCTACCGCAGGTCCTTACAGGCCAACCCGGTGCGCTCTTCGACTCAGCGGTGTGGAATGGCGGCTTTTACCTTTGGCGCTTGGGCGGTTGTGAGACCCTGGAAGCTGGGATTGCAGAGGCCAGACGGCTGTTGTCCGAGGGACAGGTCCAAGCCAAACTTGCTGAAATTCAGCGGGTTGCTGGGCAGCTGAACACCCCTACAGAAGCAGCATTGGTGTAAGTAAATCGGGAGCTGGCCAGATCGATTCATGGTGTCGATTGCCAAGATTCATCCCATTAATAGTTGGGTGAGCGCGTGAATGTTACGCTCTAGGCCGATCCTGTTCGGCCTCACCTATGCGTTCTGCAAAATCCCAAGTGACGCTGTTGGCCCTGTGTCAGGCCCTGGCCATGACTACCAACACCGTCTTGATTACCACTGCGGCCTTAATTGGGTATGCCCTCGCAGCCGATAAAGCCCTGGCAACTTTGCCCTTGGCGATGCGTCAAATCGCCACCATGGCCACGACCATCCCCGCCGCGCTCTTCATGCAGCGATTGGGGCGACGGGCTGGTTTTTTATTGGGGGCGATTGTGGGCATGGTGGGGTCGGGGGTCGGGATTTACAGCATCGCGATCGCTGACTTTGTGGGCTTTACCTTGGCCCTGATCTTGCTGGGGGTCTCCAATAGCTTTGTGGGCTACTATCGCTTTGCCGCCGCCGATGTGGCAGAGGATGCCTTTCGGGCCCAGGCGATTTCCTGGGTGATTGCTGGGGGAATCCTGGCGGCGATCATGGGACCCTGGTTGGCAACGGGGTCGCAAACCTGGTTTAACAGTGATCTCTATATCGGCGCAATGGTGGCGGTGCTGGGGCTACAGTTGATGACGGGGCTGTTGCTCCTTGGGCTGGAGATGCCGCCTATGGTGTCTGGGGAGCATGTAGAATCGGGGCGATCGCTCCTGACGATCATGCGCCAACCCAATTTCATCGTGGCCACCCTAGGCAGCACCGTCAGCTACGGGATCATGGTGTTTGTGATGACCGCCACCCCCTTGGCCATGGCCGCAGTCTTCCACAGCTTTGACCAGACGGCGTCCGTGATTCAGTGGCATATCTTTGGGATGTTTGGCCCCGCGTTGTTTACCGGGTGGTTGATCAAACGCTTTGGTGTCTTGACGATGATCCAGGTGGGGGCCGTCCTCACCCTTGGATGTATGGGGCTAAATTTATTGGGCACCAGCTTTTGGCACTTTGCGATCGCCCTGCTGCTCCTCGGCCTCGGTTGGAACTTCATGTATGTCGGGTCTACCGCCTTACTCACCGAAACCTATCGCCCTGCGGAGAAGGGCAAGGTGCAGGCCACCCACGATTTTGTCATGTTCAGTTTTGTGGCCTTCACCACCTATCTCTCGGGGCGGATTTTTCACCGATTTGACTGGAGCCTGTTAAATCAAATCAGTTGGCCCTTAGTCTTAATGACCCTGGTAGCGGTGCTGTGGCTACAGCAAAGGCGCTGGCGGGAACAACCAGGGTAGCGAACAATCCATCAGCGCAACTTATACAAGCTATAGGGACAGCGCCATTCAGAAGTGAGGGTGCGACACTAGAGGGAGGGTGTCATCCATCCCTTCTGCCCCGCTGTCCTGATGTACTAGGTCGCTATGGTTGTTGCTGTGCCCCTCGATCAGATTCCCGTCTTAATTGATGGCCTGCCACCGCTGGCTGGCTGGGAAGACACCCTGAAAACGGTGACCCATGGCTCGGAGCCCGTGGCCCTGGGCCAAACCAATCTGCGTCTCCAGGATGTGTCGGCGGCCTTTGCGATCGCCCTGCACATGCATCAACCCACCATTCCAGCCGGGGCTAATGGCGAGCTGATCAATCATCTCCAGCATATGTTTGAGCATCCCTACGATGGGGATAATCACAACGCCGGTCCCTTTGCCTATTGCTATGCGCGCCTAGGCGATTTCATCCCTGAGCTGATCGAGCAGGGCTGTAATCCTCGGGTGATGCTCGACTACTCGGGCACCCTGCTGTGGGGATTCCAGCAAATGGGTCGCCACGACATTCTTGATAAGCTGCGGTTGCTCACCTGTGACCCGGCCTACCAGCCCATGTGGAATGGCTCGGCACCCTCTGGGGCCATGCGGTCGTGCCCTCCACCCCCATTCCCGATCTGCTGCTGCACATACACGCTTGGCAGCATCACTTTGCGGCCCTATTTGGGCTGGATGCCTGGCCAGGGTGAAGGGGTTTTCGCCCCCAGAGATGAATCTGCCGAATCACCCCGATACCCTGTACGCCTTTGTCAAAGCCCTGCTGGATTGCGGCTACCAGTGGGTGATGGTGCAAGAGCATACCGTTGAAGCGGTGACCGGTGGCCCGGTTCAGCAGCCCCATCTGCCCCACCAATTGGTGGCCCGCAATAGCCACGGTGAAACCGTTGAGATTACCGCCTTAATTAAGACCCAGGGATCCGATACAAAGCTGGTGGGGCAGATGCAGCCCTATGCTGAAGCCAAAACCCTACAGCCGGTCACCCTGGGGGGTATCCAAGTGCCGCCCTTGGTCAGCCAGATTAGCGATGGTGAGAATGGCGGCGTGATGATGAATGAATTTCCCAGCGCGTATAAGCTGGCGTGGCGCGAAATGGCCCAAAATCAAGGGGGCCGAGCAGGCACAGTGGGGATGAATGGGACTGAATATCTGGAACTATTGGCCGATGCTGGGATTAGCCCGACCGATTTCCCCCGCTGTCAAGCGATCGGGCAGCATCAACTTTGGCAAGCAACCGGGACGGATCTCACCCCAGAGCGGGTCGCCAATAGCATTAGCCACCTCAAGAATCGCGAGGGCGGTTTTCAGATGGAGGGCGGATCCTGGACCAACGATCGCAGTTGGGTCTCAGGCTATGAAAACGTGATGCAGCCCCTACAGCGACTGAGCGCCCGTTTCCATGAAATGGCAGAAAAACTGGGCGATCGCCAGGGCGCAGCCTACCATCGCGCCCTAGTCCATCTCTTGCTCCTCGAAACCAGTTGCTTCCGATATTGGGGACAGGGGAGTTGGACTGACTATGCCCAAACGATTTATCGCCAAGGCATGGCCGCTCTGGCCACCGGGCCAGAGGCTCATCGATAGCGGTTATCATTCCAGTCAAACTCAGGCTTGGTCGAACCGCTTCGAGGTTGCCAAGCCACTTCACCGCCATAGGTACCGGGTTGCCAAGTCTTGCCTTTCTCTCCTGGGTCTTCGGTAATAGCCTGAGGTGAAAGACGCTGCTTCCGGCGTAACTGTCGCAGATGGGTGAGGGCCTCGGACCAGTCGAGCTGGGGTTTTTGAAATAATTCTCGCAAGAGTTGTAAAACCGCTTGAGACCCATCATCGGGATGCATATCTTGCAGGGGTTGGGATAAGCGAATCGGATCGACTTGTACCGCCGCAAACGCCTGACGCACCACATGGGTAATCTTGGCGTTGAGTTCTTGTCGAGCGCGATCGCACTGGTGCTGCCAGCCCTTTTCACTAGAGGCGTAAAGGGGTGGCAAGCGGTTCAGAGCATAGGTTTCGACCTCCACTCGCTTCACATATCTCAGGACTCTCTCGGGCAACTGCTTGAGTTGCGCATCGACCTCAGCAGCGACCAAGCCTTCCATAACATTGATATGGGCTGGAGATGCTGAGGGTGTGACGTTATTAACCATGAAAAAACCGATCCTTGGTGCGCGGCCACTTAAGCGGACTGCCACCCCTTCATCAGGAATGAGCTACAGATTTCAAGGCACCCTGAAAGTATCGAATACTACAATTTTAACCTGCTGTAACCATTCTCAATGGCCTACAGATAACGAAGGAGCCTTGGCGTTAACGAATGGGTCTGAAGCCCTTAAACTCAGACATTGCCAGCACCCTTAAATGCACTATCCGTAAAAACACCCTGTGGATCAGTACGATCCTAGCCTGAGTGGTCACCATCATAGGTGCAGAAAACCCAACCGGGCGCTTTCAAAAACAAAACTCTTTTTGCAGGAACTGCGTCAAATTCAGTGCCGATGGCGAAGCAGGCTTTGAAAAATCGAGATCAACCTTGACCTAGGCGCGTTTTCATCACCGTCAACTCAGCCTCGACGGATGCGGTGGTCTCCCTAGAATCCTGGGAGGTTAGGGAAACGGTCGGCTGCATTTGACTCAGTTCTGTTAGGGCCGCTGCTTGGGCTTCTAAGTCAAGCACCCGGTCTTCCATCGAATCAAAGACCCCACCAGTGACGCGATCGCCCACCTCCGCCATCAACGTGTGGAGGCGCTGAGAAGCTTCGGCTGAACGCGCCCGTGCCTTAAACAGATCGCGCCGGGTCCGAGCCTCAGCAATTTGCTGCTCTAGGGTACGCATCGTCCCTTTGAGTTGCTCCACGACCTGCCGCTGCTGGCCCAAGTAATCGTCCATCTTGGCCATCAAGGTCAGGTAAGACTGCCGCTGACTCAAGGCCTCTCGGGCTAGCGCCTCTTCCCCTTTCACCAGGGCTAAGTGGGCACGGTTATACCACTCCACCGCCCAAGTTTGATGCTGGCCGCGCTGGCGCTCCGTTCGTTTTTGGGTGGCGATCGCTTGCGCCACCGACTGTCGCAGTTGGAGCAACTCCATCTGCAAATCGGCGATCGCTTGGTCCAAACGCACCTCAGGGTCTTCAACAGCCCCGACCCAGTCATTCACTTGGGTGCGAATTACGGTGCTTAGGCGACTTACCCAGCCCATTTTGGCCTTGTCCTCAATCCCCTTGATAGCACCATAGCGCCTTTACGGCGTATAGACCGTTGCACCCAAACCTTGATTTTGAAAAGATGCAGCGGCAGCGGCGGCATCCGCTTCACTGTCATAAACGCCCAATTGAATCCGAGCCCCAATCGGGAAATTGTGAACATAAGCATCGCCCACTACATCTCGGGCCGTCGCTAAAGACGGATCGCCCGTATAGTCAGCCACCACATAATAGGTCTGACGTTGAGTCGTCGCTGGAGCTGTCGCCGCTGGAGCCGGAGGGCTCGGTTGGGTGGCGGGCCGAGCCGCTGGGGGACGGCGCGGTGGGTACCGCCGGTAACGTCGCCGCCGAACTGGC
>JAAUQE010000146.1 GCA_012032425.1 Leptolyngbya sp. RL_3_1 | reverse complement strand
AACAGACTTCGGCGGGTTGCAACGATCCCCCCGGCTGTCGCCACCCCCCTTGACAAGGGGGCAGGGGGATCCCTATGCTATCGGTAGCGCCAGCAATCGTGGCTGCGTAAGTCCTGATCGTCTACATTCTAGCTGTCACCCGTTAGGAAACCAGTGCCCTCTCCGCCTGCGATACCGGCCTCGGTGACATCGCTAACAGCGAGGGGGTCTATGGGTTACTTTGGGCGTTTGCCATTGCCGGTGCCGAAACCCAACTGATCAGCCTCTGGCAAGTCGATGACTTTGGCAGCCAGAACCTGATGGCCCAGTATTACGAGCAACTGCTCAGCGGCAAAGGTCGCGCCGAAGCGTTGCGCAATGTGCAGCTAGCGATGATCAACTCCGGCAGCCGCTACGCCCACCCATACTACTGGGCCGCTTTCATCACCATCGGTGACTGGCGTCCCCTCTGAACGGCAACAGATCCCCAGGCAAACCAACCCTACCCCGGTCATCGCCACCAGGGTAGAGGTATCTTAAATGAGCGAAATGATCACCCATCCCTCAGATTTACCTTGGAGGTGACCCATCTATACCCCTCCCCTCGCCCGCCTGATCGAAGAACTGCAAAAACTCCCCGGGGTCGGTCCCAAAACCGCTCAGCGCTTGGCCCTGCACCTGCTAAAACGGCCTGAGACCGAAGTTCAGGCCCTCGCCCAAGCCCTCGTCGATGCCAAGACCCAAATTGGCTATTGCTCAGTATGCTTCCATTTATCTGCCGAGCCGATTTGCTCGATCTGCCGAGCCCCCAGTCGCGATCCCCAAACCCTCTGCGTGGTGGCCGACTCTCGGGATGTAATCGCCCTCGAAAAAACCCGTGAATATCGCGGCAAATATCATGTGCTCGGGGGCTTGATATCCCCCATGGATGGGATTGGCCCCGAGCAGCTCAACATTGGGCCCTTGGTGCATCGGGTCAACAAGGACAAGACTCAAGAGGTGATCTTGGCCATTAGCCCCAGCATCGAAGGGGACACCACCACCCTCTATGTGGGGCAACTGTTAAAACCCTTCACCAAGGTCACCCGCATTGCCTTTGGCCTACCCATGGGAGGGGATTTAGAGTACGCCGATGAGGTCACCCTAGCGCGGGCCTTAGAAGGTCGCCGAGAGTTAACGTAATTTTTGCTTGATAAAGGCCAAAATCTTAGCGGTCTGTCCTTTGAGCTGAGCCACTTCGGCTTCGAGCTGGGCCACCTTCTGCTTGAGGGCAGCGATTTCACCCGTATCACCTGCCGCTGCTGGCGCGCTGCTGGCTGCTGCCGCCGCCATCGGTCGGGGTTTGCGCGCCTTGACCATAGCGCCCTTGATGGCTTCGATTAGCTCCTTTTGTTCAAAGGGCTTTTGGATGAATTCAAAAAACTCGAAGGGCTCAGAAATCTTTTCCGTCACCTCTTCCTTACGGCCCGACATCAGCACCAGGGGAATGCTCTGGTAATCTGTGCTGGCTTGGACGGCCTGAAACACTTCCCAACCGCTCATGCGAGGCAGCAAAAAATCGAGCATGATCAAATTGGGACGCTGGGCGCGAATCGCATCCATGCCCTCAACGCCGTCTTTGGCTTCGATCACTTCAAAATTGCCCTGGGGGAGCATATCTCGCACCCGCATCCGAATAACGCGGCTGTCGTCGATAACCAGGATTTTGTGTGATGCCACAGTGAACTCCTACGGTGATAGCAATGGAAAGGATACTTTGCGGTCAGGGTGCCCAAGATCCCATTAAAGATGGCAAAAACTCAGGGCTGGGATTGCTTATATCATAGGGTAACCGCTGTCAGGCAAATGGTAACGGAGACTTGCCCCAGTTGATTCGCCTCAGAGAATTTGTCCTAGTGAATTGTAACCGTCCCGGGGCTAGCCCGGTTCAAGAGCGAGCGGCGCTTTTGCCAGAGCAGATTCAGAACCTGCTTGAGGAATCAACACAGGACCTGGCAGCCCCCTTCGCGCCGCCCAACAGGACTCAGTCAAAAATGCTAGGACAGAACGCTCTTGCGCCTTGGGAGTGGCATTGACACTTAACATGTGGGGGACAAACAGACTGCCCGCTTGAGACTGAGAGCCAAAACTCAAACGCCGCCAAATCAGCGCTGGCCTCAAAGCCCGCTCCGCCTGATTGCTAGTCGGCTCAATGTCAGGCTGATAGACAAAGGTCCATAGGGCTTCCTCTAATACTCAAGGGCGGAATGAACCCAACTATTACAAACCCTAGGCAAGGGGCTTAAGCCGAATGGCGCTGACGTAAGAGTTGGAAAAAGGCACCAAGCGTTGTGAGCTAGGCAGAACAGCGTGTTTCAGTTCTAACGTACTGTTTTGATGCTGATGCTCTTGCTCTAGTGCAGCGCCAAGCTTAAATCTGCAGGCTGGGTGAAGCGTTAGCGCAACCCAGCAAAACCATTGCTGCTTTTGGGTTTCACTTCGCTTCACCCAACCTACGCCAAACCTATTTTTTGTGTTGACAGAGCACTACTTGAATGACTTGCTTGTTAGGTTGGCAAAATATCGACCATTTCACACCGTCTGGAGTGGCGATCCAGTCGGATGGCGTGAGCTGATGGTCTGATATGTCCAAGGTTGCACTCATCGGTAAACTTTGGCTGACTAGTCCCTTCAACAGGGTGAATAAGCAGCAAGGTGGCATTTTTCTCATATTGCTCCGCTGTTGGGGAGCAGGACTCAGGCTTTGCAAAAGCGATGGGCAGTGTTTACGGCGCGCTCCAGCCAGCAATTAGCCCTCTAGAGTACCAAATTGGGTGCAGTTGACGATGTAACGTTCTTTTAAGAATTCCTGAGGCAATTATGCTAACTTTCCCTAAGTAAGGGCTCTAAGCTCTTTACAAGATTGTGCGTAAGCCTCTCAGGAACTTGTAATGACAAAGACGACCTCGGCAGTTAAGGCTTTTATTGAGACCTATGATAGCCAGCCGCTAACCTATCAAGACTTGGCTGATGCCGTTGACATTATTTGCTGTAGCCCCCCATTTCGCGATTTGTTGCTGGCTTTAATTGACACCAAAGCCTTTTCCGCAGAGTTGGGTCAGGCGTTTGCATTGGCAGGAGCTATTCAAGGGCTGTCCGCCTGCCGCCAACTGCGGAGCAGCCTGAATACCTCCCTCAGCCGCTTCTTTGGCTTATTGGCCGAGCTGGTTTCTGCCTTTGACCTGGCGGCTGGGATGGAGTGGTCGGCCTTCGCTGATCGCGTGCATCTGTCTGCTTTAGGCCAGCAGAAGCTCCTAACGGTGCTCTCTAAGGGTAAGGACGGGGCCTTTTACGACGCCTTGGCCACCCAATTGGTGCAGACCGATCCCCATGCCATTTACCCCACCTCTAGTTACCGCGAAAGTCAGGCCCATGTGGTTAGCACCGCCGATGATCAAACCATCGAAGCGGTGATGACCTCTCGCACCTTTACCTCGATTAAGGTGCTGGAAAATTCCCTGGATCCTCAGCAGACCGTGCTCAGAGATATGTACATCTCCCTTGGCCGTTGTGTGTGCTTGGTGGATCAAAATGTTGAGCGCTACTACGGCGAACAAATTGAACGGTACTTTTTCCACCACGGCATCCACCTCGAAAAGCTGGTTTACCGGGCCATGGAAGTGGATAAGGGCATCCAAACCGTAGAGCGGATGCTAGGAGACTTCAAGCATTTGGGGGTGTCTCGGAACGAGCCCGTACTGATTGTGGGCGGCGGCGTGCTGACCGATACCGGTGGGTTAGCCTGTGCCCTTTACCATCGCAACACCCCCTATGTGATGCTCTCCACCTCGATTGTGGCGGGGATTGATGCCGGTCCCTCACCGCGCACTTGCTGCGACGGATTTGGCTACAAAAACCTGTTTGGGGCATACCATGCCCCGATCCTGTCCCTTACCGATCGCGCCTTTTTCAAGACGCTGCGGGAAGGCTGGCTCCGCCATGGCATTGCCGAAATCATCAAAATGGCCACGGTCAAAAATGCTGAGCTGTTTGAGTTTTTAGAGCAGGCCGGTTCCGCGCTGATCACCACTCGCTTTGGCACCCTCGATTGTGAACCAGGGGCACCGATCAGCGCCCTCTCCCAAAAGATTTTGGGGGCAGCCCTACGCAGCTATGTGGAAGCAGAATACGACAACCTCTACGAAACCCACCAATGTCGCCCCCACGCCTACGGCCATACCTGGTCCCCTGGGTTTGAGATTGAAGCGGGATTGCTCCATGGCCATGCGGTGGCGATTGGCATGGGCTTTGGGGCCTATCTCAGCTATCGCACCGGCTGGATTACCGACGAGGCTTTTCACCGGATTCTGCGCCTGATCGATTCCTTTGGCTTGAGTCTCTGGAACGATGTGCTACTTAATCGGGAAACCCTGTGGGCGGCCCAGGAAAAAATTGTTCAGAAGCGGGGGGGCAACTTGGTGGCCCCGTTGCCCAAGGGCGATATTGGTCAATGCGGCTACCTCAATCGCCTCACCCAAGCCGAACTGTACGAGGCCATTGAGTCTTATCAACGGATCTGCGCTGACTATCCCAGGCAGGGGGTGGGTATCGAGCCGCTTTGCAGTGATGTGGGCTTAGAGGATCCGTCAACGGTGGGCCAGTCCGCGACGTCCGGGACCCAGCCCCAAGATGCACTAACGACCGTATAGTCAGGGGCTAAAGTCATGTCACAAGCTGGATTCGATATAGTTATGCCCCTGTACCGCTGGCGTTGGAATACCCAAGCGGTGTTAGAGGGGCTCACCACCCACTACCAGCCTCGGGCTATTCATATCATCACCCCAGGGTCGGAGGCGCGATCGCTGCGGGAGAAGGTCCGCCATTGGCAGGTTGCACCGGTTCAGGTTCATGAGGAAGAACCGTTTTTTGAGCCGCACACGGGACTCACCAAGGACAGGATTTGTGCCGAACTCGACCTTGGGAAATCGCTGTATACACCGGGCTGGTTTTACCAGCAGCTCTTGAAGCTGGGTGCCCCCGAAGGCATTGAGGACTTGAGCGAATGGTATGTGGTCTGGGATAGCGATTTGCTGCCGGTGGAAACCTGGCCCTTGATTCAGCAAAAGGATGCAGGTATCCAGCATCCCTTTGCCCTGTTGCAGCACAATCAATGGGGGAACAGCCAGATTGTCTCCACCTGGGCCAACTGGATTCGCAGCGTGCTGGGGGTAGAGCCTCTGACCGATGGGGAAGGCACCTTTATTCCCCATCACATGTGGTTTAAGCAAGCGCATTTGCAAACCTTGAAACAGCAAATTGGGGCTTATTACCAATCTGAGGACCATTGGCTGTTGCTGATGATGCGATCGGCCAATGAGTTCGGTACCTTTGGCGAATACTGGATCTATTCCTCCTGGGTGGCGGCTAAGGCCCCGGCTGATCTGGTGTTCCACCCTTACAACACCTATGGAGAAACCACCGAACGTTTCTTTGACGATGGCACCGGTTTGTTCTCAGCGGCATTGAAGCGATCTGAATGTGTCGATCCAGTTGCAGATGAAGACTTTTCCCCCAGCTATGCAGCGGTGCTGGCCTTCATCCGGGCAACCTATCCCCCCAGTCCGCTCCCGTCTTCGTTGTCTTTTGAAAGTAGCCCTCGCCACCTTAAAAAAGACCAAAAGAACATGCATATTGAGGAGCAGCGCTCCCGCTGGAACCCCCGTAGGGCTGAGGCTACAAGCGTTCCCTAATCCTCCCTAGGTTGATTCATTTGGCAGAGAAAAAAGCTAACATGCCCCATGGACCACTCTACACATCACGGCAATGCCGAACTGCGGTCACGAAATCTGCACGAAGCAATCGGTGCAAAGGCTCAGCCAGTAACGCTGTCCGCGAGGTCCAGGACGGCGGTGCGTCCTAGTGGTAGGCCGGAGGACGTGCGAAGCGGGGGGCGGGGGGCAATCCAAATGCCCCAGTAGAAGCGGCCCATTGCTGAGCGAAATCTTCGCCTTAGCTGACCTACTTGAACAAAGACAGTTTTTCTTCCTTACCCGTAGTTTGCCCTACGGCAAAAACTCCAGTTTTCAAGTTAGATGTGGTTTGACTTAAGTCACTATTTACTTAAGTTGATGATAACCATCGAAACACATACTTTTATTGCGGCATATTGCTATTCCCAGATGTTCCAGTGGATGCTGGTTAGCCAAAGTTAACCGCTGATTGCCTGAATTTAGGGCTGTCGCTGCCGAATCCTATGCCATCTCAGCGCTCCATCGCGCCCCGCTACACCTTGGATAATGGATCCCGTTGGCTGGTGGGCATTGATCCGGTGCGCCGTTATTGGATCAAGGTGAACAGTGATCCGGCGATAACCCTAGCAATTCCGGGGCTAGCGGTGGTTTCGGCGGCAGACTTTACGCAATTCTTTTTGAATTTTCGTGCCCTTAAGCCTGGGGCTACCCTAACCCTGCCGACCTTTACCGCTACGGCCCTCAAGGTTCGGTGTGTGGCTGATAATCTCTACGCGATCGCCTACCCCATCCAAAACGCTCCCACCTGGCATTTGTTTGATCGCGAAACCATCGAAGCCTTTTTGGTTGCGGCCCATCCTGATTGGCAATGTGCCCCTCAGGATCTGGATCTTGGCCGTGATCTGATGTTGCGATCGTGGCAACTCCCCAGCGCCGCGTAGGATCACTACGCAAAATTGTCCGCAGACCCGCTGCAAAGGTCATCCCTGCCGCTTCGTTGACTTGGGTTTGGGTGATGCGGGGCAGCACATATTCCACCGGGTCTTCTACCGTGACCCCATTTCAATCGATAGGTGATGCCATCAGCTCCCGTGGTTATTTCAACCGTGAATCCTTGGTAAGGCCAAGGACTGATTGCCAACCTTAATCTTTGAATAATCTGAATTGCCCCAGCCTTAATAATTGCGCTTTTTTACTTGCGAGAATTCACTTAAGGTTAACCTCGATTTAATCCGGACCGCATGGTTATTTAAAGCTTGGGTGAGAGGATGGCAAGCGTGGTTGTCATGATTTAAACATGGCGAAATTTTTATTTCTTAGAGTCGCTAGATGGATTAGTTTCTCAAAAGTGTTGTTTCCCCTGATTTATGTTTTTGCTGTTTAAATGGTCGCTAGATCGTTTTATATATGCCGTCCTTGCCATTACTTTGACCCTGATCCCTTTCAGGAATGGACAGGCAAATCAGCCCATTATTGATCGCCAAACGATTGAAATATCCATCGATCATCCGGTTACCCAAAGCAGTTTATTAGACCAGGCTGAGACCTTAGTGCGGCAAGCGATTGCGACTACCTTTGGCCAGCAATCCGATGTGAATGAGATTGAAGTTTTGGTGTTGGGCGATCGCCATGGTGAAATCTCACCCATTTTGGTGACCTCAGTTTCTCGGACGCAATGGCAGGCAGACCCCCAGGTGAGTCGCTGGACCCGCTATTACACCGAGGGCACCCACGCGCTTCTACAGCGCCACAGTGAGATTGAGCCCACGGCTCCGGCAGCGACCCCTCCCCTGGTTATTCAAAACGTTCTGGTCTCGATTGATCGCCCGGGTCCGGTGCCCTTGATTCGGCCCCGCACCTCGCCAACCAGGCGCAGTCCTGAACGGGAGCCCTTGCCCATTGCTTCGGTGGAGCAGGTCACCCAAGACAACCTAACGGACTGGGACTGACTGGGATTGATGGTTGGCCATAGATGCAGTCCCAAGCCTGCCGACAACCATAAAAAGCTTGCCCTGACCTAGTTGACGCGGCTAGTCAGGGTAAAGGTCTGGACCGGAAGCCCGGTCAATCAGGATTGCCCCCCCTGGTCCAGATGCTCGTCCGTTCGCGCTGCTAACTCAACAAAGTCGACTTGAGAGGAGATAACAATGTTTGAGCATGATAATGAGGTCGTCAATCGATCGGGGAATCGCCCCTTTCAAGACATCCTTCGCACCCGGCTATCTCGCCGGGGAGCCTACGGGGAATCACCCTGTCTGCCGCTGGTTTTGCGATGGCGGTTGCTGGTAACAAGCCCCTTGTTGAAGCAGCCAATGCTGCTACGGGTGAGATCGGCACTGTTGAGGGAGGTACCCTTCTAGCCCAAGGCAACACCCTTCTAGGCTTCACCCCAGTCAGCTTAGCGGCTGGAGCAGAGGGTCCCGTCCCAGCCATTTCCCCGGACTATGAGTACCAAGTCCTGATTCCTTGGGGCACGCCCCTGGATCCCAACGGTCCGATTCAGGAGTACACCGGCGACCCCAACAGCCGCCCCACCGCTGCTGATCAAGCTGAGATGATTGGCATTGGCCACGATGGCATGTGGCTATTCCCCATCGGTAACGGCAATGACCATGGCGTACTTTGCATCAACCACGAGTTTGGCACCAACCCCCATGTCCTGGGTAAGTCAGCCCCAGAAACCTTAGAGGATGTCCGCCTCTCTCAACATGCCCACGGCGTCTCGGTGGTCGAAATCAAAAAGATCAGCGGCAAGTGGCAGCCCGTCACCAGCGATAAGTCCCGTCGCATCCACGTCAACACCCCAGTGACCTTTAGTGGTCCCGCCGCCAACAGCGATCTGCTCAAAACCCCCGCAGACCACTCCTTGAGCAATGCCAAGGGCACCGTGAACAACTGTGCCAATGGCTACACCCCCTGGGGTACCTACCTCACCTGTGAGGAAAACTTCAACGGCTACTTTGGCTCCAATGAGGGCGTGGTTTTTAACGATAACCGCACCCCAGCCCAAGAACGCTACGGCTTTGACTTTGACGGTTTTGGCTATGGGTGGGAGAAATTTGACCCCCGTTTTGACCTCTCCAACGCTGCCCACACCAACGAAGAGAACCGCTTTGGCTGGGTGGTCGAGATTGATCCCATGGATAAGTCTCAGACCCCAGTCAAGCGCACCGCCATGGGCCGCTTCAAGCACGAAGGGGTGGCTGTGGCTACCGGTCGAGGCGGTCGGATCGTCTGCTACATGGGTGACGACGAAGCCTTTGACTATATCTACAAGTACGTTTCCGCCAGCAATTGGCAGGCCATGCGGCGGCGTGGCATCAGCCCCCTCGACCAGGGCAAGCTGTACGTTGCCAAATTTAACGACAACGGCACTGGCAATTGGCTGGAGCTAACCATCAACAACCCAGTCCTGGCGGCTAAGTTCAGTGACCAAGCTGAAGTGCTGACCTATGCAAGGCTGGCGGCAGATGAACTCGGCGCAACCCCCATGGACCGTCCGGAGTGGACCACGGTGGCTCCTGATGGCAGCATTTACTGCACCCTGACCAACAACAGCGGTCGCCAAGTTGCCAATGGCGCTAACCCCCTCGCCCCCAACCCCGACGGCCACATTATCCGCTGGCGTGATTCTCAACAGTTTACGGGTACCACCTTTACCTGGGACATCTTTGTGATTGCCAGAGATACCCACGGGACAGAAACTTCCTTTGCTGACCCCGATGGGCTGTGGGCTGACCCCGATGGTCGGCTGTTCATTGAAACCGACGGTGGTCAGAAGGATGGGTTGGCGAACCAGCTTTTGGTTGCGGATACCAACACCGGTGAAATTCGCCGCCTGTTGACCGGGGTTGACGGGGATGAAATCACCGGTTTGGCGGTCACCCCTGATCGCAAAACCCTGTTTTGTAACACCCAGCATCCCGGCAACGGTAATCCCGCCCTCACCAACTTCCCGGCCCCCACTGATGGGGTCACCATTCCTCGGGACTGCACCTTTGTGGTTACCCGCAAGAATGGCGGCGTTGTCGGCTCCTAGGATGCAACCAAAGGTCCTATTTTAGGGCCTTTGGTTGTGGGCCTTTTCTAAAGATGACTGGGTCGGCTATGCCCTTTTCTCAAAAGTCAGAGCTTGGTAACTGAGGGGAATTTATTTTCAGCGCCAAGCTCTACTTTTTGCCATCAAAACATTTGTTTTAGGTCAATATTCAGACCCAATAAATCAGCTTTTTAACTGCTGTTAACGGAACCGTGGCCTCCATGAAGTTTTCATGAAGTGTTTTAAAACACTTGATTACGCCACCTGATGTTCATAAGTTATTCACGTAGCCTCCCGGTTGTATTTCTCACTGTTTAAGTTAGGTAAAAACTATGAAGCGTTTTGCTTGTGCTGCTGCCGCTACGGTTGCCTTGGGGGCGATCGCCGCTCCTGCTAATGCCGCTGTTTTTGAATGGACCGTTGAGTATAAAGATTTTTGGTCCGACGGCGCATCGCTCACCGGTGCGATTCAGGCTGAGGAAGATGCGGCCCTAGATGGCATCATCACCAGTGATGAGTTTCTTTCCTGGATGTGGGACTGGAGCGGCAATGGAGATGTGGAAGCGTTCTCCATCTCCTCTGAAGATGAGTTTGCAGAAGTTGATTTCGATCCGGCCTAAATTTAGGAGAAAATCCCTTTATGCAAGGGTTTTTTGCGAGCGAAATGGATTCCGTTCTCTACAGTATTGATTTTGACTTCTTGCTTGTTGATGCCTTTGACTTCGAAGCTGCCGCTGATCCGTTCTACCAAGCGCCCTTTTCTGAAGCGGATACCGATGGCACTGTGGACGTTAGTGCCCAGCCGGTTCCTGAGCCCGCCACCGTTTTGGGTCTGATTGCCCTGGCTACAGTCGGTGCCACGGTTCAGCGTCAAAAGCAGGCGGCTTAACTCGCGCCCTAGAGCGAACCCGCAGCCGATCTTGCTGCAAGTCCCTTGGGGGTGTCCTCTAAGGGACTTTTGTTTGGTCGATGTCCCAATCTTGAATGCCAAGGCGTT
>JAAUQE010000333.1 GCA_012032425.1 Leptolyngbya sp. RL_3_1 | reverse complement strand
CTGCCAGCAGCTCAGCCCCCAAGGAAACCGTTAGCGCCGGAATCAGAAAAGCGAGGAGGCCGTAACGGCCAATGGTGCGATACGCGTAAAGAACGACCGCTACCGTGCCCATCAAGATGTAAGCCACGCCGCCCCCCGCTAAGCTCCAGCTATAAAGGGTGGGACCAGCGGGAATGGTATCCAAAAGTTCGGGATGAGGCATAACCACCAAGAGACCAGCCAGCCCAAACGCCATCGACAGGACATGGCCCCAGAGACACCACCGCTCTATTTGATGCAAACGATCCATGACTCAAAACCCTTTAACTGTGCCCTAGAACCACCTCTCTACCTGGGCGGCCTAGCAGCATGAACCTAATTGCCTGGATCCTGCCGCAGATTTTGGTTTTTGTAAAGTTTTCTAAATTGTTTATTTGGATTGTGGTGAGAGGAAGATTCGGGCTAGGCAGCGGCGTTTGCCCCAGGGGCTGTAATCGGTTGGCAAGGGCCTCGGCCTCTACCCTTCAAAAGTCTTTCCACAGCCGTTAGACCGCTGTTAAAGGCCAAAAGTTCTATAGACTGCTGTACGGAGCCCCAAGGCGATGCGTGGTGGCTGTGGTGGTGCTGTTGTTGTGAGGGGGATGGATTGGTGGGACTGACAATGGGGTTGATCGGGTTGGGCGCGATCGGAGTGGTGATGTTGGCGGCGGCGAGGGTGGAATATCAGTATCGGCATCGCCCCGGCAATCGCTTACAGTTTGCGGCGGGGGATTGGAACTTAGAGCAATACGACCCGACCCATTACACCATTGTGGGTGAACCGGAGCTGATCAATCAGACCCAAGCTTTGGAAATCATGGTGCCGGATCTCACCGCTGAAGCCACCTTGCTCAGCAGTGACTCCCTGGCCGGGATCACCACGACCGTGACCATCACGCCTCAGCATCCCGACGCTGAGGCCCGACCCGACGGCTACTGGTTTGCCTACATTGTTAAGCTCCGCAAACGCACCCAGTTCCGCGTGCAGGTGGATATTGAGGGCAGCAACCTGCGATCGCTCAAAGCCCTGTGGATTCGGGTCCACTACATGACCTACGGTCCGGGCGGACGGGTCCCCAAAATGGGTCATGTGGTGGTGCCGCTACGTTTCCCGAATCCCGAAGAGGACCTGCCCTGGCGCGCCACTCCCGTTGCCCAAGTGCGCCCCGTCCCCACCCACCTGCTGACCCATCTAGATACCCCCGTGGAAGTGGTAAAGCGATATGTGCTCCCCAACAGCCAACCTGGGGACATCGTCACCATTGGCGAGACCCCCGTTGCGATCATGCAGGGTCGTTGGCGCTATCCCGCCGACGTGCATCCGGGCTGGTTGGCCCGACGGCTCTGTTATTACTTTTTACCCACCTCCAGCCTCGCCACCGCCTGTGGCCTGCAAACCTTGGTTGATTTGGTGGGGGCACAGCGGGTCTTTTTGGCCTTTGTGGGGGGGGCTTTGATGAAAGTTTTCCTCCGGCGAGGGGGTGGTTTTTATCAGTTAGCGGGGGATCAGGCCCGACTCATTGACGACGTCACCGGGACCCTACCTCCCTACGACCAATTCATTGTTCTCGGTCCTCAAAACAGCCAAGCGGTAGTGGATGAAATCCGTCAGGCCACCGGCTTAGAGGCGGCGATCGTCGATGTGAATGATTTGAGAGCGGTTAAGATATTGGCAGCGACCTCTGGTGCTAACCCTGAAGTCATCTCCCAAGCGCTGCTGGACAACCCGGCTGGTAATGCTGACGAGCAAACTCCCTTGGTGCTGATTCGTCCCCATTGAGACCATTGTCAGGCTGCCTGGTTTACAACGGCAGCACTGGGCCGTGCTTTAAGAGCACGACCCCACGACTTGAGAAACCCGTTTTACGCTGCTGCCTCGGGCAGAGGCAACTCCATCGCTCTCAACCCTGGTCCTTATGTCTCGTTCTAAAGATCCCACTCAAGCGCCCCGGATTCGTCCGATCTATCCCCGAGATCTGGAATACCTGACCGCCTGGGAGCAAGACGACCTTGTGGTGGTAGATGCCCTGAATCCGAGTCGTGACCCGAGCCACGACATTTTGCCCAGTGCCCTCCGCCCTTGGTCAATGTGGCTTAAGCAATTGGGCCATTGGGCGATACCCAACGGTCAGCGCTGGTCTGGCTTTGTGGTAGAGAGCGGCGACCACCCTTGTGGCTTAATCGAGGTTTCGCCCTTTAATCGCACCCGCAGTACCTGGCGGGTAGACCGAGTGATCATTAATCCGACTGCCTTTTCGGGTGGCCTCTCTAATCATCTCAATAGTCCCTTAGATAAGGTGGGTTCTCAGTTACTGCGCCACTGTTTTGAGAGCATTTGGGAAGCCCGCATGTGGTTGGCAGAGGTGGCTGTCAGCCATACGTCTGCCCTCGCCCTCTATCGTCAGAATGGCTTTCAACCCCTGGCTCAAGTGACCTACTGGGACATTCTGCCAGAGGGGCTCACGCAACTGGCCCAGCAAGAACCCGATCTGCCCAATGTGGTTGCCGTGAGCAATGCTGACGCCCAACTGCTCTATCAGCTCGACACGGCGGCGATGCCTCCCCTAGTGCGCCAAGTCTTTGACCAGCAAATCCAAGATTTTAAGGTGCAGCCCGTGCAGGGCGTGGCAACTCAACTGATGCGGCGAGTGCAGGGCATTGATGTGCTCTGTGGCTATGTGTTTGAACCCCAGCGGAAGGCCGCGATCGGTCGCTTTGAGGTGACCGCCAGTCGCGATCCCCGTCGGCAACATCAGGCGGAGTTGACGGTGCATCCAGCCTATACCTGGCTCTATCCGGAATTGCTGAGTCATATGGCTCGACTTCTACAAAGCTATCCGGCTATTCCCCTGCGGATTACATCCCGAGACTATCAGCCGGAGCGTGAAGATTATTTGACCAAGATTCAGGCCGAACCGGTGGAGCGTACCCTGATGCTGTCGCGCTCGGTGTGGCACAAGGTGAGGGAGGCCAAGCCGATGGCGCTAGAGGGTTTGCAGTTGCCAGAAGTCTTGTCGGGACTGCAACCGGTGGGCAAGCCCATCCCAGGGCGCATGTCTTGGTATAACCCGATTTCAGAGGGATCTTACTGGCCCTCGGAATCGACCTTAAGGTCCTCTTCTCAGCCCGCTTCAAAGCCGTTCCCCAAAGCTGGACGCCGCTCCGACCCAGCACCCAGTGATCAGGGCATCCAGGACTCGTGATGCCTTACCATGAAGATTGGGATTTTCCTGACCATTGCTTTTTAGGCTAGAACTGCTCGGTGACACTGTCTATTTCTGCATTGGGCCTCGACATTGGCCGCAAGCGCATCGGCGTGGCTGGTTGCGATCGCTTAGGGTTATTAGCCACCGGACTGACCACCATTGAACATCGTTCTTTTGAAGATACGGTGCAGCAGTTGCAGGCCCTAGTGGGCGATCGTCAGGTGGAGCTATTGGTGGTGGGTATGCCCTACACCTTAGCGGGTCAGGTGGGTCATCAAGGCCGTAAGGTCCGTAACTTTGCCCAACGGCTGGA
>JAAUQE010000332.1 GCA_012032425.1 Leptolyngbya sp. RL_3_1 | reverse complement strand
TGGGAGTAAAGGCATAGGCAGATGACTTGATTGCTCAATATTTACGGTCGAATAGAACCCTGATGTAATGGCCCTTTCAAGCCTTGTTGCGGAATTGTCGCAGCAGGCTCTCGGGGTTGAGGCCTAGCATTCTAGCGGCGGTAAAGCTGTTTGAGTTGTTGATATTGATCTTTCTGGAGCTGGTCTTCCATCGCCATGTACTCCATATACTCGTTCATCATCAGCTCCATATCCTTACTGGAGCTGGGTTTAAGCTTCATTTTGGGGCTGGGTTCGCAGCACACGGAGCGACCACAAAAGAAGGTTATGAGGGCGATCGCAGCGACGGCAACTTCCATAATTCAAGATCCTTGGGTAGAGCACCACTGAGTAGCGGCACGGGGGCAGGGGGAGCATGAGCCCGTTCATGGGAAAGAAACCCTGGGGCTCAAAACGATAATTTGGACCCACAAGGGGGAAAGCGTCGGGGGGATGATTGCCCCGTCAGAGGCTGCCCCTTGGGGTGTTTGCCCCGTGGGGGGCTTATGTCTGTATTTATAATTCCTTGGCAAAAGAGAACTAATCCGTTGAAGCACGGAAGTTTAGGCCCAGTTGGGTGGGCGGGGACCGCTAGAACCAGGGTTGGGGCGATCGCCGTCCCCAGAACTTCGGAGATTTGACGCGATTTTGCTCCTTTTCCACAGCAGCGGTCCTTTCACATGGGGGAGGCTACGGATTTGGCCCATCGTCGAGTTGTCCGTAATTTCTGGGGGTGAGAGCCCCTAGGAGGGCGAGGTTAGTACAAAAAGCCCCCCACCCGCACCGGTTTGAGGGGTGGGGGCCGGGGGTGGGCAGTGACCTCAAAGGATTGAGGGGCGTAGCAGGGGCCTATGGAATGGGTGGGGGGCTGCCCCTCAGCTGCCCCTCAGCTAGGTATCAGAGCTTTATTCCGCTTCTCCGGCGTGATAGGAGCTGCGAACCAAAGGCCCGGAGCGCACGTGACGAAAGCCAAGGCTGCGGGCAATCTCGCCGATGCGGTCAAATTCCGTCGGGGTCCAGTAGCGCTGGACGGGCAGGTGCTCCAGGGAAGGCTGCATGTACTGGCCCAGGGTGACGCGATCGCAGCCCACCCCCCGCAGATCTTCCAAGGTCTCAACCAGCTCGGCTTCGGTTTCCCCATGGCCCAGCATGATGCCGGATTTAGTGGGAATCATGGGATTGAGCTGCTTGACGATTTGCAACACCCGCAAACTACGCTCATATTTGGCCCCCCGGCGCACCTTACCCTGGAGACTGCGCACGGTCTCAATATTGTGGTTGTAGCAGGCGGGCTGGGCCGCGACGACGGTGGTGATGCGCTGGTGCTGGACCAGCTCTGCCTGCTGGGGGTCGGGCTGGCCGCCCCAAAAATCTGGGGTCAGGACTTCAATTTGGGTCTCGGGCTGGCGGCGGCGGATGGCGGCCATGGTGCTGGCAAACCAGCCTGCGCCCTGGTCCGGCAGGTCATCGCGGGTGACGGAGGTGAGAACCACGTAGCGCAGGCCCAGCAGCTCAACCGATTCAGCAACTTTCTCCGGCTCCTCGGGATCCAGAGCCATGGGGGCATGGCCCTTATCCACCTGGCAAAAGCCGCAGGAGCGGGTACAGGTGGGACCCATCAACAAGAAAGTGGCGGTGTGATTGGCATAGCATTCTCCCCGATTGGGGCAGCGACCCTCCTCACAGATGGTATGGATGCCCCGCTGTTTGATGATCCGCTGCACGGTGGACAGCTCACTGGCTTTGCCGATCGCGGGCCGCAGCCAGGTTGGTAAGGTGATCCGTTCGGAGCGCTTGTCCATGGGGGTTGGGGTGTGTGTGAGGGTGTGAGGGTGGAAGGGGTGGTAGGGGGTGGAAGGGTGGTAGGGGCGCAAGGCTTGCGCCCTCCGGGTCAGTGGGTGGATGTGGATAGGGAAAGAGGTGGAGGGGTGAATACCCACGAAAAAATTAGGAGAACGTAGGGGCGCAGGGCCTGCGCCCGGTGCAGAATGCAGGGCAATTAACCGAACTTGATATGAGGGGGCGGTAGGTTTTGTGCATACCCACCTGGTGGTATGCGGTTTAACAGCGTTGACGGGTGAGGTCTTTGAACTGCTGCTGTAGGGCCTCCAAGTTTTGGGGCTGACCGCCATAGCGCCAGCCCATATAGGCTTGAATGATTGTACTCACTGGGGAGGCTTGGGAAAAGTCGGGGTTTTGGGTCAACGTCTGAGCATACTCCCAAGGGGTTTGGCTGGGGGCTTTGGGAAAGCCCTGTTGGCCCAACCAGGCCAGCAGCTTTTGGTAGAGCCGCTCCATCGGGGGGCAGTTGCTGCAGCCATCGCTGTCGCCGCCAGAGGCGATCGCCTTGCCACAGCAGCCACCCCCCTAACCCCAGGGTGAGACCGCCCAATAGAACCATGAGCCCCCGTTGCCAACCCTGGCCCAACCCTTGGAAGAGCCGCCCCAGGAGGGTGCGATCGCGAGAAAGCTGTCGTTCAGCCAACCGGCCACCGGTGACGGTAACCAACCAGCAATCCAGTTCCAAAACTGCCGCAGTACGCTGAAGGTTTCGGAGGCACGGGGTTCTGGGGGCAGTACCTCATGGGTGGGAATCGGGTCAAAGGCAAACCAGCCGTACCCCGGAAAAAACACCTCGGCCATGGTGTAAGCGTCCGTATTGCGTACCACGTAGTAGCCCGTAAAGGGGTTAAATTCCCCTGGCCCAAACCCCGCCACCAGTCGGGCCGGAATCCCCAGACTCCGCAACATCACCGTCAGCACGGTGGAGAAATGATCCCCATAACCCCCTTCATACTCATATAAAAAGGCCTCCACCATGTCTGCGGCCTCATCAAAAAAGGGCAGATCCGGCTGGAGGGCATAGTTTTGCTTGAGGGACTGGGCTAAAAACAGAGCCTGTTCGTAAGGGTTGGTCAAGGGCGCTGGGGCGGCGGCCATCAAATCTAAAGCGGTCTGGCGGACCTTCGCCGCCACTTCCGGGGGCACCTGTAGGTAATTTTCGCGGATGGCATCCCGGTAGTCGGTGCTGGCTTCCCCCAGCTGGGTGCGATCGCGCAGCGGCACCTCCGAAACCACCGTATAGGTCAAGCCAGGGGAGAGGGGCAGGGGCGATCGCAGTGCCCCTTCGGCATCAATGGCCACCTGCCGGGTGGGAAAATAGAGGTGGCGGGCCTGATAGAGGGCCGGTAGCAGATTCGGTAGCCCCAGGGTGGCCGTATAGGTCTGAATCACCTCCCGCCGCTGCCCCAAGGATCGGTCAGTCTCACCCACATACCAGGCTGATTCTGGCAGGGTGGTCCGATAGGAGAAGGGCGATCGCTCCAGAATCTCAATGCGCTCGTCCCGAGACGCTTCCCAGCCCTGGCCGGTGTAGCGATCAAAGGCCATCACCCGCCAAAATCCTGGGGCCTGGGACCGGACCCGCAGCAGTACCTTAGGGGTGAGGGTGCCCCGCAGGTTTTGGTTCATGCGCTGGCTAAAGCCGTAGTAGTAGGTGTCATCCAGTTCCCCCGGCCCC
>JAAUQE010000331.1 GCA_012032425.1 Leptolyngbya sp. RL_3_1 | reverse complement strand
CTGAAGTTTATGACCCAAATGTTGGGCTATGACATTGATGATGGATTGTTTGAGTTATTGGGGCGATGAAGCGTGCCGAAGGCTTTCTGGCCCCAGCTATACTTGCCACCCAGGAAGATTATTTCTGAAGAGATCCCATGATTGATACCCTATGGCTTTTACTTTGTTCTGGCCTGGTTTTTTTGATGCAAGCAGGGTTTATGTGTTTAGAGTCGGGGTTGACCCGATCTAAAAACAGCATCAACGTTGCGGTCAAAAACTTGGCCGACTTTGGCATCTCTGCTGGCCTTTTTTGGCTCTTTGGGTATGCCTTGATGTTTGGCAGTCCCCAAGCCGGTTGGTTTGGCGGTACGGAGTTTTTGCCGACCTTTAGCGATCAGCCCAGCCAAGCGGTTTTCTTCTTATTTCAGATGATGTTTTGTGGCACTGCCACGACGATTGTGTCGGGTGCAGCGGCAGAGCGTCTTAAGTTTCAAGCTTATTTGCTCTTATCCATTTTTCTGTCAGGGATCATCTATCCCCTCTTTGGCCATTGGGCCTGGAATGGGATTGCGTCAGGGAATGCCGGCGGCTGGCTTGAAAATATCGGCTTTGTGGACTTCGCCGGGTCAACGGTTGTCCATAGTGTCGGGGCTTGGTTTGGGCTAGCGGTGGTTTTAGTGGTGGGGGCGCGGCAAGGGCGATTTTCTAGCAAAGGGCAATCGAATCGAATTCAAGGGTCAAATCTTCCCTTTTCCGTCCTGGGGGCAATGCTGCTCTGGTTTGGATGGATTGGCTTCAACGGTGGCAGTACCCTGGCCCTCAACGATCAGGTCCCTGGCATTGTGGTCAATACCGTTATGGCTGGGGTGGCAGGTATGCTGACGGCTACTATTCTGAATGTCTTTCAGCGCCAGGTCGTTGAAGTCGAGCAGCTTGTGAATGGATCGCTGGCAGGCTTGGTGGCGGTGACGGCCTGCTGTCACGTGATCAATGAGCCATTAGCGATCATTGTGGGCAGTACGGGGGCAGCGATCGCCCTCTTAGCGTCACAACTGCTCGACCACTGGCAAATTGACGATGCGGTAGATGCCTTTCCGGTCCATGGGGCCGCTGGCATGTGGGGTACCCTCTCGGTGGGTTTGTTTGGTCAGCTTGATCTGATTGGTACTGGCCTGAGTCGAGGCAACCAGGTGATGGTGCAGCTTTTCGGCATTGGTGTCGCCGCCGCCTGGACCTTCGGTTTAGCCTGGGGCGTACTCACCCTCGTCAACAAGGTCTTTCCACTGCGAATTTCTTTAGAGGACGAGGAAATTGGCCTAAATGTCTCGGAACACCGCGCTAAAACCGAAACCTACGACCTCTTCCAAGTCATGGACTATCAGGCTAGGACCAATGACTTGAGTCAACGGGTACCTGTAGAACCATTTACAGAGGTCGGGCATATTGCCACCCGCTACAACCAGGTGATTAGTGCCTTTGAAAAGCGTCAGAACCAAAGTGTGGAAGACCTGGCCCACATCTATTACGTCACCGAAGCGATCGTTGCCGCTGTCGAAAACCATAGCTTCAAAGTAGATAATTTAGGGCTAGATGAGGTGGCAGAGCGATCGGATGAGCTGGGCGCGTTGGCACGGGCCATCCATCAAATTGTTGATATTGTGCAAAAACGCGATCAAGAAATCATCCGTTTAGAGCAGCAGCTTGAGCACAAACCCAAGGAAGATTCAGGGCCGCTGGCCTCCTGATTGCTGGTCGGATCATCCTGGTGCCGCCGTCCCTCGCGACCGTTGCCAAAACCCGTAAAAGCTTATCCCGAGGGGCATTTGCGGGCTCCATGACCGACTCCGCCGAAACCTGGCCGGGTTGGCTTCAACCCCTGGCTTATGGAGTATACTTGGAACTCTGGCAAGGGGTTTCCCATGCTGCAATAGAAGCGCTTCTCTGCTGTTCTTGTGGCAGCAGGGCAATCGGGCAGCGCTACTTACTCAAATTATTCATTGGACATTGCCCACCATTACGGAGACAACTTAGGTAAACACTAGCATGGTCAATCAGTTAGAAAAGGAACAGGAAAAAGCGGACATCGGGTTTACCCACGCAGACTTTGAAGCCCTTTTAGACAAGTACGATTATCACTTCAATCCGGGTGACACCGTCGCGGGGACCGTCTTTAGCCTCGAACCCAGGGGGGCGCTGATTGACATTGGTGCGAAGACCGCTGCCTATATCCCCATCCAAGAAATGTCGATTAATCGGGTTGAGAGCCCCGATGAGGTGTTGCAGTCGAATGAGATGCGGGAGTTCTTCATTCTGACGGACGAGAATGAAGATGGACAGCTCACCCTCTCCATTCGCCGCATTGAGTACATGCGGGCTTGGGAACGGGTGCGTCAGCTCCAGCAAGAGGATGCAACGGTTCGGTCTGGCGTATTTGCCACTAACCGAGGGGGCGCTTTGGTGCGGATTGAGGGGCTGCGGGGCTTTATCCCAGGATCTCACATCAGCACGCGCAAGCCCAAAGAGGACTTAGTGGGTGAAGATCTACCCCTGAAGTTTTTAGAAGTGGATGAAGAGCGTAATCGCCTTGTCCTGAGCCATCGTCGCGCCTTGGTTGAGCGCAAGATGAATGGTTTGCAGGTGGGCGAAGTGGTCTTGGGCACAGTGCGTGGCCTCAAGCCCTACGGCGCGTTTATCGATATTGGTGGCGTCAGCGGCCTGCTCCACATTTCTGAGATTTCCCACGATCACATCGATACGCCCCACAGCGTTTTCAATGTGAATGATGAAATCAAGGTGATGATCATTGATTTGGATGCTGAGCGGGGTCGGATCTCCCTCTCTACCAAGCAATTGGAGCCTGAACCGGGCGACATGGTTAAGAACCCTGATGTGGTCTTCGATCGCGCCGAAGAAATGGCTGAGAAGTATCGCGAACAGTTGCGGAAACAGGCCGAAGCTAAGCGGGCTGAAAAAGAAGCGCAAGAGGCCGATTACATCGTTGATGACAGCGATGAGATTGCTGCGACCGACGATCCGGATGAGGTTGCGGCGGATTGACCGCGACCGTCTTAACTCGGTGACTTAGCCTGTCAACAAAAAGCTGCGGCCTTCTAGGTCGCAGCTTTTTGTTTGGCCTGATTATTAAGCATATTGTTGTTCCGCCGTCCCTTGACGCTGGAGCAGCGACTCCTCGGCAACGATTTGTAAATCCTGATCAATCCAGGTCAAACTGGCATCCTGGACTTGGCCCTTACGCAAGGTAACGAGAGAAAAATTGCGTTGACACGTGGTTGCCGTTTTGATCACGCGAGGGACCGCAGCAGCATTGAGGTAGACCGTACCTTGGCCATCAACAGTGAGGCGATCGCGTAGACGATCGCGGCGATGGCGCAAACTATGGTGCATATGACCAAAGGCGACCAGGGGCACCGTTTTGCCCATCTGCTGGGCATGGGCGATGGCGGCAGCCAAATCAGGTTCGCCATGGTCGCCGCCGGGGGGGTTCCAATCGCGGCCACAAATCGATTCGGGCGATCGCCCAACCCCTTCGGGCCGACAGT